>NZ_JAVRHS010000007.1:0-123583 GCF_031846435.1 Croceicoccus esteveae
ACCCTTCCTCTCAGGAGTTAGGGCCTCCGGCAATCCCGGGGCGGTTCAGACTGTCGTCCGCAGTTCAGCAGAGTCGAGACCGCCCCGATCGTCATCTACGGATGTAAAAAGATTCCTCCCGATCTTAAACCCATTGGTCTCGTACCATTTGAGCTTCCACTCCCAGCCTTTCCGGTAGTCCTCCCTCTGCATCATCCCGAGATGCTCCCAAAGGACTAGATCGCCGTCAGCTGTGACGAATGAGAAATCGGGCCTGAGGCGACCTTGCTCGATCTCGCCTTCCAACACGCGCTCGTATTCGTAATCGACACCTGACTGGAAGAGCATATTGGCGATCACAAGTTCGGACTTGCTGCGGACGAGGTGGCCCTTCTCCGTGCGATGGATCAGGTTCTCGGCGTAAGGCACTTCAGACTCGGCGCGACGAAGCACACCCTGGAACAGGTTCGTGTTGCGGCGGGCTGTTTCGGACTTCTCAGGCCGCGTGTAGTCGAACAGCATTGAAGCGTTATCGCCTTCCACAAGCAACACGAGCTGTCGTCTAGAGCGCGTGAGCGCCGTGTATAGGAGCTCGCGCGACAGGGGGCGGCAGTTCTTCGGGAGTATTACAAAGACCTTCTGAAATTCGCTGCCTTGCGACTTATGTACGGTAATTGCGTAGGCAAGTTCCAGTGGACCCGAGCCACCGGGAAAATCACGACCGCTATAACCGAAGGTCAGGTTCGGCCGACCGGCGAAGAGTGTATTCAACCATGGCTGCTTTCCGCCAGCCACGAGCCCGACCTCTCCGTTCGCTACATAATGCTTGTCCGACGCCGAACCGTTGTAGGCATTCCGCCATTGGTTCGAGACTTGGATAACCTTGTCGCGAGCGACGATGCTCTCATCGCCGAGGCTCACTACCCACGGGTCTTCGGCCGCTTTCAGCTCACGGGCGCGAAACCGGCGCTGAGTCCAGCGGTTCACATCGTGCACGCCGTAGGGGTGCAGGCGTACGGGCGACAGTATCTGCCAACGCTCCGAACCGTCAGGATCGTCGAACGGAACCCAGCCCTTCTCGTCGATCCCTAAGGAAGCGTTGAAGCCCGCCGTATCCGACGGATTCGCAAGCCCTAAATGCTTCTGAAATGCTTCGCCAAGACGCGTCCGCAAATCGTCAGCCGTCTGCCAGAAGAGCACATCCAGGTCATTGAACGGTCTGTCAAGCTCAAGGTCACTGAGGACGCGATCGGCATCGACAGGTTGCGGTTCGCGCGTGAACCAGGAAGCAAGTCGAAGCGTATCTGACGGCTCGTCCGCGCCTGCCACGGCGCGTACCTCGACCGACAACCGTGCCAAGGCGTCGCCCAAGGCCGAACCCGTGTCATCTTTCGCCGTGGTCGTTTCAAGGAAGGACGCTAGGTCCGCAAACGGCCGGCCGACACCGATCGGCGGCAACTGATTGGGGTCGCCTACGAGGATGACGCGCTGAACGTGAGCAAGATCGAGCGCCTCGAATACCGCGACTAGATCATCCATCGTAAGCATGGAGCACTCGTCGATGACGACAGTCCGTTCCTTGCGATGCTTTTCCTCTCCAATGAACCGAGGACGCTGACGCAAGCCGTCATAGCGTCCAAGGTCGTTGAGAAACTGAGCAACGGTTTTCGCTTCGCCGCGCGCCGCTTTTCCCAGCCTGACGCGCGCTTTACCTGTCGGAGCAAGCAGTAGTATCCCGCCGCGTGCCAGCTCATCGTTCAGCAGCAATGCACCCATGACCGACGTTTTGCCTGTTCCGGCCCGTCCCACGAGCGCCGTGAGGCGTCGACCCGTGATGCGGCCAAGCGCAGCCGCCTGTTCGTCGATTGCGAGTGTGTGTCTCGGGTTTTTCGGATCGTAGGTTCCGCCCGCGTTCTCAATCGCTTTGACGAGCAGCGCTTTCCAGTCGGCGGGGATTACTTTTGCCGCCCGTCCCGCGCGCTTCGTCATCAATGAACGAAGCCGGTCTTCGCGCGCCTTCAAATCCGACAGCTGAAGCGCCGAGATCGGCGGCGTGTCCGCTTCCCCTGTCATCACATCTACGATGTCGATCACACCGGTCAGGCTAGAGGCATTAGCGACCGGCCAGTCCGAACCGATCATGCACGGGTGAGCAAGATCAACTGTAGCTACCCTATCAAGCGCTTCAGTCGCGCTCAGCAGGGCATCCCCATTATCTGCGGCGCGTCTCAACACCGCGACTATCGCGGCTCGAAAGCGACGCGGGTCGTTGCTCGACTGCATGCGCGAAGGAGCTGGCAGGGGGTGCTTGGCGGCGATCGTTGCGTCTGGCAATATACCTCGATCGATGACGCCGATTGATATCGCCGGGTCTCTGGTGTCACCGAGATCGACTTCTCCCACTCGATAGGGATTGGCGAGTATCTCACCGTCAGTCACCGGGCTTGTTGTCGCAGTTTTCCGCTTGGCCGGATCGAACCAACGCGTGGCCTGACCCGGTGTTAGCGACATTCGCGACAGCAGCGTAAGCAATGCTCGCCGCTCACTTGCGAGATTAGTCCAAGTTGCCCGAACCGCTTCCAGGTCCGCGGCATAAGCTACTTGCGGCGGCTTCCGCTTGCCACGGAGAAGCGCATCGACAGTTGGCCAGGGATCTTCGTCGCTGGCGACGACGCCAGTTGCGAGCAACTCAAGGCTTAAAGCCGTACCGAGGCGTATCCCCAATGCTTCGAGCGCCGATCCGAGGCCAGGAAACGCGCCGCGATCGGTCCACGCGAGCCCAATTTGGGTGTTGAGCCACTCCTCGCGACGTTCCCACGGACCCTTGGCGATGCCGTGCGCTCGGATTTTTCGGACAGCTTCCAAGCAGCGGATGAGTGTTGACAGGGCGACGTCTGTCGGCGCCAGCTCGGCCGCGAACGAAAACACCCTCGTGTGAGCTGGATCGGCGGAGACTGCGATCTCATCCAGTAGATGACGGCGACGTTCATCCTCTTCGACATCGCCTGTGGGCTCGAGATATTCGTGATAGGGCAATAGGAAGCCCTCCGAACCTTCTGGTCGGATCGAATGGCGTAGCAGGCGGTCCCACATGGGGTAAGTCGCCTCGCCGGGATTGGCGTCATACTGCTTAGTCGGAGCAATCGTTTCGATCCGTCCGACACCGATAATGAGCCTGGAAATAGTGTCTCCAAGCGGCTGCCCCTCCTTGCAATAGAAGAACACCAGCGATCGCTCCGGCTTCAGGCGCCCAAAGACTAAATCGACGAGCGCTGTCTGTCGGGCGCGACCGAAGACCCAAGGACTTGCGAACGGTGATTTCTCGTCTGGTGGCAGCGGGTTTGGCAGCTTTGCGTCGATGCCTTGCTGCTCGCCTCTGAGCATCCATCCGAACGGCACCGCGAACGCAGCGTATTCTGGGACTTTCACCACCGTCGGCTTCAGTACGCCATGAGTGTCGGCGGTTTTCTTGATCGTTGAGTAGGGATGCTCGAACCGACGGACCCAAGGCCGCTCGTTCATAAATGCGCCAGACTCAGCCTTGCAGGGCGGGAGCTGCTCGGCAGTAAGTTCGTCCCAAGAAACACCGGCGAGCTCGTCCAAGCGCTCGTCATCTTTTTCCTCGCGGATGCGATCAAGCGCGACGCAAAAGGAATTCGACGATGGAGCTGGACATACCCGGCCGTTCCACTTCGAGCCATGCCAAGCCACCCGCATCGTAAGATGAAACATTATTCCCCCTCGTCTTCACTGCACTTGTATCAATCGGATTTTCTAAAGTAAGTCCTGTGTCCTGCACTTGGTAGAATCCAAGCTCGGGGCCGGTGAATCACTTGCGCTGTGCGTGATCGGGTAATTCGATGGCGGTGTCGAGGAGGCGCTGCCGAAATCCGAGCCGTGATTGTTGAACGAAGGGTAGCTAAGGGCTTTTCAAGCTCAAAAGCGGACCGGCGGCAGCGTTCAATATCGCGGCCGTCCCGTCTGGTTAACGTTAATGTCTGCTTTTGGGCGATCGGCGGTTGAGCTGCAATTGACGGGATCAGGGCGCGAAGCCGACATTGCTCCTGTTGAGTGGGAGTCCAAAAAAGCGACTGTCATAATCTCTTGGGCGAACATCAACAGTCGCGCCGTATCAGCCCGACGCGAACCGCTTCGCAAGCCGCGCGCTGGCCCCGCTTTGTGCGGCAAGCCTCGCCCCGTAGCGCATGACCGTTGCCGGGTCGCGCCAGCGATAGGCCTGCATGATCGCCGGGAGCCCCTCTCCGGCCGCAAAATTATCCTGCGCGACTCCCACTCTGATCGAATGGCTCGACACTTGCCCGACCCACCGCTCGAGACTTTGTTCGCTTATCTCGCCGAGCAGTCCTTTCGCATGCGCCGCGCGCACCAGCCTCCGATAGATCAGCGTGATGCTGTTGGGATGCAGCGGACGATTGCCGACCCGGCTGACCGACCCGTCAAAATGCACCTCGACCCGCCTCAGCAGCGGTCCCGAGCGGATATCGACCGCTCTCTTCCAGGCGCGGATCGCCTGCATCGTCACAGGCGACAGATAGGCATAGGCGCCCTCCCCTTCCGCGTCGGTCTTGCTCGAGGGGATGAAAAGCACCCCCGCCCCGCCCTCGCCCGCCTCGATATGATCGATCTCGATCGCCACCAGCTCGGAACGCCGACAGGCGGTGTCGTAAGCGACCCGCAGCAGCGCCGCATCGCGCAGGCCCAGCCAGTCGCGCCGGCAGGCATTCAAAAGATGCGAGAGACACACGCCCGTGGGTGGTCCGTCGAGGTCGGCGATATCGCCCTTGTAGCGTATCCCCTTAGCTTGGCGCTGGCGGGTTCCACGCGCACGGCGCATGGCCTTCAATTCGAGCTTGACCAGCGGCGCCGCGGTCGGATCGGCCAGCCCCGCCATCCTATAGGCCATCCCGACATGGACGAGATAGCGCGCAATCGTCGCGGGCGCGCGTTTCTTTATCGGAGTGCGCAGCCGGCGCTCGGTTTTCAGGCCGCCAAGCGCCCTCACCCAATCCGCAACCAGTCGCGCGTCCGCGTCGGAGGCCCTCACCCTGTTCGCGCGACACCAATCGCTCCAAAGACCAAGATCCGAAAGAAACGCCCGTTTGGTGTTGGCCGACCACGCACGCGCGGCCGCATCGATCATGGCGGAATCGACCGCTGCCCCAGTACCGCCTAGCGCGGCGACCGTCGCGATCACGGGCTCGCTCTCGTGATCGGCAAGTCCGTTCGACACTAGCGCTGGAACGCCGTTCGGAGCGATTTCGGAAGCCATCTATGGCGATTTGCGCGGATTAAGTTGCTTTGTCTAGTGTTGATAAGCAGGCATTATCAACACTAAGCCTCATGCTCAGTGGACTGAACACTGTCTTTCACGCTACTATTGTCATATGCCACGCCCGGTTCTTCCTCTTTGCGCGCTACCCTGGTCGCCCGATCTGGTTAGCGAGTTCGGTCGGACGATGGCTTCGATCGCTCGCCTTGACGCCCGGATATCCGCCAGTTCGGTCGCCCCCGCGTGGATGCTGCGAGCCAGCTGGACCGGCTACGCCACAGCCTTGAGACTGCAGCAACACGAAATCGAGGAAATCGATGTAATTTCGCATTTCACAGGCGTTTTGATCCCTGGCCGTCCTCCGGTTGCCACAGCAGGCGATCCGTTCGGGGGTTACGCCGATTGGGCCGCAGATCTGGTAGCCGGTCACGACCGTCATTGGCGCGAGGACATACCTTTTACCTTCGACATTCCCGATGGCTGGCGCGATGCCCCTCCCCTCGCCCGCGCGCTCGCCGTTCTCGATTCCTGGTCGCGGCAGGACAACACGCACGCTCCCTGGCTGGCGTTTCCCAAGTTGCTGCGGCTAATGAAACTGACCAGGAACACACTCCCTTGCCTGGTGACCGGCGACCCGGGCCTTCGCTTTCTTCACGGCACGCGGGAAGCCCAGCTTAAGCGTTTGCTCAAATCCTTGCGAAAACTAAGCGACGACGGGCTGCGGCGTCTCGGTCGCCTCGAGAACTATCGTATGCGCTACGGCGCTGCTGTCGGTGCCGAGCATCGGCCTGGCCATCTGCCCCGGTTAGGAACCTTAGCACTCGAGACGCCCTTCCTAGTCGCGCGAACACTTGTCGACCGATTTGACATTACGCTCTCGGGAGCCGGGAAGCTCCTTTCGAGAGCGGCCGAGAAGGGTCTGCTGGTGGAAACAAGCGGACGGACGAGCTGGCGTCTCTATGTTACTCCCGATCTCGGGATTGCCCTCGGGATTGTTGCACCCCCGCGCGGGCGTCCGCCCTCCCCATCGCGCTCGTCACCGGCCCTCGACACTGTTCTTGCCAAGTTTGACATAGAAATGGCAGAGATCGATCGGATGCTGTCGGATCATTCGCGTAAGCACACCGAAGCTTAGAGAAGCTTTTCGATCGCCGCCAGGATCGTCGTCTTGTTAGCTCCTGATTTCGGGAGGATCTTGATGGTGAGCCCCGCCCCATTAGGCGACCTGGTCACCGAGAGCATCGGAACGCCGGATTTGGTCGGCACGGTTTCGGTCTGGACCTTCGTCTTCGGCTTGCCAGGCGCGGTGGTCGCCCTGATCAGGCGTTTAGCCGTCTCAGGCCCGGAAAGCGGTTCGCTCCCCGAGCTGCGTTCAGCAAGGATCGCCTCCGTCTCCTTGCGCATCGCCGAAAGCGAGCGCGTTTCGTTGGCGAGCGGCTTGAGGTCACGAGCGATACGCACGGTGATGTCGTGACGATCGGCAAAGGCTACGACGAGCTCCTCGGGGAGCCGCGCGACGTTGAGCATCCGGCTGAGCCAGGACTTCGATATGTTGAGGTGCTCGGCCATCTGGGTGAGCGAGCCCTCGTAGAATTCGGCCAGGGCCGCTTCGTACTCATGAGCGCGCTCCCAGTCGGTGATGTCCTTGCGCGACCGATTCTCGACATCGGATACGCGGAATGCCTCCTCGTCGGTAAGTTGCTGGACGGTCACCAGATAATCGAACTCTGGATGGTTGTGCTCGCGCAGCCACTGCACCGTCCACCAGCGCCTGACGCCGGCAATGATCTCGTAATCATGCTCTGGGTCGTCGCGTAGTCGTCTGACGATTGCCGGGATGCGCTGCTTTTTCGCCGAGAGGAAGGCGTCGATGAGATCGCGGCAACTCTCCTCCGATAGATGATCGAGATCGCGATTGTGGAGACGCCATGGCCGGCAGCGAGCTGGATCCACGAACTCGGTGCGATCCGTCACAACCTTACCCGATGCCAGGCGATTGAGCGCCTCGCTGCGACTTGCCATTATGCTCCTTGCCGGCGCCGCCTCCCCCTCCTCGATGTCATCATCGATCGATTCGGTAAGCAGCGAACCGAAGCCCTTATTACCCTTGGCCAAGACTCAATCTCCTTTCGTGTGTTGCCGTGGCGGCGGTTTGTTGCCACGTGGCAACGGCACTCTGAATGGCCTCGTACACCAGCTGACCATGGCAATGCACCGGCACCGGCACGGGACTCGCCAGAGAGCTATATCTCATTGACTCAGAACGACCTTCCAGATCGTTGCCACGTGGCAACATCATGCCAGCACCTCCCCTGCCCGGCTCGCCCAGCTGCCGATAACTTCCTGCTCGATCTCCTCACAAACCGCACTGAGGTACTTCACACACCGCATGTGCACCTCGCGTGACGTTACCGGCCGATCGAGCTCGAAAACGGTCTTGAGGCGTGAACTCGCATTGTCGATTTCGGCGCTCGTCGGCATTATCGAGGTAAGCAAAGACCCGCCGAACACATCACGCATCATGGCCAGAAGCTCGCGATGCATCGACTTGTTCTCGTCGACGCGGCTCGCGACCACGCGGATGAAATTGTACGCCGGTCGCGCCCTGCCCCCCAACTGCTCGAGCTGTTCCATAGTGGTTCTCGCCATATCGACGAAGGATACAGTCGAAGAGAAGTCGATTACGCTCGGCGGCATCGGGATCACCATTGCGTTCGCAGCCTGGAGAACCGCCATCGACACCATTCCGAGAGCCGGCGGCGGATCCATGATGACGACATCATAGTCGTGAACGACCTCGCCGATCGCATTCGAAATCAGATCAATCACATCGAAGCTTCGCGTCTGAGCCAGGTGCGCAGCTATCTCATACTCCAGATTATAGAGCTTGAGATTCGAAGGAATAAGGCTGAGGCCGTGAAAGTGCGTGTCCCGGATGATCGAGCGGACCCCGAGCAGCTCGGGGTCGTGAAAATGCCCGTAAAGCGTATCGTTCTCACCCAGATCGATATCGGGACGATATCCGAACATCATGGTCGAGCTGGCCTGGCTGTCGCAGTCGACGAGCAAGGTTCTGTACCCTTTAATCGCAAAATGCTGCGCAAGGTGCACGGCGATCGTCGACTTGCCAACGCCGCCCTTGAAGTTCGACACCGAGATAATCGCCGGTGTGTCTTCCGGATCGCGCCAAGGCCTTGTTCCGAAAACCTTGCGCATCTTATCAAGCTCGGTGAGATTGTATGGCAAGCGGTGACCCGAAGGGGTGCGACTGCGCTCGGGCAAACGGCCATCGCGTTCGGCCTCCCGGATTGCCGATGCCGTTCGATCGACGAGTTCTGCGGCCTTCGAGATAGGGAAGGTCGGGCCCGCCTTCTCCCCGGTTTCGGGATCGAGCGCGTGTGTCTGGAGTCGCTTGAGAATTGCCAGTGACTTGCTATGAAGGGAACGGAGATCATCGGTTGCTGAGCTGCCCGGAAGCCCATCGGCTGAAATCTTGGTGGCCATCTACTATCCTTCTTGGAAGTCTGGACATCAATTTAGCCGGAGTTGTGGCTTTCAGCAACGACTTGGCCAAAAAACTTACAGCCATACCGATGATCTCCGAGCCACTTGCGGGCAGTCGCGGGTGAGCAAACGCGCCCGCCGATGATCTCCGAGCCCTTTTGAACTGCTTGATCCAACCATCGGACTCGCAAAACCGAGCTGTGGACGAAAACCGATGATGTCAGAGCCAGGCCGATGAACTCAGTGCAAAAATGCAATGATCTCGGTGCCTAAGAACCGATGATCTCAGAGCGCATACCTACTTATAGAGAATCTCCTCCTTCGAATCCGATTCGCAATCGATTAAATTTTGAGTTTGAAAAATTTGATATTGGCATGTTTGGCTCAACGGACCCGACATCATCGGTGGTTTTGCAGGTTTTTGGCCACAAATCGTCCGTAAATCGCCAAAGGGCTTGATTTAGCCCTCCAACCCTGTTGTTGATCCAGCGACCGAGGCCCGCCGAATCGGGGGAGGGGACTATGACGCAGGATGACAAGAAACCGGTTGGCCACCAATACGCCCTGGCAATGCTGGCTGGCGGCGAGGAACAGGTCCGGACACTTGCCGAGCATGCTGGCTCGCGGCTGACGCTCGACGCATTCCTGAGAGTTCAGGACGAAAACCCGGTTCCGGCGTTTCTGCATTCGGCGTTGTGCGCCATGTCGCTCCCAACAAAGCGACCCAAGGACGAGTTCGAGCCCATCATTCGCGAGGACGGTCGCTATGCGCTGGCGATCAACCCCCGACCGGTGCTGCAGGAGATCGATGGCAAGCGTGTGATGAAGAGTCTGGGTGTCCCTTTCGGATCCTATCCCCGCGTGGCGCTTATCTACATGCTCTCGCAAGCGGTTCAGCAACGATCGCGCGATGTTTACCTCGGCCGCAATTTCACCGATTGGATGCGGCGTCTCGGATATCAGACGATTTCATACGGGCCACGAGGTACTGCCAATCTGATGAAGCAGCAGGTCGATCGGTTGCTTGCCTGTGAATGGCAGATCAGATGGGACGGCGCCGATACGGACCAGAACGCTTTTGCCGTCAGGGATGTAAAAATTTCCAACGAATATGCCGGCTCGTTGGACAAGGAAGGTGCCTTCGCCCGCGAGATCCGAATGTCAGAGGTTTTCTATCAGCATCTCCTCGAACATGCGGTTCCACTTAATGAAGTGGCGATCCGAGAACTGAAAGGTGCGCCGACCGCGCTCGATCTCTACACCTATCTTGCCTACCGACTCCCCCGTGTTACCGCCGAACGCGGCCAGACACTCTCGTGGGACCAGTTGGCCAAGCATTTGGGCAACGCCGCGGACAGCAAACGATTTCGCCAGACCGTCCGTGAAACAATGCAACTTGTTACATCAGTCTATCCAAACGCCAATGTTGATATTTCGGGGAGGAAGGTCGTCCTTTACCCTTCACCAGCGCCGCTCGAGAAGAAGCTCGTTGGAGCCCATCTACGGCTCGTTGGAATCGAACCGCGCACCAAGCGGAGCGATCTGTCCAAAAGGACAAGGGAAGCCGAGGGCAGGGCGAAGACGTTGCCGGAAGTCGAAACTTTGGCGTTTCCGTCAGGGTCGCTTCAGTATGGAAAGCGCGAAGAAGCTTTTTTGCGGATCGGCCGGGAAAACGGTGCTCCCTGGGATGTCGATCTGATGGCGAGCCAATTCCGCAGTGGCTGTCCGGATTTCGAACGCCCTCGGACCGAGAAAGAATGGCTTCGCATCTGGGAGGGCTTCGTCATCTCTTATGCCAAGCGGAGAGCCGGGCACCAATAGGAGTAATGCGCGTCGCTCGTACGGGGCATTACGCAGAGCAACCAAAATTCTCCTATGGTGGTGCGCCCTCCGACGTTGCCATATGCTCTAATACAAGCGCTTCATCGTCTCGATTTCCCGCAAACTCTGCGAACACGCTGAAGCTTATCATGCCCCCCGCGAAACGGGTTCTCCGATACCATTAAGCAGAGGCAATTCCTAGGATCGGGAAAAGTTTTTACAAACACACCTTTTGGCGTGATTTGGATGTCGCCAAACCCTCCAAAAAGACCGGTGAGCATGGCGGAAGCCTCAACACGCGTCTCGATTTCATTCTTGAAAGTGGAGGAAGGGGTTCGGGGTAAAGGAGGAGCAACTATGCTGACCGCTCTGAGCCCAACTCAAGAAACAATCGACATCGTAGCGGGACTTCGCGGCAAGTGGCATGGCAGCTACGCCATGTGCCGATGTCCAGCCCACGCTGACAGCAGGCCGTCTCTCTCAATCAGACAAGGCCAGCGCGGGATATTGGTGCACTGCTTTGCCGGATGCAAGAATCAGGACGTATTGCAAGCAATCTCACGAACGCAGCGCGTATTCAATTCGCCAGTACCCAAATTTCAGGCCAACACATCTAAGGAGAACGCCAGACGGATCTGGGATCAAGGGACAGAGATCTGCGGAACACTGGCAGAGGCATACCTTCGCTCGCGCAAGCTTTCACCGACAACAAGGGATCTGCGCTACCATCACGGGTGTCCGTTCGGCCGCAAACCAGACACCCTATTCCGCCCCGCGTTGCTGGTCGCCGTGAGGGAAGGGCTGAACCTCAAGGCCATCCAGCGAATAGCGCTCGGGCCAGAAGGGCTCACGCACAAGGGAAAGTACATGCTCGGACGGCCGGGGATGGCGTCATGGTCTCCGACATTCTCCGGAACAACGCTCGCGCTTGCGGAAAGTATGGAAGACGCCGCAGCCTACACCAAGCTCAAAGGACCGCCGTGCTGGAGCACTCTCGGGGCGGAGCGCTTACCGCTGGTCCGGATTCCGGACAGTGTGACGACACTCGTGATCGCAGAAGATAACAACAGGGTGGGGAGGCTTGGGGCGCTGGCAGCTGTCTCAGCTCACGCCAGTGAAACCCGGCGAGTTCTTCGGGACCCTCCGCCCCGGACGGCGACCGACTGGGCGGAAGTCAATGAGAGCACTGGCACCTAGCGCCTTCGGAGCAGCAGAAAGGGGAGGGGGAAGATTGGTTGCGGATCAGCATCAGGAGCAGACCGTGACCGACCTATTCGAAATATCCGACCAGCGCCTCAAAGCCGCGATTGGCGATGTCGCTCGACTTATTACGGAGGACAGCCTCACCAAGAAGACGCTTTTTGCGACCATGGAGCAGCTGCATGGCTGCACGTCGGCGAATGGTACGTGGACGCAGCGCGATGCCTATGATCTTCTCGAAGCGGGATTGACGCTTCACCTGTCCGCCCGCGCCAGCGTCTCGCTGCAAGACATACCGTGGATTTCCGCACTCGTAGAGTCCCTCCCGACACAGTCAGTCAGGAGCGAGAACCAGGTCCGCTTCCAGCAGTTCTCGACCCCTGCGGACCTCGCTGCATTGGCCATAGTCGCCGCACAACCGCGCAGTAACGACATCGTCCTGGAGCCGAGCGCAGGGCACGGTGCCCTCGTAAGCATGTTGCCTCCCGTCGCACAGATCCACCTCAACGAACTCGATCAAAGCCGCCAAGAGAAACTGGCGCTGCTTTTCGACCAGGCCATAATAACCGGTTTCGACGGAGCGATGCTCACCTCGCTCGCGTCCCACGACCTCCGCCCCACACTGATCCTCATGAACCCACCATTCTCGCGCTCGCAGGGCAGGGGAGTCGATGAGTTCGCCGCTGTCCGACATCTGCGTGCCGCCCTGTCCAAGCTCAGCCCTGGGGGCCGGGTCGTGGCAATCATGCCAGACTGGTTCACCACACGCGCGAAGATGCTTCGGATCTACGAGGACACGTTCACGAACTGCACCGTGCAGACATCATGCAGGCTCGCCAAATGCTATCACAAGCAGGGTACGAGCGTGGCTGTGCGGATGATGGTCATCGACAAGATTCCCGGCAACAAGAAACCGTCGATCATCGCTCGGGATACCGTCAGTGAGCTCGCCGACTGCTTCCCGATCGTGAAGCGCGCGCCCATCGGATCGGAAGCACCGCCACGACCAGCTCCGGCAAAGCCGAAGGCAGCGAGCCTGTTCAAGTCGATGCGCGCCAAGCCGCGGACGACACCCAAGATCGAACGGAAGCTTGCGGCGCGAGAGATCGTGGCGGTGGGCTACGCCACGCTGGACGCACCGCGCGCGCTCGGGACCCAATCCGGAGTCTACGTTCCTTATCGGCCGAGCCGGATCGAGATCCAGGGATCACGCGAACACCCGACGCCGCTGGTCGAAAGCGTCGCCATGGGATCGATCCCCGCACCAGTGCCGGACTATGTGCCGCGTCTTCATGATAGGATTTTGAGCGAGGCCCAGCTTTCGGAAGCGCAGCTCGAGACGATCATCTACGCCGGGAATGCATGGACCCAATTTCTGCCGGGCAAGTTCGTCCCGTCGGAGGAGGGCGTAGGACTCACGCTTTCCGAAGACGGACGGTCCTACCGGAAGGGTTATTTCCTCGGCGATGGCACCGGGGCGGGCAAGGGACGACAGATTGCCGCCTGCATCCTCGACAACTGGCTGGCGGGACGCAGACAGGCGATCTGGATATCGAAGAACGAGAGCCTTCTCGAAGACGCCCGGCGTGACTGGTCCGCGATCGGCGGGTTGCCGGCCGACATCCAACCGCTTTCGAGCTGGAAGATCGATGAAGAGCTTCCCTTCCGCGACGGTATCCTCTTCGTGACCTATCCGACACTGCGCAGCCAGCGCCAAGACGCGACCCGTCTCAAGCAGCTTCTGGATTGGGCCAGCACCGACTTCGACGGCATCATCGCCTTCGACGAGAGTCACGAAATGGGCGGCGTCGCAGGGGGGGAGGGAGCCCGCGGCGCCAAGGCGGGATCTCTGCAAGGCATCGCCGGCGTTCTTCTTCAGAACCACCTTCCCGACGCGCGCGTCCTATACGCTTCCGCCACCGGCGCGTCCGATGTCAACAATCTCGCCTATGCCGTTCGCCTCGGGCTGTGGGGACCGGGAACCGCATTCTCCAACCGCGAGGACTTCATCAGCCAGATTAGATCGGGCGGGATCGCCGCGATGGAGCTTGTGTCCCGCGACCTCAAGGCGCTCGGGCTCTACCAAGCGCGTGCGCTGAGCTTCGCTGGCGTCGAGTACGAAGTGCTCAAGCACGACCTGACGAACCAGCAGATCGCCGTCTACGACACTTACGCGGACGCATGGGCGATCATCCATCAGAACATGGAGGAAGCGCTTGCGCTCACGAACGTCGTTAACGATCTCGACGGCGACACGCTCAACAGCGGAGCGAAGGCCGCGGCGCGCTCCCGCTTCGAAGGTGCAAAGCAGCGCTTCTTCAACCAGGTTCTTCTCTCGATGAAGCTGCCAACTTTGATCGCGGCGATCAACGAACATATCGATGCCGGCAAGGCGATTGTGGTCCAGCTTGTCTCAACAGCCGAGAGCATTCTGGACAGGAGGCTCGACAGTCTCTCCCCTGAAGAACGAGCAGAGCTGGATCTCGATCTCAGTCCTCGCGAGAACGTCATCGATTATCTCGAACGCGCTTTCCCCACCCAGCAGATGCAAGTTTTCGTCGATGAGACGGGCGAAGAACGCTCTATGCCGATGTTCGATGAGGAGGGCCGCCCGGTCCACAACGCCGAGGCGATCGAGAAGAAGCAGAGGCTCATCGAGCATCTATGCGCGCTTCCCCCGATCAAACCCGCGCTCGACGGGATCATCGAACACTATGGCACCGAGAAGGTCGCCGAAGTGACAGGACGCTCCAAACGCCTCGTAACCCAGGGGAACGGGAGCCAGAAGCTGGAGACGCGATCGGCGCGCACGAATCAGTCCGAGACCGATCATTTCATGGACGGGCGCAAGAACATCCTCGTATTCAGCGATGCCGGCGGGACCGGCCGCTCGTATCATGCCAGCCTTGATGCCGAAAACCAGCGCCAGCGCGTCCACTTCCTCCTCGAGCCGGGTTGGCGCGCCGATCGCGCCATCCAGGGCCTTGGGCGCACGCACCGCACGCATCAAGCCGAGACGCCCTTGTTCCGACCGGTGACGACGAACTGCAAGGGCGAGCTGCGCTTCACCAGCACCATCGCTCGGCGGCTCGACAGCCTGGGCGCGCTGACCCGCGGACAGCGTCAGACGGGCGGGCAGAACCTGTTCGACCCGGCCGATAACCTCGAAAGCGAATACGCAAAGGCGGCTCTCATCACGTGGTTCGGCCTCCTGGTCGAGGGCAAGCTCTCCAGCGCCACGCTGATCGACTTTCAAAAGCGCATCGGTCTCAAGATCGCTTCCGCCGACGGCATATTGGAGGAGGATCTCCCGCCCATACAGCGCTGGCTCAATCGCATTTTGGCGCTCCCGATCGCGATGCAGAATGCAATATTCGACGAATTCCTGGCACTGGTGGAAGCTCGGGTATCGGCCGCGCGGGATGCAGGCACGCTCGATGTCGGGGTCGAGACGATCCAGGTCGAAAGCGCCAGCGTGGTCGAGGATATAGTACTGCGTACCGACGATCGCACCGGCGCCACGTCCCACCTGCTCCGCATCGATCTCACGACCCGCTATCAACCGATCACGTTGGAAAGAGTACTGGAGCGGCGCGAATGGTCGGACGGCTGCATACTCATGCGCAACACCCAGAGCGACAAAGCGGCGCTGTGCGAGCCGTCGCGCCATTTCATGACCGAGAAGGGTGAGTTGATCCAGCGGGTCATCCTGCACCGACCGCTACGCCGCGAATATCATCAGCTGCGCGACCTCGAAGAATCCGCCTGGGTCGAATGTGCGGAGCCTCGCTTCGCGAGGCTGTGGCAGGCCGAGGCCAAAGACAGCGCTTCGCGTTTGCACACCGAAACGATCCACCTCGCAACCGGACTGCTGCTCCCGATCTGGTCGAACCTTCCCCGCGACTATCTCGAGGTCAACCGCATTGTCGACCTCGAGGGCCGCAGCTGGCTCGGCCGCATCGTCTACGACACGGATGTAGCGGGCGTGCTGAAAGCGTTCGGCGTCAATTCGAATGTGACGCTTACCGATGAGGCTGTCGTCAAGGCGCTCATGGAAAATCGCAGCATCACCATCGAGCAACCGTTTAGCGCAGTCCTGAAGCGCTCCCGCGTCGCGGGAGATCTCAGGGTCGAGATTGCCGGTGCGCCGGTCGACCAGATCGAATGGCTGAAAAGCATCGGGTGCTTCACCGAAATCATCGCATATCGGACGCGCATATTCGTTCCCGTAGACAATCCTGAACCCGTAATCAGGGCTCTTCTCGCGCCTCTCTAATTTCTCATGCCCGGTCAAAGGGGAGGGGGAGGGGGATTGGTGTCCGGTGAATCGCCGGTCGACCATCAGGAGATACGATCATGCAACTCATCCCGTTGAGCAAGCTCGACCAGAGCGAAGACAACGTTTGCAAGCGGCCCAATCCCGAATTCGAGGAACGTCTTTCCTTCGACATCGAAGCACGCGGCGTCCTTCAGAACCTCATCGTCGCCAAGGCGAAGAAGCGCGGCCGCTACGAAGTGATCGGCGGCGGGAAGCGGATGCGCGCGATGCACCGCATCGTCGAGCGGGGCGGCATGGATGCAGACTTCGAAGTGCCCTGCCTCGTCATCGATCGCCGCGAACACAATCCGAGCGAAGTCTCGCTGGCGGAGAACTTCCAGCGTCTGCAGATGACGCCGGCCGAGGAATGCCAGGCCTTCCAGCATTTCATCAAGGAAGACGGCGACACCGCCGCGGTTGCGAAGCGTTTCGGACTGACGCAGCGCTTCGTCGACGGGCGTCTGCGGCTCGCCAACCTTGCCGGTCCAATCTTCGAAGCACTCGCAGTCGGCGACATCACGCTGGACATCGCCAAGGCCTACGCCGCAACCGACCAGCACGAGGTGCAACTGCGCGTATTCGAACAGATGCGCCACGCATGGAACCCCAGTGCGGACGGCATCCGGCGAATGATCGCGGATGGCTCGCTGCGCGGCAACGATCCAATCGCGCTTCTCGTCGGTGAAGACGCATATGTCGCGGCCGGTGGCAAGATCGAACGCGACCTTTTCAGCGAAGCGGCCGACGATCGCTGGATCGACGTGGAAATCGCGCATCAGCTCGCGGGCGCCAAGATGGAGGCGGAGGCCGAACGTCTGGCGGCTGAAACAGGGCTCGCCTGGATCAACCCCGTCGCTGCCACCAATTCGTGGAGCGCCCGCAGCGAACTCGGCGTCAACCCGGTGCGCCTGCCCCCTGCGCCGCTCTCCGAGGAGGCACGCACTCGCATCGACGAGATCGACGCACGGATGGACGACATCAACGCGATCTTCGAGGACGAGAGCCAGCGGGAAGACGAGGGCGTGGATCTCGACAAGCTCGAGGTCGAATACGACACGCTGTCGAACGAACGCGACGATCTCAACAATCCGGTCCGTGAGCTGCCGGGGGAATGGCACGGTGAAGCTGGCCGTTTTCTCATCCTGACCAGCAAGGGCGAGATGGTGCTGGAAAGCGACTATTACAGCGAAAAGCGCCTCAGCTTCGAGCAGGATGAGGACGGCAACGTCACCGCGACCAGCGAAGACATGCCGGCCAGCGGGAGCACCGGCAGCTCGACCGCTCGCCCGTCGACCCCCGAAGCAGTCGCCCCGGGCGGTGAGAAGCCGATCAGCGCGAAGCTGTTCGACGAGCTCTCCGTCCAGCGCCGAAACATCCTCGCCGCATCGCTTCTCGGCGATCCTGGACTTGCACTCGACTATGCAATTTTCGCACTCTGCGACGATCGCAGCTACGAGAGCAAGGGAACCTCGCTCAAGGCGGGCAAGCCCCAAGATCCAGCTTACGGCGACATCCCGCAGTCGGCAGCCGAAGGCATCCTCGCACAGGCGGAAGATGCACTCGACAAGACCTGGCACGAGCCCAAGGAGGTCGCACAGCGTTTCCTGGCCTTCCGCGAACTCGACGACGAGGCCAAAGCTGCATGGCTGTCCTACGTGGTCGCGGTCTCGCTGGAGGCGAAGAAGGGCTACAATTCGGAATATCATCCGATTCATGCGGTCCTCGGAAATATCCTCGACGTCGACGCCGCGACCATGTGGCGGCCGACTTCGGAGAACCTTTTCGACCGCATCAACAAGACGTCCTGCCTCGCCGCGCTCACCGATATCGGGGGAGCCGAACTGGCGGCGCGGTACGCAGCCTCGAAGAAGGCCGAACTGTCGAAGACGTGCGAGAAGCTCTTCTCTGGCGATGCGATCGTCGAGGAAGACATCAAGGAACGCGCTCTCGCCTGGCTGCCGGAAGCGATGAAATTCGACTTCGCACAGGATCCCGGCGGCGAGGACGATACACCGGTCGAACCCGACGACGACACCGATCGCGCGGACGCAAACGGAGAACCGACCTTCGAGGAACCCGAAGACGTCGACGAAGAAGCGGCGGTGGACGCCTGAAGGCGCCGCAACCCTCCTGATGCACTGGCCCGGCCGCTCCACCGAGCGACCGGGCCTTTTTCATGCCCGGAGACACATCATGAAACGATCCGCAAAGCGCGACGTCGCGCAGGACATCACGAACCTCATTATTCGAAAGATCGAAGAGGGCACGCTGCCCTGGCGCCGTCCCTGGAAGAAAACGGGGGCCGGCGGCGCGCCGCTGCGCGCGAACGGCGTGCCATACACCGGCATCAACCGGCTCTACCTGTGGGCCGTGGCCGATGCGATGGGGTACCAGTCGCGCTATTGGATGACGTATCGCCAGGCACAGGAGCTCGGCGGACAGGTCCGGCAGGGCGAGGGCGCCGAACCCAGCATCTATTTCAACACGACGAAAAAAACCGAGGTTGATCGGGCAACCGGAGAGGAATCCTCGCGCACGATCCGCTTCATGCGCGCCTATTCCGTGTTCAACGCCTCGCAGATCGACGGCCTGCCGGTCCACTTCGACCCCGCCCCGATCCCGGAGACACCGCCGACGCCGTCGCAGAAGACTGCCGCGATAGAGGCGTTCTTCAGGCCCATTCCGAGCGACGTCCGCTACGGAGGGGATCGGGCGTTCTATTCCCCGGGCAGCGACTTCATCCAGATGCCTCACCGTCACAGCTTCGTCGACGAGGATGGCCTCGCCGCGACACTCGCCCACGAGACCGGGCACTGGACGGGCCATCCCAGCAGGCTCGCCCGCACCTTCGGAAAACGCTTCGGAGATAAAGGATACGCCTTCGAAGAGCTCGTCGCAGAACAGATTTCGGCCCGCATCTGCTACGAGCTCGGCCTTCCCGCCGACCTGCACGAAAGCCATGCCAGCTATATCGGCCATTGGCTCGAAATCCTGAAGTCCGACAAGAGCGCCATCATCACCGCCGCCGCCAAGGCCGACCAGGCCTTCAACTATCTCGCGGCGTTCTCCGGATACGACAGCGAAGCCGAGGAGAAGGGCCATGAGACGGCTGCACTTCAGGCTTACGCTTGAGCCCGGTCTCGAAGCGATCGTGCGCCTCGCACAGCTCCACCAATACGCGACAGACCTTGTGGATGGCGAGCGCGTACTGATCGGGCCGGCGCTCAGAGAGCGGATGCTGCACAACTTCCCGGCCAGAGAATCCTGCAACGTACTCGACAGCCTTCTGGGCGAAGGTCCCGCCGGATGGAACCTTTCAGGACACGAGGACGGCGGATCATTGCTGGTGATCTCCACCGAGGGATCCGGCGTCGCCTTCTCCGCCATCGCCCGCATCCTCGAGCAGGTCGCACCAGAGGTATTCCTCAAGCCGATCGCCTTCGAGCCGCTGCCAGGAAATGCCCTGACGGCGATATCTAGATCGCTGCATTGAGGGGAGGGGGAGGGGGTCATTGCTTCAGCAATGGAAGGGCGAACCCATGACATGCGACATCGACTACCGCTACCGCCGAGCCCTCGAGCCCGATGGTCTAACGACATACGATACCGCCATACGCGCGCTCAATGAGGCGATCGAAGATGCTCGCCTTGCCGGAAGGACGGCCGCGGATTGTCCGGCGGTGCTCCTACTTACGCGGCATCTCTCCCGGATCGCAGAAGGGGTGCGAACCCGCCAAGATACCGAGGATGCAGACCTACGACGGCAGTGCATCGATAAGCTTGCAGACTTGAAGCGATCGCCCGCGATCGTGGCGCTGGTACGACGCGGTATCGACTACCGGCAAGAGGAGCTTCGCCACTATCGCCGCGAAGGATCGCGGACCCTCCGCATGATCGCGTTCGAACTCGGCATGACGCTCAACGACTATCGCCTCGGATACACGACGCCGCAGGAATCGCTCGCCGGAGATCACACGCTAGAAGCGAGAGGGTTGTATGTCCGCATTTCCCCTGAGCGCTTCGGCGAACCAGGTGTAGCTTGGCGAAACCTGCACTGGAAACCGCCCGGGGCTACGATGCGCAAGGCCCCGATCACGGTGCTGCAAGACATTCCGGCCCTCGCGAAGCGGATCGCAAGAGAACTGAAACTTCCAGTGCAGGCGCAAGCCGGTCTCATCTGAAGGAACCCGACATGGGATGGTTTACGATGACGCACATGGGCATGGGCGGGCACGAGACGCCCAAGGCCTATCTCGACGCCCAGCTGACCTACGAACGCAGGGCTGAGGGAGACAAACCCTTCCAAGGCCTCCGCGTGCTGAAAAGCGTCTACTCAGGCAGCGCCTACTATGCCGCGGCCGAACGTTACGACGAGAAGGGCGCGAGGATCTATGTCACCGCAATCATCTGCCTGGTGCGCTGGAACCCCCGCGCGGCCGACGGGTACATCTTCGGCTACAAGGATATGGACGAAACCGTGGGCCCAAGCGAAGCGACCTGTCCGCGCAGCGTCCTCGCGCTTCTTTCACCGACGTTGCATCCGTTCGCGCTCGACTGGCGACGGCGCTGCTACCGTTTGCTGGCACTGAAGGAGCGCCGCGTCAACGATGGTGACCTCATCCGCTTTCCGGAACCGATGCGCTTCACCGACGGCAGCGAGCATCGCGAGTTTCGAATTCGGCGGGAAGGGAAGAAGGCCGTCCTGACGCTAACCGATGGTCGCGGCCGATTTAAGATATCCGGCCTTCTCGAACGCCGGTTCGAGATCGTCCGCGAACCGAAGGTCGCGAAGACTTTCTTCCCTGCCGCATGAACCGGATTTTCCACGATGGAATGCGAAAGTCTCGATCCCAGGCGCCACCAGCTATGCGGAAGAAACAACGCCGAAAGGCTGGCGCTCCGGCTTTCGGAAGCCACCGGCGAGGATCACGCCGTCGTGCGCACCGAGTGCCCGCTGCAGCCGCTGCGCGTCACGCCGTCACATGGCCATGATCCGGCAACATTCGAGCTGCAGGTGATCCTGCTCTGACTACTCGCCGACTTCGCCGCCGAGGGCCGGATCCAGGAACCACGAAGCGCCCTGCTCGAACTCGCCACCACGGGCCGGTACAGGTCCATCCGGCTCAGCAGAGACGTAGGGATTGATCTGCACGAGCGGCGGCGTCCCTGAACGGAAGAGACCGGCAGAAACCTCGCAGCGCGCCTTCAGCAGGTCGATCAACCATTCGAGATCGTCCAGCATCTGCAAGACACCGCGACCGGCAACCGTGTAATACAGACAACGCTGATAATCGTCGCACTCGCAGGAAAGAACCTGGGCAAGCTTGCGCTTGGCTCCGCACTGGCCTTCGTGAAGCGCCTCAAGAGTCTCGAAAAGCTCCCGGGCCGAATGATACGCGTCGAACGCTTCGACGCCGATCGACGCATTCGCAAGCGACCGGCGGGTAGCGCGGTTCATCTCGTCGAACGACGCATCAAGAAGCGCAATATCCAGATCGAACTGACCAACCGCGAATGCCTTGTTCATCACACAAAACTCCTCTATGCGATGAACATAGAGTGAACAAAAAGGCACGTCAACTGGTCTAGGTCATGTGGCTCATACCCAAAGATACCAGCGGCATGACGAACCGCGTCGCTATCAGCGACGGGCTGAAAGCAGCGCTGGTGCGATGGTATACGGGCAAAGGCGATGAGGCGGATCACCGAGCCTCGGTCTCGCTCGTCGTGACCTCACGCGAGAACGGCAAATGGCTCGCCTGCGACTGCCTGGCGGAAGATCGCTCGCCGCCGCTCATGAGCCCCGCTTATCTCAGCTTCCAGGAAACCTATTATCTCCGCCGCCTGACCGCTCGTCCGAGCCACAGCCCTGGGTGCCCATTCTACATGCCGCAAGCGCCGCAACGTATCCGCGAAACCGGCCGCGACACACTCTACGAGATCGAGCAGCCCAAGGGACTGTTCAACGCGCACCAGAAAGCGCCGGAGAAGCTCGCCCAGAAACCCGATGAAAGCGAGCCGGACGACCGGTCCCGCGGCGTCGCCATCCCCAGGCTTGGCAAACTCCTCTGGCTTCTGCTCGAACGCGCGCGATCAAACGTATTGCGCGAGCTTCCGCCAGAGGGTCCGCGCGACGGCTCGATAAGCGCAGAGATGAAGTGCTTGCGCGAGGTGGCCGAACAGTTCGAAATCGCTCCGGGCATCAAGCTCGCTCATCATTTCTACACGAACGCGATCGAGTACGAGAAACGCAAGGTCCATGCGAGACTGCGCGAGGCCGAAGACGACTGGCCGGAAGAATACGCGCCGCAGGCCTTCCTCCTTCTTGAAGCGAGCGAAGTGACAAGCAGCGAGATCGTAACCGGGCTCGGCACAGTGCAAATCCGAAATCGCATACAGCACACCGGAATCATTCGAGCCGAAGTCCAACCCCCGTTTCTCGTGCTCGCCGTCGTCGGTGAACACAGTAAACGTGAGGGCTACCGAGCCCTGCGGGCCTATGCGCAGCCCGTATTCACCGGCAACCAGTTCGTGCCGGCAGAACGAGACCACGATCGGAATATCCTGCTGGAACTCCAGAAAGCGCAATACAGCCTACGGCGTCACGGCATCCGCATGGCGGTCAAGAAAATCCTTTTCGACGTCGAGACCGAACATGGATCCGCGAGGCCCGACTTCCTGGTAGCGGTCAAAGACCAGGCCTCGCAGAGGCAGATCACATTCGCGCTCCAGGTACTCCAGTCCGCCGACACCGGATATCTTGAGCTTCGCGGCATAGAACATGACCGGCTTCTCGAAATCGGCCCTGTCGTCGCGCTGCCGTTGGGCGAGATTACCGCAGACGTTATCACAAAACGCGCGAGGCAGATCATAGGCTAAAAGGGGGAGGGGGGAGGGGTTGAGCGAACCATAAGGAGGTTTCGTTCATGCCGGTATTCCCTTTCTCGCCCCGGCCGGAGACATCGCCCTGGGGGGCAATCCAGCAGGGCGATCAGCTCGCACCTGGCATCTGGTCCGTTATGACGGTCAGCCACGGCGGCCTTCTCCTCTCGGATGCGCGACAGGACGCCATGCCCGAAGTGCTCCGTCTCGATGGAAACGCCTACGAGGAAGACGCCGACTGGTGTCTGGTCTACCTGGCTTTCGAAGGAGAACTTGCACTGCAGAAAACCTGCACTGCAGATTTCCTGCAGCTCGCGCGCGACACCGCCCGGTGCTGGCACCCCGACCGTTTCGCTGCACATACCGGCGAAGCCGTCGCACCCAACGAATCGCATGTCCTGCGCACTCGGGCAGCATACCAGGCCGCCATAGGCGAGTTCTGCACGACCAGCGCGTGGGGCGATTGGGCCGAGTGGGTGCCGAAGGGAAAGATCGGCGTCATCGCCCGCCGGCTCGCCTCAGTAAATCATCTTGGACGCCCGACGTACGCCGACGACGAGGTCTGCGCGCTGCTCGACAAGGACGCCTATTCCCAGCGCGGCGAGGTCTTAGTTCTTGCCTCGATCCCCCACGAGATCATCAATCCCCCTGCCGAGCTTCGGCCGAAGAGGGTGGCATGACCGCGCAGGACCGACCCATCTCCATCGACGATGCGGTCGCCTCGGCTCTGTCCGATGGTGCACATGTCGTTTACAGCCTTTCGGGCGGGAAGGATTCCAGCGCGGCCGCTTTTGCCGTCGAAACACATCTTGACCGGATCGGACATCCGCGCGATCGGCGCCATGCCATCCATGCGGATCTTGGCATGATCGAATGGCCATCCACGCCCGGGTTCGTCGAGACAATCGCGACCATGCTTGCCGCCGAGCTGTCCGTCGTGAGGCGCAAGGCCGGCGGCCTTATTCAGCGATGGGAACAGCGCTGGGAGAGTTCGCTCCGCCGATATGAGAACCTCGAGACATACCAGCTCGTGTCGCCGTTTTCCTCCGCACGCCTGCGCTTCTGTACGGGTGAGACCAAGGTGCAACCGATCGGTGCCGATCTCAGAAAGAGGTTTGCGGGAGAAATCGTCATTTCTGTGATCGGCATTCGCCGCGAGGAAAGCATCGCCAGGTTCAAAGCCCCGATCAGCAAGCCTGATACCCGCTTTGCGCCTGTCGGAAACCGGGCAGGAACGACCATGCTGACGTGGCATCCGATCGTCGACTGGTCGGCGCGCGACGTGTTCGCCTATCACGCCACGCGCCGCATCCCGCTGCACGAGGCCTACGGCCGCGGTGCGGACCGTTTGAGCTGCAGCTACTGCGTGCTTGCAGGACTCAACAACCTCGCAGTCGCGTCGACATGCGAAGGCAATCACCCCGCCTATCGCGTAATCGTCGGGATCGAGGCCAAATCCGGATTCTCGTTCCAACCGGGGCGCTGGCTCGCCGACGTCAGCCCACACCTCCTCGACGCGCAGGGAACGGCTGCGATCAGGAAAGCCAAATTGATGGCGGAACGCCGCCGTACAATCGAGAGCGGTTTGCCCGACGACCTCCGGTTCATGAAGGGGTGGCCACCACGCGTTCCCACGCTCGACGAAGCACGCACTATTCACCGCGTACGGAGCGAAATGACCGCGGCCCACAATCTCGCCAACCACTGGCCCGACGCGCGGACGATCCGCGAGCGGTTTGCCGAGCTCCACGCCGCCAAGGCGGCTTGATCGACTACCGATGAAGAAAGCCGGGCAACGCCCGCGCCATCGCTCCAGGCCATCTCGGACAAAGGGGAGGGGGAGAGGAAGCCGGGAATCAGTCCAACAAGGAGGCACCCGATGAAATACGAACCCATTCGTGCGAGCGTGAGCCCCGAGACGATAGGAAAGGTAACGCGTCTGTTCAACGGCTCGCTGAGCGACATCCTTAACGAACTCCTGCAGAACGCTCGCCGGGCCGGCGCGAGTGTCGCCAACGTTACCGCGATGCATCAAGAAGACGGCTTGCGAATTACCATCGACGACGATGGTTGCGGGATTGACGATCCGGCACGCGTTCTCGCCTTGGGAGCATCGCGATGGGATTCCGCCGTCGCCAACGGCGAAGACCCCGCAGGAATGGGCGTGTTCAGCCTAGCCGGGAAGGCGACGGTAATCGAATCCCGACCTAGCTCGTCGAGCAATGCCTGGCGGATCGAAATCGCGCCTGATGCCTGGACGGGAGATGTCGATATCGTTGTCGACCGCTCCAACAGGACCACAGGGACCTCCGTCTCATTCGTTGTCCCCGACGGTGATGAAGGAACAGCCGAGAATGCTCTTCGGGAAGCCGTGCAGTTCTTCCCGGTGCCCGTCCGCTTTCATGGCAAGGAAATGCCCAAAAAGGATTTCCTGTGCGAGGCGATCCATATCGAGGACTGGCGCGGAAGCCGTATCGGCATCTTCCAAGGCCGACCTTACCACCGGACGCCGACGGTGAACTTCCACGGAGTCACGGTCTTTGCACGGCTCTTCCAGATTCCCCAGGTCGGCAGACAGGAAATCCACGCCCGGATCGACATCGGGCACACGCCCGAACTGCAACTCGTTCTTCCGGCGCGCAAGGAATTCGTAGAGAACGCCGGGCTGGACGCATTGAAAGTCGCCTGCGAGGCCGCCTGCTACCGCGCGATCGCGGCGCAAGCCTCGCACAGCCTCACCTTCGATCGTTACCGGCGGGCGATCGAACTCGGCGTCCCCTCGCGGAGGCCGAAGCCGTTGTCAACGCATGGGAGCCGGACGATCACCGGCGACGAGTTCCTCATGGACGCCCACGAAGCACATTTCGGACAGGCGATCGCCGACTCGCTGCGGGGAAGCCCCATCCGCGACAAGCTGGTCGACCGCAACACCGCCTTCGAAGGGTACCGCTGGTATGACGAGCTGCGCGAGCTGAGCGATCCGACCTTCATCGTTCACGCAGATGGCCTTATTCACAAGGTCGACGCGATCGCCGCCGAGCCGCCGCTCGCAACGGTCACCGTCGCACAAGAGATAAGCCTCGAATTCGCGATCGAGAAACAGGGTCGCAGCGATGCGCGGCGCGAACGGGTGACCGCAGATCTCGTGCTGACCTTTCCCGACGGTTGCTGCTCCGACGGAATCGAGGACGTTAGCATCGCTTATCTGCCTTCGGACGGCATGCAGCCCGAAGGCCTCGTGGACCTCCTGGACAACGCCTGCTTCTCCGCATGGAACGATTCCGATGCCGACAGCTGGGATACCCAGCACGACCGGTTTCTTCGCGACGCGCGCGAACTGGCATTCCGCATTCTCGTAGGCGAAGACGCCGCCATTGCTTCACAATTCCGCGATGCGGTGGCGCGCATAATGTGGATCCTTCCAAAAGGGAAAAGAGTGGCGATAACATTCGCGCACGATAGCGCGATCGAGGTCCAAGTCTCCGACGAAACGAAACCGGCATGACCGCGCCGCGCGTACTGAGTTACGGCATGGGCGTTGACAGCACCGCCCTCCTGATCGAGCTCGAAAGCCGGGGCGAAGCACCCGACCTTGTTCTCACCGCCGACACCGGAGCGGAAAAACCCGAAACCTACGCCTTTCAGGACAAAATGCGGTGGTGGATGGCGGAGCGCTCCATTGCCTACGAGGTCGTCCGCTACGAAGCCAAGCGCTTCAAGAACTGGCCACCCTACCGCGACCTCACGGAATCGTTGCTCACGAACGGATGCCTGCCATCAATCGCGTTCGGCCGGCACAGCTGTTCGCTCAAATACAAGGCCGCCCCGCAGGAAGCGTTCATCAAGACCTGGCAACCCGCCATCGATGCCTGGGCGGAAGGAGAGAAGGTGATCCGCTATATCGGCTACGACGCCTCGCCGCGCGATGGCCAGCGGTACGCACATGCACGAACAATCGACGATCCCCTGTTCGATAACCTCTACCCGCTACGAGATTGGGGGTGGGATCGAGCGGCGTGCACGAACCGCATCATCGAGGCCGGCCTCCCGGTACCTCCAAAATCGTCCTGCGTGTTCTGCACTGCAATGAAGCCCGACGAGGTGCGCGCGCTTTCACCCGAATGGCTGCGGACAATCGTGCTGATCGAGGCACGAGCAGCGCCTCGTCTCAGGACGGTCGAAGGCCTCTGGCGAAAATCGACGAAGACCAAGCCCGGCCGAATGACCGACTTCATCCGCAACGAAGGCTTGCTCGAAAACGACGAGATAGATCGCATCATCGACAGCGCACCAGCGGACCTCGTGGCCTTCCAGAAACGCGCCGCGAAACAGCCAGTCGAGTTTCGCGATCCGATGGCCACGTGGCTCGAACGATTCCACGCACAGGAGATTTCTCATGTCTGAAGCCCTAGCACAAACGCGCCCTTCGACGACCGAGCGGATAGCCGCACTCAACGACCGCGCACGGCTCAGCCTCGACCGCACCGCACGGACCATCTTGACCATGAACCTCCTCGACAGCCTCAGCGACGGGAAGCGCAGCAATGATATCCTTGCGCAGGCCCGCGTCATGAAAGCGATGCGCGAATGCACATTCTCCAAGGATTCGCCCGAACGCGACATGGCCTGGTTCGAGGTCGACGACGTCAAGGTGATGATGAAAATCGACTATTATGACGCCGACTTCGAGTATGGTTCGCAAGATCCCGCGAACGCGGCCGAAACCCGACGGGCGATCACGCTGATGAAACCGGAGGATTATTGAGCAATGGCAATCAGGCCGGCAGACGAGACGACCAAGCCGAAGGTCGACAAGGCTCTTCGACACCTCCGCGCGGCACGCATGGCACTTCGCAGCGCGGACTGCCCGCGCGCACTTGAACGAGTGCGCCGCGCCATCGCCAGCACAGAGGGAGCACGACGCCACTGCGAACATCGCCAGACCAGGACGAAGTCATGAGCCGCCATCAGATCCCGCTGCGAGAGGGTGTCGAGGCGACGTCTGCCTGGATTGGCTGGGATCGGCCTTTACAGACATTCTACGCCCAGGTTTTCGCAAGATATCCGAACGACGAGAACGAAGAAATCGAGATTCTATGGGTGGGAACCAGCGAGGCCGAACTACCGAGACCAGTCGACGCGATCAGGCTGCTCGAACCATACTGCGATGTTCCTGCAGAGATCGCGGCGAGCCTAGAAATCGATCGGATGAAGACGTTGGCGAAAGTGGACGGGCCTAACCAGCTCGAAGCGAAAGCCTTCCTAGCTCGACTTGAAGCACGCAACAGGTCGAACAGGACATAGAAACCACGGCAAGCCGGCGACGCTCCCTCCCGGCGGGTCGGGTGCGGATTGGCGCGCGCCTACGGCGATTGGCGCGCGCTGCCGGGCTGCGCCCGGGGGGAGGGAGGGATGAAGGAAAATGGTCCGGACAAGGGGTTCGGACAGAGCATCAGGAGAACTTCCCATGAACATCGGTACCCTCAAGGCCAACGCAGACGGCGTTCACATCGGCCGCATCGTCACCATGGCATTCGCCGCCACCATCGCCCTGCGCGAGTTCGTCTCGACCAACGAGCGCGCCCCCGCCTTCGACGTCATGGCGCTGTCGGCCGACCGCCGCAGCTGGGTGAAGGTCGGCGCGCTGTGGGAATACTCGTCCAACGAGACGGGTGAAGTGTTCCTCTCGGGCCGGATCGACGATCCCTCGCTGGAGAAGCCCATCGACGTCGCCATGTTCCGCCAGGAAGACGGCACCTACAACGTCGCCTGGCGCCGCCCGCAGCGCAAGCGCACGCTCCCCGGCATGGCGAGCGAAGGCGAAGACACGCTGCCGCCGCTGACCGCCACCGCGACCGGCGACGAGCCCGAGCAGGCCGGTTCGACCGCCGGCGGCGACGGCCTGGGCGAGAGCACCGCTCCCTCGCCGAAGGCGAAGAGCAAGGCGAAGGAGACCGCCGACGCCTGACCAACCGCGTCCCCGGGCCGGTGCGACCCCTCCCGCATCGGCCATCCCCGAAGGCCCGTCCGCGACCCCCCGCGGGCGGGCCTTTTTACTGCCACCAGCTCCTGCGCCGCCAGCAAGGGAAAGGGGGTGGGCAAACGGCGAACAGAAAGAGGCTCAAATGGACAAGAAACCCTACTCCCTGGACCTCGGAGGTTCGCCTTGGGGAGAAGACTGCGCGAAGCTTGGTCACACGCCCGGCTTCTGGACCCGCAACCGAGCCGAAGTCGCCCTCTACAGGGCGGGCCTGCTCGCGCTTTACGGAACTCCGCCCGAAGGCATCGAGTTACGGTCACGCGCGAACCGTCACGACTTCGGAACGTACCACACGCTCGAGGCTGTCGTGGATCCAGCGAAGGACGATGGATCTCATGCCCACTACATCGAAAAGGTCGAGACAGGATTCGAGCGGTGGCTCCATGCCGGCTTCAGTCCGCCAGACCCGGGCCACCTGAAGAACGCCACGCAGGCCGCCCGATTTATCAACGAAGCCATCCGCGGTGCAATCAACACGACACGGCCGCTTCCGGGCGGGAGCTTCTTCCCCGACGAATTCGAGACATTGAACACCAATCTACGCTCTGCATTCCCGGAAATCGCAGAAGCGGCAATAGCCTGAGGAAACCAGAATGGCCGATCATTACACGAAGGCGTCCTTCGTAATAGAAGCGCACGTCAAAGACATCGAGTTTCTGAACGAAATCGTCGATCTCCAGCTTTCGCAGGTGCCCGAAACGGAATGGCGACAGCAGTTCGAGAAGCGCTCGGCACGTTTCAAGAATGCCTTTCCCGGCTCCGACGAGGATCCATTCGAAGCCTACCGAGCCCTTTTCAGCGATGGCAACTATCCGATTGCCGACTTCGACATTCACCACATGGGCCCCACGAAGACGGACCACGAACGGATCATCATCAGCGGAGACCAGATTGACCCGGAGACAATAGCCAAGATCATGCAGGCCGCGTGTCCGAGCGCGCTGCCGACGGGATTCTGCTACGCCTACGGCTGCAGCAAGCTTCGTCCGGACGAGTTTGGAGGGGGCTTCGTGCTAATAACAGCGGACGCGATCGTTTTCCGCGGCACCCAAGAAGGCCTATCGGAGGCCCTGGCGCAAATCGAAAACGAGGACGCGCGACCGCTCGTCCTCGCGACGCGCGACCTCGAACACGGCCTATCGTTCTGGAACGACCATAGCGGCTTCGGCCGCTTGGCCGACGCCACCGTCTACACGCCGAGACAGGCTGAGAAGACCGACCCGCCGATCGCCGGCGACGAGCCCGAATGGATCACAATGCCGCGGTGGCCGCAATGACGGATCCGGAGCTTGCAAGGATGCGTGCTCGGCGCGAGGAGACGCGGCAACTTCTGATCCGTATCAACGGCCGCCTCGCGCAAGAAGCGGAAAGCAAGGTCAAAGCATCCGATCTTCTGCCCTACACGTTCGGGCGCCACTCGACGAGCTGGACGCCAGCGCACGAAAGACGATACCAACACCATCTGGGCGCGGCCCGATCCGCGCACCGCGAAGAGACGGGGGCCCTCCAGGCCAAGCTGCGGCGGAAGGATCACGCTATCGCCGCACGACATCTGCGAAACGCGCGACGTGCTTCGCAAACTTGACCGAATGATCGGTGTCGCACAGCAAGCGGCAATGCCGATGAAGGAAACGATCGATACGAGTCACGGGAAGGTGTGGATCACACACTTCCACAATGGCGACGTCTCGCTCTGGACACCCCCGGGATCACCGCAGGGCGATCTTGTGGCCGAACTGATGCAATGCCGAGGTGCCTGGAAACCCAGGTTCCGCGCATGGTTTGTCCCTCCCGTCCATGCGGATCAGGTAATCGCCGAGCTTGGAGAAGCATGATCCACAAAAATTGATACGCATTTAACTGGATTTTGAGCAGGCAATGCCCTATATTGCGTCAAGGAGAACGATGATGATCCCTAAATTGCTCGACGACGTTCTTGATGCCGGAGAAATCGATCCGAAGGCCTTGGCGGCTACACTGCGCATCTCGATGTCCGAGCTCGCCGAGCTGGTCGGCGTAAGCCGTAATACGCTGTCGACCGAACCACTGGGCAAGAAGGGACGCGATGCGCTGACGCCGCTGGTAAGGCTGCTGTCGCAAGCAGCAGAGATGGCCGGCACCGAGGACCGGGCCGTCGTATGGTTCAAGTACACTCCGATCGTCTCGATGGGGACGAAGACCGCAATGGAGCATGTCAAGGACGGTAACGCAGGCTGGGTGCAGGGACACCTGCGGAATGTTTACAACGGCGTCTACGCCTGAACCTGCCGACATGGACCGAACAAGCTGTTTCCGGGCACACACGCCCGAATGGGCCTCCACGCCCACAAGCGGAGCGGGAGCCGCAATCGCCGGGGGCCGGTGGAACAGGAGCGGTCAGGAAGCCCTGTACCTCTCGTTCGATCCGCTCACCGCCGTCAAGGAATCCAACCAGCAGGTCCAGGACTTCATCCCGATCACGCTCGTGCGCTACCAGGTGTCGGGCGGGAAGATCGGCGATTACCGCGACGAAAGCTTCCGAGCGCGCTTCGGCCTCCGCGACGATCTCGTCGAAACCGCATGGTGGGGTCCGGATTTCGAACACACACCAGCTCCCAGTCAAAAGGCGGCCGCCGATCTCATCGAGAAGGGTTTCGATGGTCTGATCTATCCCTCGAGCCAAGCGGCGGGGATCAACCTCGTCCTCTGGCGCTGGAACGAGCAGGGCGGAACGACTGTCGCGGTCGAAGACACGCATGGCGTGCTCCCTAGAGATCGATCCTCCTGGCGTCGGTAATTTTCGCGCCAATCACCCGGGGATCAAAACTTTTCAAACGCGACGCTCCCTCCCGGCGGGTCGGGTGCGGATTGGCGCGCGCCTACGGCGATTGGCGCGCGCTGCCGGGCTGCGCCCGGGGGGAGGGAGGGATGAAGGAAAATGGTCCGGACAAGGGGTTCGGACAGAGCATCAGGAGAACTTCCCATGAACATCGGTACCCTCAAGGCCAACGCAGACGGCGTTCACATCGGCCGCATCGTCACCATGGCATTCGCCGCCACCATCGCCCTGCGCGAGTTCGTCTCGACCAACGAGCGCGCCCCCGCCTTCGACGTCATGGCGCTGTCGGCCGACCGCCGCAGCTGGGTGAAGGTCGGCGCGCTGTGGGAATACTCGTCCAACGAGACGGGTGAAGTGTTCCTCTCGGGCCGGATCGACGATCCCTCGCTGGAGAAGCCCATCGACGTCGCCATGTTCCGCCAGGAAGACGGCACCTACAACGTCGCCTGGCGCCGCCCGCAGCGCAAGCGCACGCTCCCCGGCATGGCGAGCGAAGGCGAAGACACGCTGCCGCCGCTGACCGCCACCGCGACCGGCGACGAGCCCGAGCAGGCCGGTTCGACCGCCGGCGGCGACGGCCTGGGCGAGAGCACCGCTCCCTCGCCGAAGGCGAAGAGCAAGGCGAAGGAGACCGCCGACGCCTGACCAACCGCGTCCCCGGGCCGGTGCGACCCCTCCCGCATCGGCCATCCCCGAAGGCCCGTCCGCGACCCCCCGCGGGCGGGCCTTTTTACTGCCACCAGCTCCTGCGCCGCCAGCAAGGGAAAGGGAATGATCCGTACGCCAGCATTCTAGGCTTAGGTTCGCGTAAATACCGCTTGGCCGGTGGCTGCATCTCGGCGAGCGTTGCAGCCGATTGAGCGTGAACCGCGTTGCTGCGGTCCGGACATTGTGATTGAATTCCGACAGGCTTGCCAATCTCCGAGGGCGTCCTCGGGCCAAGGTTACTAACGTCCATCGTAGATGAAGCGGTGGCGAGTAGAAGTGAGATGAGAATCGTCGGCCATGACATTCTTACTTTCGATCCGGCGCTGCCTGGCACTCGTCGACGCGGCACTTGCAACGATCGAGCTTGCCGACGAAAGCTCACCCTCCAATCAGGCAGAGCCATAGACGCAATAGAAACAAGCGGCACTCGCGCACCGCCCCGGCGCTGCGAACTGCGTCGTGGGTACCCCCATGCCGGCAGATAACCCCCGGCTTCCCGGCACGATCGTAGCGTCCGGTGGGCGAGGTCGCTCACATGGCCACTTCCGCGTGAAACACCCGGTGACGATGCTCTTGCGACCGGCCCCAGAGGAGTAGCGGTTCGAACCGGATATCACGGTCTTGTGGCCGTATTGCCTCGGTAGCCGAAATCAGCATGGCTGGAGCGATCTCGCCAATGTCGCGGGCCGGATCCTACAGGCCAAGCGACCATGCCGGTCGACGTTAATACTCGGATCAGTCCCATTGATCTCTGCGCGGTCCGTCCGCCGCCTAGTGCCCCTGCCCCTCCGGTCGGGATTAGGGCCAACCTGAAAATGCGAGCCGTGTTGCTCGCTTCGCGAGCTGCCCGCACCACCTCGATTTTCGAGGTTTCCCGCGCACGAGTGCGCGGTGACCCATCCCTCCTTCCGGGGCTCGTTCAGGGCACCGGCGGACGGTCCGCCGGGACCAATGGAGGCTTACGAAATGAACAACGTCAACCTGGTGGGCCGCTTGGCCAAGGACCCCGTCGCCCGCGACAGCGCCAAGACCAAAGTCACCGAGCTGCTCCTCGTCACCGAACGTCCCCTCATCCGCGACGGCCGCGTCCAGAAGGATCCGGAAACCGGCTACACCAAAACGGACGCCGAGTTTCACAAGATCACCGTCTTCAACGGGATGGGTCTTCCGCTTCGCGAGCACAAGTCGAAGGGCGACCAGCTCGCTGTCTCCGGCCGCCTGCACTACTCACGCTGGCAGGATGCCGACGGCAACGATCGCTACGGCTGCGAGATCATCGCCGAAAACGTCGAGTTCATCTGATCGACCAGGAGGGCGGCGCACGAGCGCCGCCCTTTCACCAACTACCGCAGGAGAATTGCCATGAAGGACTTCGGCCTCTTCGCCGAGCGCGACGTCGCACGTGCCGAGCACAAGCTCAACGAACTGACCCGCTTCGCCGACCGCCGCGAGCAACTGCTCGAACACATCGATCTCGATGCACTCGATCGCTACACTGCGTTCGACATTGTGGAAACCGACGAAAACCTGGCCGAAACGCTCGCATTCGGCCCGATCTATGTTCATCATCTCGCGACGCTTGCAGCACAACGTGCCGAGATCGCCGCAACGCTACCGCGCGCGGCCTGAAAGGACCGACCAATGGCAACCCTTCCCGCAAATACGCGACACCGCCACGTCCATCACCGCCGTCGACCTCTCCACTCCTTATCGCTCCAGCCAAATACGCGGCGGCGCAGCTCCGTGTAATGTAATCTTTGCCACTCATCTTCCGTAATTGAGGGTTTCACTTTGGGTGGGGATGCGATCGCGCGTCGCGGCGGCAAGCTCTGAGGATTTTCCGGCGTCGCCTCATTTGAAGCGCTGCGTACCCTGCGATCGGGATGACGAGCATTAAAGATCCAATCACGATCATGGGCAGCGGTCATGGCATGAACGATTTCGTGGTCCGCGCGATTGCGATAGGCCGTCAGATCAATCCACATCGCAGACTTTTTCAAGGCTTCGAAATGAGCCTTTGACGGCCGTTGCCGACCACGTCTTACAACAAGCAAGACCGCAATTTCACTGCGCTTTTCTCCCCTTACTGTCGTGATCCAGACACCCGCGCATTGCCCGAAAATCTCATTGCGGATGTCATCGACCGTTACGGTCAACCGCCGTCCCCCAATGGGCGGCAGAATGAGCTCTCCAGCCTGCAGGAAGGTTTTGCGAGCGAACTGACCAAGCGCTTTCAATTGGGCCTGTTCGCAAGCCTTAACGGTGCCCGCCTTATGGGCAAAGTGGTGAACCCGAATCTTGCCTTTGCGCGCAACAAGCGGCGCACCGCAAGCACATTTGAGACCATCGGCCAGCCCTGCGGCGGCGTCGTCAATATGCACAAGCACCCCGTTCGGCTTCTCACCCCATGCGATCATGGCCTGGGAGGACGCACGCTCAGTGGCGCTGCCTGCGATTACATAGCCGAGACTGTTTAAGTGCCTTGGACGCTCCATGATCGTCGTCAGGATAATGAGACTCTTATGCAGGCGACACAAAAATCGTTGCCGCCTCCCGTCCTCCGGCCGGACCGCGCTCTATTGCGCTAGCTTCCTTGCGGCCCTGGCTTCGCTAGGGCTCGCCGCGTCACCAAGCTCCACCGAGCCCCTGCGGGTCTCGGCCCATCCGGGTCACGATCGCATGGCGGGACAGCCGCCCACCGCGCTATCGCGCTGCGGCCAGAAGAGCGGGGCAGAATGCATCGGCTCGCCCTCCGGCCGGCATGGCCTCAAAGGCTAACTGGCGCCCCACAGACTTCCACGTTCCTTGAAACCCGATGCGGCCTACGGGCGGGCCTCCACTCTACGGTTTCGCCCCGCGGGCTATCGGTCCCGCCGCTCGCGTCCGGAACGGCTGCGCGAGCGCAACGACCCCTGGCGTTGCCGCGCGCGCGAGACGCCCCGGCCTGTCTGCCGCAGCTCCTGCGGGAGCCCGATATTCTCAAGCAAAGGGGAGGGGGAGGGTCTGTTTGATTGCATCCTCGTGTGATGGGGTCCGAAGGATACTTGCGGCAAGGATCCGGTCAAGGATCCGCGGTTCCCCCAATTTTTTCCCGACGGCAAAAAAATCGGCTCCCCCACGGCCCGTAGGCGTTAACCGGGGTCCGGCCCTGACGTGCCGGCTTCCCGGTTAACGTCCCTGACCTCGCTTGTCCGCTGCGCACCATTGGACCCCGTCATCACAAGATGACGGACACAAACCAATGGAGGCTACCAATGCAAAAGTTCAACAATTTCGCCGATCTCGCGAACGCCCGCATGGAACTGGCAGACACCCGTTCCGACGTCACCGCCGCCTATGACGGCGCCTTCCTCGAGCAGAGCGACATGGCGAAGCTGACCGTCGTCGACGAGCCGGTGGCCGCCGAGATGCCCGATCCGGACATGGCCCGGGCTGCAGTGGAACTGGCGATTGGCACCGTGTTCGACGTCCTGAAGGACACCCGCATGGAGGAATTCGCCCAGCAGCTCTCCTGGGGGATGGTCAATTCCTTCCACATGACCGCACGCCTGGTCGAAGGACGCGAGGACGATGCGGCGAAGAAGCTCGGAGAGATGGCACGCCACTTCGATCCTTCCGAGATCTACGCGGTCGAGCTCGAAGAGACACAAATGCTGGTGCAGACCCTTCAGGGATGCCGCGAAGCGCTCGAGGCAATGCGGGATCACGCTTCGGACGTATACCGGGTTGAGACCGGACGTCCGTTCACCGCAACCCGCGGATCGCAAGTCAGCAAGAACGGCGTGACCGCCTCGCAGATCCAGGCACGCGACTTCCTCGCCGCCCGGGCAAAGGACCGGAGGGCGCAATTCCAGCCCGAAGGGCCGCTGGTCGTCGCGTCGGGCGGCATGAAGGAATGGTACGACTTCGAGATGATCTGGAACATCCTCGACGACATCAAGTCGCGCGTGCCCAACATGGTCCTCGGAACGACCGGAATGCGCAAGGGTGTCGACGCGATGGCCCACGCATGGGCACAAAAGAACGGCGTGCAGACGATCCTCTTCATGCCCGACCGACGCCACGGCAACCGCGCTCCGTTTCTCCGCAACGAGAACATGGTCAAGCTGGGCCCGGTGGAAGGGATCGTGGGTGAAGGCTCCGGCATCCAGTCGAACCTTGCACAGCGGCTGCGTCAGGCAGGCGTGCCGGTCCACATCCGTCGGATCACAGATCAGCGCCCGCAGACGCAACGGGTCGGCGCGTCCACCTTCGGGTGAGCGCCTCTCGGGAGGCTCCGGCTTCTGCCGGAGCCTCCCTTCCTTTTCTTTCTCGGCAGAACCGGCTCAGGGGGCATCGAGCCCCGTCGCCCGTTTTGGCGCTTACTACCGAGCGGAGGCTCATTACGTCGATGTCCCAGCCTGTCACGGGCGCACTGTCCGCCCTCGCAACGGCATGGGCGGCATCACCATGTCGTAAATTGGATGGAGTGCGGTCGTTCCTGCTTAGCCAAGCAGGCCCACCGTCAAGGCGCAGCCAATCAACAGCATCAATGTCGCAACGCTGTAGCGCACTTTGCCGATAGTCATTTTGTCGAGATGACGAGTCGCAAAGTACGCACCTGCGAACGCAGAGAAAGTGCCCACGAGGACCAGCAGACCCTCTCTTCCTGCCGGATCCAGTCCGGCTCCCGTGAACGAACCGGCGTAGGTGGCAAGGCGCGACAGATCGACGAGGATTGCAATCATTACTCCGGTGGCGATGAAACGTTCGGCAGGAAGTTCAGATCGCAGGAGAAAGATCGATCTGAACGCACCCTGCTGCCCGGTAAGCCCTCCGAAAAAGCCTGTCAGCAGTCCCCCGACCGGCATCAGTCGAGGCGGTGCTTTCAGTTCCTGAAACCAACGTTGGAGTTCGAGCGCTGCGAAGGTGATCATGAGCAGGCCAATGGTCAGACCAGCACCGGTTGGGCCGAAGGTCTTACTGAAGGAGTTCCATTCAAATAGCCGGGGCGTATCGCCGAGAACCGCAAGCAACCACGCGCCAGCAATCGCGGCAGGCACTGCCGGAATTCCGAACTTCAACACGGTGGCCCAATCCGCTCGCTTGCGCAGCAGTGAGCCTTTAAAGAGATTGTTGAGGAGGTGAACCACACCGGTCGCGGCGACCGCCAGTGGAGCAGGCAAGAAGAGAGCGAAGGCCGGTAGCAGGATCGTCCCCAGGCCAAAGCCGGAATAAAGGGTCAGCGCCGAAGCGAGCGCGGCCACGAGGGCAATCAGAACTACATCCACGTGAACACACTATGTCGAAGGAACTATGTCCGCAACTGGGGTCGAAAGCTGCCATCGCGACCCATGTTGTATGCCACAGTCACGCAGACGCGTCCCTGGGCGTTCGCGGTCGTGCCTGCTGGGCCTGAAGACAAGCCACCGAACATCAAGCTTTGCGCGTAGGCGTCGGCATCGCACTCGATCCAGAAATGCCCGAAAGCTACGTTTCGGGACAAGGTCACGACCTGCAGCCTCACCCGGCCACCGGCGTCGGATATTGCACGCACTGTTGTCCGATCGCCAACGGCGAACGGCAGAACGAAATGCCTTCGGCCGACGATTAGCCTCACGCCGGATCGACATGGGAAGGGTGCACGGCCAGAGCGCCGCGGCACTCTTTTCTCATGCCCGAATATCGGAGCGCTGGTGGACCGCGGCAGCGCCGCGAACATGCGGTGCAGACAGGACTTCCGCCTCCCGCCGATGGCCCGTCCGCCACCATCGCCATGAGCACTCCGGCCATGCACGGGTCAAACGAAAATGGACCGACCGTGAAGGTGCTGCGCACCTTCCGCACCACTCGATCAATTTTCCTTTCCCCTCCGCTTCGCTCCGGTGACCCGCGCACCGCCGGAGCGCTGATTCATGGCATGGCGGACGAGCCGCCAACGACAGGAGGCTACCATGTACTACACCACAGAACCATTCGAAACTGACACCGCCACGACGCGCCGGATCAACACCGATACGATCGCTCTCGATGAAAAGACTCTGGAAGCGGAGCGGCGCTCATACCACTCCTTCTTCGACGTTCACGTCGTCCAGACCAGAGAAGGCTACATCCTGATCGAAGAGGGCGATTACGGCGAGCTTCCGATGCACCTCATCGACGACGTCGTCTACACCGCCACCGGCAAAATGGACGACGAATACTGACAGGTAAGGGCGGCCGCCAGGACCTCTCGGACGCCGCCCATCAGGACGCCTGCTTCTGGCCCGCAGGCTCCATCTTTTCGAGCGCCTCTATCGCGCTCCTCGGTTTCACGCTGACGGCCAGTTCCAGCAGTCTCACGGACCGTTCATGCCCGACCTTGCGGACCAGTCGCACAAGCTCCTTTTCGGCCTCTTCCTTCTCCATCTGCGCGAGCCTTTTCTTGCGCTCGGCAATGTCCTGTTCGGCTGCTTCCAACGCCGCGCGTTCGCGTTCCACTTTCGACACCATTTTCGACTCCATTTCCCGCATGTTCGAGATGGAGTTTGATGGCCGATCCTGACTGCAATATCGAGACGTTTTTTTGCGATCTGCTCTTGCGGCCTGATCGTTTCGGGAAGGAGGGTTTAGGGCCATCCTTTGCGGCCTGGGCCGCTCAGGACCGCGCTCTATTGCGCTAGGTTCCTCGCTGCCTTGGCTTCGCTAGGGCAGTCTCGTCACCAAGCTCCACCGAGCCGTGCTTTGCCCGTCTCGGCCTTGCGGGTAACGATCGACGTGGACCTTCCGGTCCACTCTTGTCCGCCCATGGCAACATCGAGGATCTGGCCTTCGAACTAAGCGTGAGGTTCATTCCGGCTAGAAAGCCGGCACCTCCAGCTGGATAACCAGCTCCTCTACGACTCCCTCAGACCAGTAGACCAACAGAAGAACCGCCAAGTCCCTGATTTATGCACACCGAACGCGGCTAGCCGCATGTTTGTGGGAAAAAGTGCAATAGAATCAACGCAGGCCTTCAGCGAAGCGCTCCGCAGTTCGGGTGCCGTCGATGGCCATCTGCACCCCGCAAAACTGCGGATTTCCGAGACTTTCAGGAGCAGTTCGTATAGCTTTGATGGCCTTATGGTCCCCAACGGCCAAGAGGCCCCTCGCCGGGCATTGCTCGACGGCAATTTCGCGCGACGCAAGCTGCCGCTGCGCGACAAGGAATATTGCATCTGGGATACCGAGCTTCCCGGCTTCGGGCTGCGCGTGCGGCCGTCGGGCAAGTACGCCTGGTTCGTTCGGCTCAGGCATCGCGGCAAGCACCGGCGCATCACGCTCGGCGCTTCCGATGAGCTCGATGCTACGCTGGCTCGATCGCAGGCGCGCCGGCTGCTGGCCGAAGTCGCGTTGGACGGCCTGCCCAAGCGAGTTGTCGTCAAGGCCACGCCGACGATGAATGATTTTGTAGAGACCTACTGGCCGGACCTGGCGCGCGGCTGGAAGGCCTCGACCGCAGCCCGCAACCGGGATGCCTGGCGTCGGGACCTGGCAGAGCATTTCGGGGAGAGCCGGGTCGCAGATATCACCCGCGCGGATGTGGTGCGGTGGAGGGACGGCTGCGTTGGGGAGAGGGAACCGAAGTTCAATCGCGCCATCCCGGTGTTGGCGGCGCTGCTCAAATATGCCGAAGCGCTGCATCTGCGGCGCAAGGGATCGAACCCGTGTCGCGGCATCTCGCGCTATAAACGTCCGGCCAAAGAGCGCTACCTGACGCCGCTTGAATATCGCCGAATGGCCAAGGAGCTGCGCGAGGACGAGGAGGCGTTTCCGGGCGAGGTGGCGATCGTCCGCCTGCTGCTCTACACGGGCGCCCGCGTCAGCGAAATACGCGACCTGCGATGGGACTGGGTTAAGCCGCCGCGGCTCGTCCTGCCGGACAGCAAGACCGGCCCCAAGATCATCTGGCTGAACAGCCAGGCACTGGCGATCCTTGAGGCCGTTCCACGCATCGAAGGCTGCCCGTTTGTCTTCCCCAATAGGAAGAGGACCAAGCCCATGCTGCTTGATCCTTGGTGGCCGCAGTTCCGTCGACGCTGCGCCTTGCCGGACGTGCGCATCCACGATCTGCGGCACAGCTTCGCTTCGACCGCCATCATGGACAATGTGCCGCTGGCGACCATCGGCAAGCTGCTGGGCCACGTGCTCCCGGAAACCACGGCCAAGTATGCGCATCTGGCGGACGAGGTGATCGCTGACGCCGCACAGCGGGTGTCGGGCTCGCTCGCGGCCGCGATCGGCCTTGGCCGATGACTGCGCTCGCCCTCAGGCAGGTGGTGGCGGAGGCGCTCGCCCGCGTCGGCGCGGACAGCAACTTCGTCCGCGTGCCAAAAGGTAAGGCGCGCTCAACCACATGGCTCGGGATCGAGCACGGGTTCGGCATCCGCCACTATCCCAGCGGGCGGAGTGTCTACATCGTCCAGACCCGCATGGGCGGCCGCCTGCGGACCGTCACCCTCGGGCCGGCGTCAGTTCTCACCCGCGATCAGGCGACGAAGGTTGCTCGCATGGTGCTGGCCTATGCGCAGGTAGGGCAGGATCCCGCGACAGATCGCGCGCGCATTCGATCGGCGCCGAGGTTCGACGACTTCCTCGATGAGTTCTGGGCAAAGTGGGCGGTCCGTTGGAGCGCGAAGACCTTTGAGGTCAACTCTGGCTACCGGCGTAACTATCTAGATCAGGCGTTCGTCGGCGTCTTCATCGACGAACTCAACGAGGCCCACATCACCGAGTGGTTCGCCGACCTGAACAACCAGACCGGGCCGGGCGCGGCCAATATGGTGCTGTCCTTACTGAGACTGATGCTGAACAAGGCGGAGGCTTGGGGATACCGGCTCGAGAACACCAATCCGTGCCGCATCGTCCGGATGAACAAGCGCAAGCACTGCGAGCGTTTCCTCACGACGGATGAACTCCATCGGCTTGGCGAGGTACTCGCGGCGGAACGGCAGGCGGAAGATCGCGCTAGGGCACTTGCCGCGACCGCCGCCACGCTCCTGCTGCTCACCGGGTGCCGTCGAGGAGAGATCCTCAGCCTGCATTGGAAGGACCTTCGCGGCAACCGGATCAAGCTCCGCCACGGCAAGACAGGTCCGCGGACCGTCTGGCTCGGGGAGGAGGCGCGAGCCATCTTCGGCACGATTCCGCGTTACAATCGGATCGACTGGATCTTCTGGAACCCTCGCTACCGGCGGCCGATGACGAGCTTCGATCACTACTGGCATGAGTTCCGCGATGCTGCAAAACTTCCGGGGCTGCGCGTCCACGACCTGCGCCACACCTTCGCCAGCCACGCCGCGATGAACAAGGAAACGCTGCCGATGATCGGGCGGCTGCTTGGGCACGCCAACATCCAGTCTACGTCTCGCTATGCCCACCTCGACGACGAGCACATCCTTGATGCGGCCGAACAGATCGGAACGGCGGTCGAACGGATGATGGGATTGCCTGGGGATCTGCTAATGCAATAGCCATTGCCTATCCAGGACGGGCGGCTTGCGGTTCCGCCGTCGCAAGCGTCGAGGCGCTGATGAGGACTTGATAGCCGGACGAGAGCCCAGCTTCGCCACTCAGATAACGGCTTCTTCGCGCCCTGATCTCGGCCATTGGAGGCTATGCTCCGACTGCCCGAAAGCCGACATCGATTCGCTGAGCTGGAATGGCCGAAACGTCGGACAGTCCTGACTGTCCGCTCGTGAGATGGTTTGACGGAAAAGCGGACATTCCTTGCGCAAGCCGTCTCAGCCGCTTCTAACCCGTATCGGTCAGTCAGCCACAAACTTCCCACTCCCAAGAGCCGACCATCTGCTTCTCCGCCGATCGTCGATATGGCGCAGTCCTCTCCTGGTCACCCATCGTCAGTCATTACGTGACGGCAGCCACCCGGGTTGTTAGGACGTTCCTTACAGGGGGGAAGATGGCCGACGATCAGAGTGTTATGTTTGATGGCCGGTTTTTGGATCGGCATGCCGGATCGATCATTGCTGATCCCGCTGTTGCCGTCGTCGAGCTTGTGGCGAATTGTTGGGACGCTTGGGCAACCCGCGTGGATATCGTCTGGCCCGATCGTGGCGACGGCGCCTGTTTCTCGATCACAGACAATGGCAAGGGAATGACCGAGCCGCAGTTCCGCAAGCGCTGGGGCACGATCGACTATAATAAGACCCGCGAGGAAGGGAAGGAGTCGGCTCCGCCACCCGAACTTGCTGATGCGGCTGCCCGGGCTCCCTATGGGCGCAACGGCAAAGGCCGCCATGCGGCATTTCGGTTCGGTGAAGCCTACCGAGTCCGGACTTGGCGCGAGGGCGTCGCCGTCAGCTTCGACGTGCGTCGCGGCGCCACCCAGCCCTTTGTGATCCTACTCGCTGAAACCGAAACCAATGTCGCGGGGCATGGCACCGAGATTCGCGCGATCGGCCCTACAGGCACCCATATGACGTCTGACGAGGCCCGTGAGGTCATTGGGACGCGCTTTCTCGCCGATCCCAACTTCGCAGTGACGATTAATGGGACGCGTGTAACCTTCGATGACATTCCGGAGGGGCAGCGCCGGACCGAAGATGTCGAAGTTCCTGGTTTCGGCACAGCCCATCTCATCGTGATCGACACCCAGAAAGCGGATAAGACGACGCGGCAGCACGGCATTGCCTGGCGCGTCAATGCCCGGTTGGTGGGATCGCCCGGCTGGCTGGGTTTCGATTCCGAACGCCTTCTCGACGGCCGTAGCAGCGAAGCGAAGCGCTTCATCTTCATCGTTCGCGCGGACTTCCTCGTCGATGCGGTCCTGCCCGACTGGTCCGGATTTTGGCCCCAAAATGATGCCTGGCATGCGACCCGCGCCGCGGTCCATGCGCGGATTCGCGATTATCTGGGCGAAGTTAGTGCAGAGCGCCGCCGTGAGACCAAGGACTCGGTGCGCGAAGCATTCGGACCTGTCGTCGCGAAGCTGCCGCCGGTCAGTCGCGATCGCTGGAATGAATTTGTCGACACCGTGATCGACACTTGCCCGACGATCGGTGCCGATACGGTAGAGCAGGTCGCCGGAGTCCTCGCTAATCTCGAACTGGCCACGTCAAAATACGCGCTGATTGCCAAGCTGCATGACATGCAGCCCGGCGATCTCGACGCGCTCTATGCACTCCTCGTCGATTGGACGGTGCGGACCGCCAAGCTCGCCCTCGACGAAATCGCCTCCCGTTTGAAGCTCATCGAGGAGCTCGACCAAAAGCTGCGCGACGAAACCATGGACGAGGTCGGCGATCTGCAGCCCTTGTTCGACCGCAGCCTGTGGGTGTTTGGGCCGGAATTCGAAAGCCTGGAATTCACCAGCAACCGAGGCATGACGGAGGTCATCGCTAAGATGTTCGGCCGTAAGGATTTGGGCAGCCGCCTGCGTCCCGACTTCGTAATGCTGCCCGATGGCAGCGTCGGCTTTTATAGCCGCGACTCCCACGATCTCGGCCATGAGGTGGATGGGGTCGCACGTCTCGTAATTGCGGAGATCAAGCGGGTCGGTGTGACCATTGGCGCCAAGGAAAAGAACCAACCATGGCAATATGTCACGGAACTCATCAACAAGGGATATCTGACCGAGTCCGCCTTGATCACCTGCTATGTACTCGGCTCGAAGATCGAGCGCGCCGAAGCTGGCGAAGACACGAAATGGGATGGTCGCGTGAAGATTATCCCTATGACCTATTCGACATTCATTAAGCGAGCCGAGAAGCGAATGCTCGGGCTGCGTGACAAACTGAGGGACGCGCCTTTTCTGCAAGCGAGCGGGCTTGACGCTGAAGCATTCCTCGAACCGCAATTGCCCCGACAAGCGAACTTGATCTGAGCGCGGCGCCGGAAAAGCGATGAGCGCTCGGCTTGACTCGAGAGCATCTAGGCCATTCAGCCCTTGAGAAGGAGATCCTCCCCGCTGGGCTCGACGAGAGACGGCACAGCAGGCGCGTCATATTTGACGCTCTCCAATCGCCGGACCTCTGAATGCCCTTCAGCAAACTCGAATTTTGCGGGATGGAATACGCAGATATTGATCCCGTCGGACACCGAGCTTCGGAAACGCACACCGTCAAATCCTCGACGCAGCAGCACTTCGGCCAACAACTGCGTCAACAAATAGCTCGTCTTCTCGTCCGGCGTGACCGGCATGCTCATGAGCCGATCGAAGGCCTGGATGACCGCATACAGATCGAGCCGATCGTCATTGGCCGAAAACAGGGCGATGTCCGGATTGAAATCGGCCAGTCGCAGAGGCTCGACGCTCCTGAAGCCGCCAAGCGAAATGTAGTGGCCGGGGTGCGGACGGATCTCTGTAATAGCCGTGTAGCTGTCCGACGCGAGATAGAGCATCGACACGCCTGCCCGGTTGAGCCTGCCAATCCCTGCGTTGAGCGGCGGCGGCGCTCCGATATCGCTGCCTAGCCAAGGCTGGCGTATGATCTTGTTGGTCCAGCCTCCTTCGAAATGCTGGTAGACTGCCTTGTTTCCCAGCCGCGCTCGGAACCAGATTTCCTCAACGGGTAACTCGAGGGCTATATCCGACAGGAACGGATCGATCAGCGCTTCGAGGGCGGGCTCGACTTCGAAGAAATTCTCACTCAGTAGCCGGTGCTGCAACTCAACGAATGGCCTAGGATTGGTGCGCGAGATCGCGAAGTTGATCATCCGGCCGCCACCTTCGTCAAAGCCGGCGTAGATCGCCACTCCATCGGACGTCGGGGGATAGGTAGGCTCCTGCAGAAGGTAGTCGAAATCATCGAGATAGTCGTCGGTGACGGCGGGTTCCAACACCGGGTTCCCGTCGTCGGTAAAGAGGTCGAGAACTGAATCGCCGCCCCAATGGCCGTTATATTCAAACTCGTCCCAGTAGAACCGGATCAAGGCGCGGATGAGCATCACCATCGGCTCGGTGCTGTCGGGACTGCGCACGATCGCATCCGATCGACCGCAAAGGGCGCAGAGACCAGCAATGCTATCTGCCTGTATGATGTGTTTGAGACTCGGGTGGCGGGCGCAATTCACGCACACGCTCACACGCACTTCATCCTCCGCGATATCACCCACGATTTGCCCAGCCCCAATCTCGATCATTCAATTGCAGGGTAGCCGATCAGCGCCCGATTTGCATAATGCCGTGGATGAACCAGCTTGGATCTAAAGGATCGACATCCGAACGAAAACGACACCATTTCGTCTCTGTGACCTACCTCAACGCGTGGGTGTCAGGGCCGGCAAAGAAACTGCACGCTTACCGTAGCGACGATGCATCGAAGCCGCTTCATATCCGTCCAGACGAGATCGCCTTCGAGAATTATTATTATAGCCAGACGCGGCCTGACGGGACGCGCGATAACGACAGTTTCGAGGATCTGTTTGGCGGCGTCGAAACCCATTGGCCGACCGTGATGAAAGCTCTGAAAATTGAGACGCTCGATCGAGCGGTGCTACACAGGCTCTACGCGATGGTGACGATGATGCGCACGCGCGTTCCGGCCGCCCGCAACTATAACGAGGAGATCATGACCCTTGAGACACGCACCGGTCTCAAGGTATTCGCCGAGATGGGCAGGCTCCCCGAGAAGCTGAAAAGATACGAAAACGAACTCGATACCGTCGACATCGCGATCGAGCGGCAACGGACGCTCGGCAAGATGGCCGACGACATGCGCTCTTTCGGCGACCTGACGCTGCGGCTCGGGTTCGAAATCCTCGTCAACGATACAGGCGTCGACTTCATCACATCCGATAATCCCGTCGCCTATTTCGACCCCAGTGACGCCGGCATCCGTCATCCCTATATCAACAACGAGAAGGTCGAACTCTACTTCCCACTGTCTCCGACGCTCGCGCTACACGGCGCCAACCGGTTGCGCCGGTTCGGGCAGACGCCGCGTTTCCGGACACTCAGCGATATGTCAAAGGTGCGGTCGATCAACCGCATTACCGCACGCTTCGCCTATGGTTTGGCGTTCGCTCGCGACCGGTCGCACGACGATCTGATCGCGCGGCACAGTGCGACATCCCCGGTTCTGGACGCAAAGGTCGTCCGCAAGCCAAAGGAGATCCAATACCATATCGGACACAGGTTCGCTGCTAGACCCGAGCTCCTGAAGTTCCGGCCCGAGCAATGCGAAGGCGACCTCTACGAAGAAGATTTCAACCTGTAGCCGGACTCGGCTACCGAGCTTGCTGGCGAACCATCACAAGATAATCAGTCCAAGCGCTCTGCAGTTCTGCGAGCGTAAGGGGCGTGACGATCTCGATATTGTTGGCGTGGCGCCGGTGGTCGAAACGCTTGAGAAGCCACTGCTCCATCCGAAAAGCATCCCTAGCGGTATCAAAAAGCTGATGGAGCTTGGTCTTGTAGCGAAGCCCACCGATAGCGGGCATCGCCGCATGATTGAACACACGCTCGCGCTGCAACCAGTCGAATGCCCAGCCAATCTTGACCGCCGAATGCTTCGCGCCCTGAATATCCATCGCATAGGTGAACGCCGGCGCCCGTCGCATATGCATGATGCCGGTTCGCTTGGTGGTCGGGGGCGGCGCGGCCTTGCGTCGTGCAGCATCGGCCCCTTCTACCCGCGCGCGGGCGGCAATCGCGCTGAGTAGCCCGACCTCGGTCCGTGGAAGCGCGAGGATCGAATCTGCCTCACTGGATTCAAGCCGAACGATTCCTTGTGCCGAATCCATGTGGAAGCGCCGCGGCGCCATGTCGGTCAATAGCGGTCGCGGATCGTCGAAACGCCACGCACGCACCAACTCTAAGCCGAACGGCCATTTGTAGTTGCCAGCAGGATCGAGATCCTGCGGTCCCCGGATCAGATCATAATCGAGCGAACTGACGACATGTCGGGTTGGCTCCATCAACCCGAGGATGCGGCCCTGTTCATCTTCATCAGTCTCGGCACCCTTGGTCCCCACGATGACGACCATATCGCCTGGCTCTAGCGTCGATCTGGCGTTGGTCCGCCAGCCGTTGGTACTGAACTGCAGCGGCCCAGACGGGGTGCTGAACCCCCAGGTTTTGGTCATGTAAAGCGTCACGTCAGCGCGCTCCTACACGATGAACAAAGGGCTGGGTGTCGTTCGCGACGCGACAATGTGGAGCCGATCTTTCGCTCGGCTCAATGCGACGTAGAGCAGACAGCGGGCATCGGGCTTTTCGGGGAAACTTTTCACATCGCCGGCCAGTAGGATGACGCCTCGGCACTCAAGACCTTTGGCTTTGTGAATCGTGCTGATCGCCTTGGCTGGCGGACTCGGCCGCGAATAAGTCCGTCGGTTCGTAATCTCGGCGAGGCCCGCTTCGGGGTCGTCGAAATTGCCCAGCCGGACGGCATCCCAATATTCGCTGTGATGATCGAACGCGACGTCGCTGAAGCCGGAATCAGAGCCCTTGAGCTCGGCGAGATGACGCAGCATCGCTGCGACACCGCGATGATCGGGCAGGTCGACAATATGCTTCGCCAGCTCCTGAATCGTTGCAGGCTTGCCACGCCGTGCCTTTGCGCACAGTTCGCGCGCTTCCTGTTCAAATTGATTGCCGAAGGCAGATGGACTGAACCCCTTTCCTGTGGCGCCGACAAAGGCGACAACGGCTGCGGCAATGATAACTGGCGCCCCATTGGCGTCGCGAACAGCATCGACCAGAATCTCTAGCGCCTTGCGCGTATGACCTTCCCACATCGGAAGGCGTCGTCCGAACATCCCGCGGCACGCGCGCACGACATGGTTGTGGCGCGCCAAAATCAACAGCGAGTCCGATTTCTTCTCGGCGGCATAGACCGATTTCGCGTCGTTCAACTGATAGCCCTGTGCATTGCGCGCAATATTCTCGGCAAAGGCGACGCTGACGCTTGCAGGGAGATCGCGAGTAAGATCAATTTTTCCGCCGGCTTTCAGCGTTGCCCGCGCCGACAGCGTCCACTGGCCGAGAGCGTGGCAGCCATCAGACCACCTGTGAGGGGTATCCAGATCAGCGAAGGCGTTGGCTTGTCCGACCAGGACAGCCCAATCGCAGGGTGGCGAAACACCTTGTGCAGCATCGTCCTCGTAAATGTGCTGCATGGGGTCGCCGAAAATGCGCACGCGCGCGCCCTGCCGAAGCAGGGCCATCACGATGGCATGCTGATCAGCGCTGGAATCCTGATGTTCGTCGCAGACGATCGTGGGATAGCGCGTCGCGAGCGCGGCCGCCACGATCGGATAGCGGGCAACAAGCTGCGCAACACGGGCCGCCAAGATCTTATGGCCATGCTTGGTTCGCCGGGTCCAGGCCGCGATGTCTGACGGGAGACCGAGACCAGCATGATAGGCCCCGCCGATTTGCGCGATCAGGCTATCAATTGTGCGGATTTCGACATGGCGGCCGAGGCCGGTGGTGCGGTCGGCAAAGACGCCGCAGGCCGCATGGGTGTGCGTGATGATGAGCAGGCGCTCTCGCGTCCCTTGCGCCATATCCCGTGCATAGGCTGCCCCCTGGTGCGTCTTGCCGCAACCCGCCGGAGCTTCGATCACGACGAGCGGCGCGGTCGAGTGCAGTGCCGCTGTGACCGACGCATCGCTCATGCGCCGAGATCGGAAAGGCCTTCGAGCCCGACCGCGCCCCGAACAGCATTGCAGAATGGCAGGAGGCGCGGCTTGAAGGTCGGCCACAATCCAAGCCCGAACATCTTGTCGATAAGCTCCTGGCCTCCGGCAACGGTCTTGAACCAGGACTGGCTCTGGCTCCTATAGGCTTTCTTCTCGCTCTCCTTGCCATCGGGCACCTTGCCGAGAGCGGCCTCGAGGATCAGCGCCTTCAGGCCGTCGCCGGCGGCAGCTCGGATCGACGCCATATCCTTCGCATCAATGCCGAGACGCATGGCAAGGGTCCAGAACCGCGTGCCGGTCTTTTCCCCAGTCGGGTCGATGACCAGCTCTTCCAGCTTGTCGTCGGCAATTGCGGCAACAATTTCTTCCTCGATGCAGCCTTTCTCCCAACGGAAGAGCAAAGAACCCAACCCAACCTCCAGCGCCTTCCAGCTATCGGCATGCTTGCCTTCCTCGTCGACGAACCCGCCAAATCGCAGGCGACTTTTCGCCAGCGCCTGTAGGAGCCCAAGCGTGAACTCATGGCCGCCGCCGTCACAGACATGCACGCCGTGCGGTGCCAATGCACCGCCAAGCGCCCGTCCGATGAGCGCCTGAACGGCGCCGCATTCGGTCGCACCCTCCGCAACGATCGCGATCCGGCTGAGAAAAAGCTCGGGGTCACGCGCACGATGCTGCTCGGTGACCTTCCCTTTGATCTCCCCAATTTGCCCGGCATGATCGACATACCAAAGCGTTGCTTTTGCGGCAGCGCTGATCGTGGCCGGGCTATGGGTCGTGACAAACGCCTGCGTCGGCATCTCCTGCAGCTTTTCCATCAAGACGCGCTGGCGATAAGGCTCAAGGCCGCGCTCGACCTCGTCGACTACCGTGATCGGCGTCTCACCCTGATTCTGCTCCGCGATCGCCAAGGCGGCAAGGCGGCGTGTGCCCGCTCCCCAACTGGCGAGCGGCAAGGTCATCGTCCCTCGCTGGGCGGTCAGCCCCACCATCGATGCAATTGACGCTCCTTGCCCGCCAGTGATCTGCAGATCGAGTCCGGTCGGAAGGCTCCTAACGCCGAACGCCTTGTCGAGGTCTACAAGCGACGCCTTCGCATCAACGGCGAGTTCGTCCTTGATGGCATGGTCCGCCAAGGTACTCGCCATACGCGATCGCAACCCCTTGTCGGAAAGAAGGCGGTCGAGCGCAGAGCCCTGAACCAGCCGCAGATCCCGATCATTACGATCATCGCCGCCCAGCCTGACCAGACCGAATTGCCGTCTGAGCGCGACCGGAAAATGATCAGCGCTGCCATCGGGCTGCAGTATCTCATAATAGAGTTCGAGATCCTCGGTTCCGCGGACCCGCACACGATAGACGGGCTTGCTGTCCGCCGGAGCATCGCCCTCAAGACTGGGGGCGATCGCTTCCGCGCCATTCCAGTCCCACGGCCACGCCGGCTTGAGCTGGCTATGGATACCAATGGTCGCCGGCAGCGACAGCACCGCTTCGATCGAGAATCCCTCATTGATCGCGCGCCCGTAGAAATCGGTGTCCGGCAGGTTGGCTGGATTGACCGGGCTCAGCAGCAAGGCAACCGCGTCGAGGATTGTCGTCTTGCCGACATCGCCACCACCGAGGATCAGATTCAGGCCGGCGCTTGGCCTCCAGTCGACCGTCTTGAGGCCCCGAAAGCGGTCGATCTTCAAGCGGAGAATTGTCGGGACGGTCATGCAGGGCTCCAGATCACACGCCATGCCGCGAATTCCGAAGGCCGGACTTGGTAGCGCGCGAAATTACCCTCGTGCAGGCCAAGCAACTCGGTCTCCGCGACCTCGATAAACTGGTCTTGATCTGCTGCCGGAATGATCTCGCGCGCAATCTCAGCAAGGTGCGCGCGCGCAGCCTTTCGGTTCATTGGGCCGCGCACAACATCGCGGATGATGTCGCGCAACCTTTCGCGGTAGCGCAAGCGGAAGGGGTCCGGTTCACCCATCGATTGACGAACAGCCGCATAGCGCGCTGCGGATCGCTCATAGGCCCAGAGGAAGACGTCGCGCAGCAATGCTATGTCGTTGCGTTCGTACACGCCAAGCGTGGCGCGCGTGTAGAGATCGCCCGGAACCTCGGTAAACGATAGAGGAGCAAGGTTGGCCCTGATCATCGGAATGTTGGCCGCGAGGCGCGACACCCGCTTGTTCACATCGTCGAAGGGCTGGAGGTAGGGGAGCTGTACCATGACGAAGAAGGCTTGCTCGAAAGGATCCTTGATAGCTGCTGCGGTGGCGAGGAGCTGATCGAAGCATTCCTCGATAAGACCAGGCACTTCCAGCGGATGGAATGCTGAGCCATCGATGCCGACGATGATGTGCCGCAACCGACCGACCGCCGCCGGGTCGGCCAACAGATTGTTGGCCAACAACGCGTGCAGGTTGAGGATCGTATAGCGGTTGAACCCGATATCGTCGGCGTTGGCGACGAGAAACTCGATCGCATCCTTGTGGTTGAGGATCATCTGCGCTTCGAGCGGCCCGCGACCTTCGGCAGCCTCTCCGAAATCCAGCAGCCGCCGGGTGTCGAGCAGCGAATAGGTGTTGCCCTCGAGCCGGCTTGAGTTCCACGCTAGGTCGATCAGCAGCCTGTTCAAGATTTGCTTCGCGTAGGTTCCGGCGGCTGCAGCCTCGATCTGCGGCTTGCCGATCGCAGCCAGATGGTCGCGATGCTCTTGGGTGAAATAATAGGTCTCGTTCGGCCGGTAGCCATCTAGGAAGCCGCGATCATAGCCGACCGGTAATCGAGCCGTGACGGGCTGGCGAACATAGGCCAGGACCGCTTTGCCCTCGGGCGACATCGGAACGATGTCGGCTGCGTCCAGCTCGGCAATAGCATCGCCACCAAGATGGTAGCGGGCGGCGCGGCCGTCTCCGGCAAGCCGCAGTCGGCCGGCATCAACCATTGCGCGAAGGCGATACTGGAGCGTCCGGCGGGCACCAGGCGCGGCGAGCGACTCAGCGATCTGCGCTGCTGACGCGCCGCCAGGGTACTGGGCTACCGCTGCCTCTATTGCTGCCAGATCGGCTTCGGGAATCGGTCGTGCCACACAAACTCCTTAGTTGCGCGAAACCTGAACCGCGCAACCAAATGAGTCAATGCGCAACTAAATGGAAGATTGCGCAATCATATCCAAATTTGCGCAATCTCATCTGCGCGAAAGGCCTTCAATCATCCTTCGCGGCGATATGGGTACAATAGGAGCAGACGCCTTCGTCAAAACCCGCCAGCGCATCTTCAAGCGGTATCCGCGAGTGACAGACCATGCAGTTCTCCCACTGAACCGCCTCGCCGCACAGCGCGCAGCCGCCCTCGAAATCGATATACGCCTCTTCACCGCAACCTCGGCACTCGAACACAGGCCCAGATTCGCCGCTGTCTTTCATCCGAATATAGGCATCCGCTTCCAACGCACGTTCGACCAACTCTAGGATCACGGCATCGACGGAAGGTGCGGCTCCGCAGGCTTGGCAGAGCAACGCCATATTCGCTTGATCGCTGTTGAGCGGGTCGCTCTGCGCAATGAGATCTGAACCGCAATCGTCGCACCGGAGATGCGCATCGGCCACGGTCGCCGAGCGCCATTCGACGACTCCAAGGGTCTTCAGACAGCGTTCCAATTCCTGCTCGTAAAGCGTGCGCGCTTCGAGCATCGTCGTCCACGCCTCTCCCAACTGGACGCGAGGATCTTCGCCCGCGAGCCGAAACAGCTGTGCCGTGACGGGGAACGCCTTGGCGATAATCTCACGAACAACCTGCGACGGCTTGTTTGTGAAACGGTGCTCCACCTGATTGCGGATGTCGCTCAACTCGGTCAACGAAGCGCGATCGATCTCGAGGCCGAAATCCTTGAATCGCTTACCGAGCGTCGCAAAATCGATGGTCGTGCGGCTATCTGGAATATAGGCGATCCCGCCAAGCCCGTCAGGAATCGGCTTGTATCGCGCGCCGATTACCGCGTCCGGATCGGCCAACGGCGCTCGTCGCACGAGCACCTCCTTGGCGAGCAACAGAACGCCAGCATAGAAATTACGTACCGCCGATAACGATCGCTCCGGTCGATCGAGCGCATAATCCTCGATGCCCATCCGAATAGCAGCCAACGCATTCTGGAACATCGCACTCATGCGTCCGGTGCCTTTTCCAGCGGGGCACCTGAAAACCGGGGTTTGGGAAACTCGCCATGCTCCATCGCCACCGCGAACATCTGATACAAGCCGTTGATCAGGCGTGCTGGCGAGGGAAGCCGCAGCGCCATCAGGTGCAACGCAGCGTAGTCGAGAAGAAGGCAAGGCCGGTCGCAGGTAGCAGCCACTGCAAGCACGGGGGCGCTACAGGCCGTATAATCATCATCGAACATCTCCCGCACGATGACGAGGCCAACCACCGCCCGATCAGCGACCTCTACGACGCGCGACCCACTCGAGGCGCGCAAGACGATGGAATCGCGCTCAAGGATGTAAGTGAGCGCCCCCTGCAACTGCCGCGCGCCCTTGTCGATATGGCTTCGGATCACCGCACGTTTCCGGTCGATCGACCGGCGCAGCGATGGCTCGGTGTTGGGGCTGTCCTTGGCTTGCACTATCAGGACGACATCGTCGGTTACGACCAGGACATCGGTAAGTTCTTTGCCGGTATCCTCACGCATGGGGTTGAGGAAGATCGCTTCGCCTGGAAAGGCCCGGCGAAGGAGCGCCACAATGTCGCGCTCCTGAAATGCGCCTGGCTCGTCACGCTCGAGACTGTTCACCATCACCAGACCGTCCGAGCCCTGAAAATCATAAGCTTCATCGCGAGCGTCGATGATCATCATATCGTCGGCATAGAGCCGATCTCCTAACTCAACCGCGAATGCCTGATCATCATCAGCAGCATTTCGAAGCCCGAACCAGCCGCCCATCGCCTCGTAGGTCGCGGCCAGATCGTCCATGTCGAGTGTCCGAAACTGAGTTTCGGCCATCGCCAATCGGAACCGTGCACCATCGCGTACCGCAGCACGCGTGCCCATGAGTTCTCGATCATGCTCGTCGAAAAAGTAGAGGTCGAAGCTATCTTGGCGCAGGGCGCCGGCCAGGTCCCGGAGCATGTCGTCACCGGCGTAAAGCGGCGTGAACAGAACGAGCGGCTCGTCATGATCGTCAAAAAAGGCAGTCATGAAACCCAACGACTGACCTGGAGCAGCCATGTCGGGGACAAGATAGATCTTGAACCCGTTGTTGATGCGTGCCGTCAGGATGAACTCCTTGCCGGCCTTTATAATCAGGCAATAGCGCCCATCGGGAAACTGCACGGGCTGAAATCCATAAATCAGCTTGCCGAGGTGCGTGAGAATCTCCGGGTGTTCGAGCGAAAACATGATGGCGTTATAGCGAGGGCGCGCCTCATTGGCGAAGCGTTCCGACGGAGTTGGGCAGTCTATTGGATACTGCGGCGCCTGATTTAGCCGCCGGAAGCGGACTGCCCCCAAAGTCGCACAGTGGGCCACTGCCATGAAACGCCGACTGATGGTGCTCTCGCCGCCCTCGAAGAAGTTGAATCCCGTGGCCCGGGCCGCCCCTCATTGGGTCATCATGCCTGTGAGCTGCCCGTATTGCGTAGCTTGACGCCTAACACATGAAAGCATAGCAAGGCGCATGAAAATTCGCAACGTGATCCACAAGGGATTGCGGCGCTTCATCGAGGATGACGACGCCAATGGGTTGCAGCCTGCTGCCGTGCCCAAGATCAGGCGCATAGTCACCTTCCTCCAGGATATGGAGCGCGAGGACGAGCTGCGAACGGTGCCGAGCTGGAAAGCACACCTGCTGACCGGCAACCGGAAAGGCACGTGGAGCCTGTCCGTGACGAAGAATTGGCGAATGACGTTCCGGATCGACGGCGACGACATCGAGATCATCGACCTCGACTACGAGGACTATCACTAGGAGGCCACCCATGAACGCGATTGCCGGTTTCCGCATGAAGAACCCCGCGCATCCGGGCAGCTTCATCAAGCACGACATCATTGAACCGTTGGAACTCACCGTGACGGCGGCGGCCGAGGCGCTTGGTGTTACGAGGGCCACGCTGTCGACGCTGCTCAACGAGCGGGCGCACCTGTCGCCCGAAATGGCATTGCGTATCGAAAAAGCATTTGGTGTGTCGATGGACACGCTGATGCGGATGCAGAACAGCTATGACATCGCCCAAGCAAGGCGCCGGGAAGGCGAGATCAAGGTCGCGCCGTTCAAAGGCAAGCCGTTAAACCCCGACCCAAGGACCACGTGACCAGCCCGAGACCTGCCGGTAGAGCGTCTGCATGAACCCCGTCGAGATCGAAGAAGCTGTCACCCAGGTCGCCGCTGCCCCGTTTGACCCTGCCGAGTTCCCCTTCCAGTTCCTCACCGCCTTCGGGAACAAGAAGACCACGCTCGATCGGCTACGGAAGGGCAACACCAATCAGTCTGACCTTTCAGGCGGCGTGCTCCAGCGCAGCAACATCCACATCGCCACCTGCGCGCCGGGCGGGGTCGCCGCGACGCTCACCGCGCTGCGCGACAGCCCCAAGACTACCAGCAACAAAGCCAAATTCATCCTCGCCACCGACGGAGAGGATTTTCAGGCCGAAGACCTGACCAGCGGCGAAACCGTCGCCTGCGACTACGCCCACTTCCCCGACCATTTCGGCTTCTTCCTGCCGCTCGCCGGCATCACCACGGTCGAGCAGATCCGCGAAAGCTCCTTCGACATCCGAGCGACCGGTCGCCTCAACAAGCTCTACGTGACGCTGCTGCAGGACAACCCGGATTGGGCGAGCGCGGAGCGTCGCCCGGACATGAACCACTTCATGGCCCGGCTAATCTTCTGCTTCTTCGCCGAGGACACCGACATCTTCCACCCTAGCTATCGCTTCACCGCCACGGTGGAGAAGATGAGTTCGGGCGGCGCGGACAACACGGCGGAGGTGATCCGCGAACTCTTCCGAGCGATGAACACGCCGATCGCCCGGCGCCAGGCGGAAGGCATCGCCCGCTGGGCGGATGGCTTCCCCTATGTGAACGGCGAGCTGTTCAGCGGCTCGATCGAGGTGCCGCGTTTCAGCAAGATCGCTCGGTCCTACCTCATCCACATCGGCAATCTCGACTGGACGAAGATCAACCCGGACATCTTCGGCAGCATGATCCAGGCGGTGGCGGACGATGAGGAGCGCGGCGCGCTCGGCATGCACTACACCAGCGTGCCGAACATCCTCAAAGTGCTGAACCCGCTGTTCCTCGACGATCTGCGCGGCAAGCTTGAGGAGGCGGGCGACAATGCGCGCAAGCTGCTCAACCTGCGCAACCGCATGGCGAAGATCAGGGTGTTCGACCCGGCCTGCGGCAGCGGCAACTTCCTTGTCATCGCCTACAAGGAAATTCGGGCGATCGAGGCGGAGATCAACCGGCGGCGCGGCGAGCCCGAGCGCAGGACCGATATCCCGCTGACCAATTTTCGCGGCATCGAACTGCGCGACTTCCCGGCGGAGATCGCCCGCCTCGCGCTCATCATCGCCGAATATCAGTGCGATGTCCTCTATCGCGGGCAGAAGGAGGCGCTGGCCGAGTTCCTGCCGCTCGATTCCGAGAACTGGATCACCTGCGGCAACGCGCTGCGACTCGACTGGCTGAGCATCTGCCCGCCGACCGGGACGGGCGTAAAGGTGCGTGGTGATGACCTGTTCGAGACGCTGCTCGATCAGTCGGAGATCGACTTCGAGAATGCAGGGGGCGAGACCTACATCTGCGGGAATCCACCGTATGTCGGAGATAAGTATCAAACGCCCGAGCAGAAGTCAGACCTCAAGGCGCTAGCCGGAAAGGACGTTAAAGCCATCGACTACATCGTCGGATGGTTCTGGAAAGCATCTGAGTTCATCCGTGGCGGCGGCTCATTCGCCTTCGTGTCAACAAATTCGATCTGCCAGGGCGTGCAGGTACCTCTGATTTGGCCCAGAATATATGGGAATGATCAGGCGATACGCTTTGCCCATAAGGACTTTCTGTGGGGCAATAGTGCGGCACGAAACGCACAGGTGACGTGCGTCATTGTCGGCGTGAGCACGGACGCGCAAACCCCGAAGTATCTCTATGATGGAACGTCATCGTGGAACGCTTGAGCGCCCCCCTTTCGGGCGCGTCGATCATGTTTGGTGGCAACATTCCACGGGATCAGGGAAACCTCCTTTTGGAGGCAGATGAAGCGACCGCGTTGACCGCCGCACACCCAGAGGCAGGGCAGATCCTGCGGCCGATTCTAGGTTCGAGCGAGTTCATCAACGGGATCACTCGTTATTGTTTATGGATAACCGATCAGCAGGCGGAGCTCGCCTACTCGATCCCTGAGGTGAGACAGCGGCTGGGCCGTGTCCGAACCTATCGGTTGAATGGCAGCGCTCGGGGGCGAGCCGGGCTGGATACGCCTTACAAGTTCGAACGCACCATCATCGGCAACAGCCACACCATCATTATCCCGAGTGTCTCGTCGGAGCGCCGCGCCTATCTGCCAGTTGGATTGCTGACTGCGGATGTGCGGGTTTCCAATCTCGCGTTGGCCCTTTACGACGCCCCGCTCTGGAACTTGGCGCTCATTGCATCGCGCCTGCACCTCGTCTGGATCGCCACGATATGCGGCAAGTTGAAGACTGATTTTCGGTATTCCAACACTATGGGCTGGAACACCTTTCCGCTCGCAAAGCTCACCGAGCAGAACAAGGCCGACCTCACCCGCTGCGCGGAGACCATCTTGCTCGCGCGCGAGGCGCATTTCCCTGCAACCATCGCCGACCTCTACGATCCCGAGGCCATGCCCGAAGACCTCCGCCGCGCGCATGAGGAGAACGACGAGGTGCTTGAACGCATCTACATCGGCCGCCGCTTCCGCAACGACACCGAACGCCTCGAAAAGCTGTTCGAACTCTACACCAAGATGACCAGCAAGAAGGCGGCAGCATGACCACGTCGAAGCCGATCCCCGCCGTCTCGTTTCAGACCGCTCGCACCGGCGCGTCGACGAAGTCCAACGAGATGGGCATGCGCCCGATGCAGGAGCGTGCCTATGCCAGGCGCGGCGAGCAATATCTGCTGATCAAGTCGCCCCCGGCATCGGGCAAGTCACGCGCGCTGATGTTCATCGCGCTGGACAAGCTGCACAACCAAGGCCTGCGCCAAGCGATCATCGTTGTGCCGGAGAAATCGATCGGCGGCAGCTTTATGGACGAGCCGCTGAGCCGGTTCGGCTTTTGGGCGGACTGGACCGTGAAGCCGCAATGGAACCTGTGCAACGCGCCAGGAGCCGATGAGGAGCGGGTCGATTCCTCCAAAGTCAGGGCGGTCGGCCAGTTCCTCGCCAGCGAGGACAAGGTGCTGGTCTGCACTCATGCGACCTTCCGCTTCGCGGTAGAGCAACTCGGCGTCGACGGGTTCGATAATCGGCTGATCGCGGTGGATGAGTTCCACCATGTCTCGGCAAGCGAGGACAACCGCCTCGGCAGCCAGCTCGCTGACTTCATCCGCCGCGACAAGGCGCATATCGTGGCGATGACCGGCAGCTACTTCCGCGGCGATGCCGTGCCCGTTCTCACGCCCGAGGACGAGGCGAAGTTCGAGACCGTCACCTACACCTATTACGAGCAGCTCAACGGCTACGAGCACCTGAAGGCGCTCGATATCGGCTATTTCTTCTACACCGGCCGCTATCTCACCGCGATCGAGGCGGTGCTCGACCCGGCCAGGAAGACGATCGTTCACATCCCTTCCGTCAATGCGCGCGAGAGCACGAAGGACAAGATCAAGGAGGTCGAGCACATCATGGAGAGCGTCGGGGACTGGCAGATGGCCGACCCCGTCACCGGCTTCCATCATGTGCGAACGGCGGACGGGCGCATCGTCAAGATCGCGGACTTAGTCGATGACACGGATCCGGCACGGCGCGGCAAGGTGCTGGCGGCGCTCAAGGATCCTGCGCATCGCAATGACCGCGATCACATCGACATCATTATCGCGCTCGGCATGGCGAAGGAGGGCTTCGACTGGATCTGGTGCGAGCACGCGCTGACCGTCGGATACCGATCAAGCCTCACCGAGATCATCCAGATCATCGGCCGGGCCACCCGCGACGCGCCTGGCAAGGAGCGGGCGAGCTTCACCAACCTCATCGCCGAGCCGGACGCGTCCGAGGCCGCAGTGGTCGGTGCGATCAACGATACACTGAAGGCGATCGCCGCCAGCCTGCTGATGGAACAGGTGCTGGCACCGCGCTTCACCTTCACCCCCAAGGACACGGGGCCGCTCGAGGACTTCGACTACGGGCCGGGCGGCTACAAGGAAGGCGAGACCAATGTCGGCGTGCGTGAAGCCACCGGCCAGCTTCACTTCGAGATCAAGGGGCTGGTTGAACCCAAAAGCGATGAAGCGCAGCGCATCTGCAAGGAGGATCTGAACGAAGTTATCACGCAGTTCGTGCAGGCCAAAACCAACCTTGAACAGGGCATGTTCAATGAGGAAACCGTGCCGCAGGAACTAACCCAGCTGAAGATGGGCAAGATCGTCCGCGACCGCTATCCCGACCTCAGTGCGGAAGATCAGGAGGCGGTCCGCCAGCATGCGATCTCCGCGCTTAATCTGACGCAAAAGGCGAAGGAATTGGCCAGCGGCATCGGCGGCGGCGACGAAGAACGATCCAACACCGCGCTCATCGATGGCGTGCGCAAGTTCGCGATGGATGTTCGCGATCTCGACATTGATCTGATCGACAGTATCAACCCGTTCGAAGCCGCCTACGCCGTGCTGGCGAAATCAATGAACGAGACCGTGCTGAAGCAGGTGCAATCGGTCATATCGGCGAAGAAGATCAAGATCTCGCCGGAAGAGGCAAGGGAGCTCGCCGAGCGCGCCTTGCGGTTCAAGAAAGAGCGCGGCCGCCTCCCGGAAATCACCTCGCAAGATGCGTGGGAGAAGCGGCTTGCTGAAGGTGTTGCCGCGTTCGCTCGCTACCGCTCGCAGGCGGCTGCCAATGGCTGACCTTTCTGACGACGAATTGCTCTCCGAACTGGGCGTCGAGATCGAGCCGGTGAAGGCCCGATCCTACACCCCCAGCGAGGAGCGGATCATCGCCGGGTTCGAGGACATCGCTCGCTTCTATGAGCAGCATGATCGTGCGCCACAGCATGGCGAAGACCGCGACATTTTCGAGCGGCTGTATGCTGTCCGGCTCGATCGCCTGCGCGGGCTGGAAGACGCTCGCGAATTGCTTGCTTCGATCGACGCTCATGGGCTTTTGGCCGAGCCGCCTTTCGGGGACGATTTTCAGCCGGATGCGATCGATGATTTAGCCCTGCTTGCCGAGCTGGGCGTCGAGCCGGATGGCAATGATGACATCCGTGTTCTGCGGCATGTTCAATCGGCCGAAGACCGGCGCGCGGCGGAGGCGATCGCCAACCGCGAGAAGTGCGCAGACTTCGCCAAGTTCGAGCCGCTGTTCGAGCAGATTCAATCTGAACTCGACAGCGGAGAACGCACCACAAGGCCGTTCGAGCTGAAGGCTGAGATCAGGCCCGGCGCGCTCTTCATCGTGGGCGGTCAAATTGCCTACGTCGCCGAGATGGACGACGTCTTCACGAACGCCCAGGGGCGGTCCGATGCGCGGCTGCGCGTGGTCTTCGACAACGGCACCCAAAGCAACCTGTTGATGCGCTCCCTACAGCGCGCCTTGAACAAGGACGAAGCTGGTCGACGCATAACCGATCCGGAAGCTGGGCCGCTGTTTTCCGGCGAAGCCGCAGAAGGCGATGACGCCAGCGGCACGATCTACGTTCTGCGGAGCAAATCCGACCATCCTCTGGTCGCCAAACATCATGACCTGGTGCACAAGATTGGGGTTACCAACATGCAGGTCGAACAGCGGATCGCCGGCGCGCGCCTTCAGCCAACTTTCCTGATGGCAGACGTGGAAATCGTCGCTGAATACCAGCTCTTCAACATAAGCCGGACCAAGCTGGAGCGGCTCATTCACCGCGTCTTTGGTCCCGCGCAGATCGACCTTTCGGTCCCAGATCGCTTCGGAAATCCGATCAGGCCACGCGAGTGGTTCCTGGTCCCGATAAGCGTCATCGACGAGGCTGTTCAGCGCATAAAGGACGGATCAATCACGCGCTTCCAGTACGATCCCAAGGAAGCCCGCCTGGTCGAACGCAATTGAGTGCTGGGGGCTGCGGCAATCGGCATGCTGCTGATGGCTATTTGGTCCCCAATCCGGAACATTGACCGAACATTCGACAATTTGCGTGCCGCTCTCTCACGGCCGATGGCCCGGCTTTCCCGACTGGAGCCCCGGATATCAGCGGTTTATCAGCGTTGCCCGTATCCCGTAGAAGTCAGCCCATAGTCCCTAATTGACAAGCACACCGAACACGGCTGCGCCGTAGGCAATTTCTGGCCGAGAGAGACGTCAAAACAATGGCTTAGAAGGATAGCCGGGCGCCGAAAGATATTTCGGGAAAGCGCCCATTCGGCCGGGCGCGGATCGTTTGGTCGACAAGTCAAAACCTTACCGCCGAAATATCTTTCGGATGCAATGCCGCTTCCCTTTCGATTTCGGCGCGCCTATAACGGTCTCGCGATAGAGAAACCATGCACAACCCGTCAGAGGTTTGCATGGCCAGTACTTACAAAGGCATCGGAGTGGGTTTTTCCCCCGATGCTCTCGAAGCCCTCGACGCTTACGCGGACGCACAAGGCATAACCCGCGCAGAGACGATTCGCACTGCCGTTAGCATTGGGCTCCCCATGCTCAAGCTGGGCATTGCGCTCAATGGGCAACGCGCCCTTACCATCCTCGAGCATACCCAGCTTGCTCTCTCGCTACTGGTCGAACGGCAATACCCGGAAGACAGCGACGAACTGATCCGCGCGGCCATGCGCAATGTGCGAGAGCACCATGCGTGAGGATATCCGATACAACAAGCAAGCGATCACTCTGACGCACGCTTCGGCGCGCGGAAAAGTGAAGCGAAACGCAGGCAATTTCACCCGCGGATCGCAGCTCTTCCATCATGAGATCTTGATGACGTGGGCGGGTATCAGAATTCCGCTCTATACGTGGATCGGAACCACCATTCTGCTCCTCTCCGTGCTCGGTTATTTCACGTTCGAAAATCACGAGGTTCATCTCGTTTTGATGAAGCTCCTTTCATCGGTCTGGGCGTGGATGTCGCTGGACCCGATGAAAGCGATCAACCTGACGCTTCCCTCGGGCCGGATCGTGCAGGGAACGATGGCGATGGTTCCCCACCACCCCGCCGTCGAAGCAGCGTGGTCGCGCGCCGTTCAGGTCACCGCTTCATCGATGCTCGGAGCGGCATTCATCTGCGTTCCGCTCACGGTCTGGTTCATCGACTTTTCGCGCAAGCGGGGATCCGATATCCTGACCGAACGGCATGAGCGCGGCGCGGTCCTCGTCGAGCGTCCGACACTCAAGGATTCGATCCTCGCTCACAACTGGCGCGAGCATCGGAAGGAATGCCTGTCCCGCAATCCACCCGAGGATCCGAAAGCCGTTCTGAAGGAGCCGCTCAAGGATCGCAACCGCCGCGGTTTGCATCACCCTTATCGTCTTGCCGGACTGCCCTATCCGTGGCGCCTCGAACAGAGCCACGCCATGTTCATCGGCACGACCGGCGCAGGCAAGACCACCGAACTGAAAAAACTGGTCACGCAGGCGCGGCAGCGCGGCCATCGCTGCGTCATCTTCGACCTGACCGGCACGTTCGTCGAAAGCTTCTACGACGAGGACACCGACGTGATCCTCAACCCGATGGACAAGCGCTGCAAGCCCTGGTCCATTTTCAACGACTGCGACAACTATGCCGAGTTCATGAGCGCTGCCACAGCGCTGGTTCCCAGCGGTCAAAGCGTCGAAGACGATTTCTGGCAGAAGTCGGCCCGCACGCTGATGGTCGAAATGTGCGTGAAGATGCTCGGGATGGGCGTCCGGTCGAATGGCGGTCTCGCCTACTTTCTCATGATGTCGGATCTCAAAGCGATCCACGCGCAGCTCGAGGGTACGGTCGCCGGCCCGATGATGTCCCCTTCCGCCGCGAAGATGGCGGAATCGATCCGCACCACCTTCATCGCCAACGCCAATGCCTTCCGTTTCCTTCCCGAGCCGAAACCCGGCGAGCACGGCTTCTCGATCAGGAAATGGATGACCGAGGATGTGAAGGAAGGCTCGATCCTCTTCATCACCTCCACCCACCCCGATCTCGTTCTCAATCGCCCGCTGCTGACGCTGTGGATGGACTTGGCGGTGAACGCGGTGTTCCGGATGGGCCGCAGCCGCAACCTGCGCACCTGGTTCCTCATCGACGAGGTTCATGCGCTCCATCGTCTTCCCGCGATTGATCACGGTCTTCAGACTGCCCGCGCGTTTGGCGGTGCCTTCGTCCTAGGAATGCATTCCTTCGATAAGCTTGAAGAGACCTACGGCGAGCACGGCGCGACCAATCTCGCTTCGCTCGCCGGCACCAAGCTAATCCTCAAGACGGCGGATCCGGAAACTTCGCGGCGATGCTCAGAATTCATCGGCAGCCGCGAGGTTCGCCAGATGTATGAAGCCTATTCCTACGGCTACAACAACAGCCGCGATGCCTCGACGATCACGCCGCGCACGGACGTCAAGGAACTCGTCATGCCCGACGATATCGGCAACCTTCCGAGCCTCAGTGGCTTCATCAAATTTCCGGATGGTTTCCCCGCGGCCAGAATCCGGCTGAGCTGGAAGGATTATCCCGAGCGTGCCGAAGGCTTCCAGCGCGTCACCGACATGCGCGCGGCGCAATACGTGCCCACCGATGAAGAAGCCGCGGAAATGGGCGTCGATGGGCGCGAGGGGAAGGGGCCGGACAATCTGCCGAAGGACAGCCGCGATGGAGTCGATGTCGTACTCAGCCAGGCGGAACTCGAAGCGGAAAAGTTGCGCGAGGAGGTGGAGGGTTCGCTCGACCGTTCGGTGGAGCAGACCATGGCCGAACTGCAGCACAGAACGGATGCCAGGGCCGCAGTCGACGGAACCAGCGACCAGCGCGATCATGACGACCTGTCGAAGTTCAAGCACATCGGGAAGCGCGACGAGCGCGAGCGCCAACGCCTGGCGCAACGCGACGTGGCGGAGCGCGACGCGATCAATCGCAACGGCCTGGCGCAGGTGCGCCAGTCGAGGGGGCGCGAAGACGGGCAGGAGAGCGTCCTGGAGCGCGAGAACCGCCAGGGATTCGGCCGCGAGAGGGACGAGCGCGCGGACGTCTCGATCGACGAGGATCAGGAGCTGGGCCGATGACCGTCTCGCCGTTCGTCCTTTTCTGTTGGGACGGCCGCCGCCCGGCGATCGGCCAGCGGCTGTGCTGTATGCGGACCGCACTTTGCAGGACGCTGGACGATAGGGCGCGCGTTTGCGGTGAATACGGGCTCGACCTCCTTGCGGGGGCTGGAGACCGGTCGATGTTCTCCGCAAAGCGAACACCCGCTCCACTTAGGATCGGGCCGGCCTGATGTTGTCGGTGGCATCCGTTTCGTCCGCAGGGGGCGCTGCGAACTACTTCGCCAAGGACGACTATTACGTCGGCGATGGACCGGCCGAGCTCAGCGAATGGGGCGGCAAGGGTTCCGAGGCGCTGGGCCTGAGCGGACCGGTGACGAAGGAGGACTTCGAGAGGGTTCTGGATGGGAAGCTGCCGGACGGCACTGTGGTCAACGGAAACGAGAACCGTAGAGCAGGAATTGACCTGACTTTCTCGATGCCGAAGTCCGCGAGCCTCATGGCGCAGCTGGGCGGCGACAAGCGGGTCCTGCTTGCGCAGGATCATGCGGTGAAGGCGACGATGGCCTATCTCGAGAAGCATTTCGCCGAAGCGCGCGACTATTCCCGCAACCCAAACGGCGAAGCCGTGCGGACCGGCAAATTGCTTTACGCCCTGTTCCAGCACGACACGAGCCGCAAGCTCGATCCCCAGAACCACACTCACGCCGTCATCGCCGCCATGACGCAGGACAAGGCGGGCAATTGGAAAGCGCTCTGGAACGGCGAGATCTGGAAGAACAATTCGGTTCTTGGCTCGATCTACAACGCGGCGCTGCGCACCAATCTGGACAAGCTGGGCTACCGGACGGAACTCACCGGCAAGCACGGCCAGTTCGAGATCAAGGGCGTCTCGCGCGAGGTTATCGACGCCTTCAGCCAGCGCCGTCTGGACATATTGGCAACCGCCGAGAAGCTTGGCCGGAGTGCCCGCGACACCGAGTTCCTGCGCGGTGTCACCAGGAGCACGCGCGACCCCAAACTCAATCCGGACGACAAACAGGCGCTCCGCCTCGAATGGGCGAAGCGCGCCGAAGGGCTGGGCTTCGACGCGAAGGCGATGGTCGAGCAGGCGCGGTTGCGGGCAATCGACGGACGCGAAGCGCCCTTGGGCAATGTCGAACGGGTCCGCACGGCGATCGCATCGATCCAGGAGACGGCGAAGCTCTACACCCGCCCGGCGGACGAACTCACCACGAACGGCCTCCAGCGCGCGGCGCTGACGCCGACGCAGCTGCGATCCGAACTTGCGACGGCGTCTGCCGTGCGTGTCCTCGGGGAGCGGGAGACGTCCTGGACGAAGGGCGAGCTGGTAAAGACCGCGCTCGATCTCGGCATCGAGGGCGTGACGGCCGAGGGCGTCGAGGCGCGCATGGAAGCACTGCTCGAAAAGCGTCAGATGCTACCGGGCAAGAGCGGACGCCTCGACGGTGCGATCGAGCAATACACAACGCCCGAACATGCGGCGATCGAACGCGCCACTCTCGCCAACGTAGCGGCAGGCAGGGGCGCAAGCGCCGCGATGATCGCGGCAGGCGATGCTCCTGGTCGCTTGCGCGCCGTGGCCGGCGAACACGACCTCAATGCCGAACAGATCGCCGCCGGTACGCTGGCGCTGTCGAGCGACGACCGGACCGTCGTCATCCAGGGCGTCGCGGGCGCCGGCAAGACAACTCTCATTTCCGCGATTGCGAGCGTCGCGCGCGAAGAGGGAAGGGCGGTGATCGGCCTCGCCTTCGCGAACAAGATGGTCAACGACCTTCGCAACGAGACCGAACTGCGCGCATCCAACGGCGAGCAGGCGAAAGGCGAAATAGAGGCGAAGACCGTCTCCTCGTTCGTCAACCAGCATTTGAAGGGCGCGCTCCACGGACGAGGACCGACCTTCGAAGCCTCGCGGGCGGCGCTGCAGGGCAAGATCCTCGTTCTCGACGAATCCTCGCTGGTCGCGAACAAGCCGATGAACGACCTCCTCACGATCGCCAACCGTCTGGGCGTCGAAAAGCTGGTGCTGATCGGTGACAAGGCCCAGCTGCAGCCGATCGAGGCGGGCAAGAGCTTCGCGCTGATCCAGGCGGACAATCCCGCTCTCGCGCGGCTCGATACGAGCCTGCGGCAGCGCACCGACCATATGAAGGAAGCCGCTGGCCTCGCCCGCGCGGGCAGGTTCCGCGAGAGTTTCGCGTCGCTCGGCGACAAGCTGGTCGAGGCGGGCAACGATCATCTCGAGGTCGCGGCGCAGACATGGCTCGATCTCTCGCCGGAAGACCGGGAGGGGACCGCGATCTATTCCTCCGGGCGCGATGCGCGTGCCACCCTCAACCGAATGATCCAGGACGGCCTGCGCGCCGAAGGGGCGATCAAAGGCGAGGGGCTCGAGGTCGATACCCTCAGACCGGCCCATGCGACGCGCGAGGAGCTTCGGTTCGCCGGGACCTATGCCAAGGGTCAGCTGCTCGAGGTCATGCGTCACAAAGCCCCGGGAGGTCTCTCACGCGGCCGCTACGACGTCGAGGGTGTCGACGAGAAGGGCAGGGTGCTCCTGCGCGACGAGAACGGCAGACTGAAGCGTTTCGATCCCTCTCGCATCGATCCGGCCGACAAGCGCGATGCGCTGCGCCTCTCGGAAAGGACCAGGGAGACGATCCACGAAGGCGACAAGGTCCGTTGGACTGAGAAGGACGATGCCCGCAAGCTGATGAAATCCGAGGAAGCGAAGATCCTCGGGATCAAGGACGGCGTCGTCTCGGTCGAGAACCGGCACGGCGAAACGGTAGAACTCAAGCCGAACGACAAGATGCTCGAGCGCTTGGGCCTCGCCTACGCGATCAACATGCATCAGGCGCAGGGCGATACGCGCGACATGGCGATCGGCGAGATGCACTCTTCCGCCCGCCATCTCTCCAACCAGCGCCTCGCGCTCGTGATGATGACGCGCGTGCGCGACGACATCACCATCGTCACGAACGACAAGGACCGGCTGCTCGCCCAGATCGGTCGCAACCCCGGCGACAAAACCAGCGCGCTCGAGACGCTCGGCGAGAAGAAGATCGAGAGCAGCCGCAGCGATCCGGCGGCGGATCGCTTCAATCCGAGGATCCCGGATCACCTCAAGGTCGGGGAGGCGAGCCCCGACCGACTGCCCTCGGTCGATAGGGAGAGTCTGCGCGCGGTGCCGCAGATCGACCTGCCCGAACGCAATATCGAACGCACACGATAGGAGACGGACGATGCCCGAATATCAAGCCAGTCTGGATGCCGATAACCCGCGGAGCGACAGCCTCATGACGGTCCTGGCGCAGCAGCCGACCCTTACCAGTTTCGTGAAGCAGGCGGGACTGCAGGAAGTGGCGAATATGGTGGAGGGGGATAATTTTGTGGTGTGCGACCTGGAGCTTCACGGCGTCCAGGGATGCTCCGACATGCGCGAGATGGTCGCGAACCAGCAGATGATGGCCGAATGTGTCGCCATCGGGCTGGCGATTTTCGCTGCGGTGATGGTGGGATCGATCGCCGTGGCTTTTGTCAATCTCGTGACGACGTTCGCAGCGCCGCTCGGCATGAACCGTGTCTACGCGATTTTCCCGCGTCGCCTGAACGAAGTCTGGCGGAAGAAGACGACATGATCGGCGCACTCCCGGACAGGCTTCGAGCCACCCGGCGGCTTTCCGCTGGAGAGCGGCCGACCCGGACAAGCCTTGAGCGCCGCATCGAAAACGCACCTGGATCGGCTCTGCCCCACCGAACCCAATTACCCCGGCAAGCCACTCAAACCTGAAGGAGGATCACGATGGCGTTCGATTACGAAGACATAGGCACATTCGGCAGCAAGCGAGCCGCCGAGGATTGGGCACATCGCAACAAGGTGGACCTGCGCGATCTCCACATCCGTACTGCCGGAGACGATCGCGTCGAGGTCGGCATTCGCAAGAGCGGATACGACGACAAGGAAAGGTACGACAACCGCAGCGGCGAGAGGCGCGACGGCTTCTGGCGATGACGCCATGCGGGCGTGCGAGCGCCTGACAGGTCTGGGAGGAAATCACCTTCCGCGAAACCGCTCCGAAAGGGGCATCACGCGCCACCGGCGCATCAACCAGGCCGGGCAACCGGAAAAAAGAAGGAACTGGCAATGTTGAAGAAGATGATGGCAGCCGTCGCACTGGCAGGAGTTTTCATGGCCGTACCGGCAGCAGCACAGGACGCCGCACCGGCGGAAGAAATGCACGAATACGCTGCCGCCACGAAGAAGATCGCCGATGAGGTGAATCAGAGCACCGGCAATGTCGCCCGGCAGATGCTCGATCTTGTCGCCCGGGAAGCGAAGGCGAAGGCGATGCTTGAGGGCAGTGTCGAGCGCAAGAAGCGCCGTATGTCGCCGAACGAAATGGTCAAATGCCACGACTGCAAACAGGAAAAGCAGGACTGCGGCGATCAGGCGAGATGCGACGTTCGGAATGATTGCCGGAAAGCGAAATGCCAAAAGATGGCCTGAGCTTGGGAGGATGGGCCGTGATCATCGACGAGCCGCAGGTCCGATGCCCCTTTTGCAGGGGTCTTATGCCGGGATGGATGTCGCGCTATCCCGGCAAAACCTGCACGCTCTGCGCGCGGCCCCTTTTCCTGCTCCCTTTCGTCTCCTCGCGACATTATCGGTCGGTTCTGAGCGCGATAGACGTCGCCAAGATCATTATGCTGCCCGTGATGGCAGGTGCGACCATATCGTTCGCCATGGGTCATCTCTGGCTCGACAGCTACGCCCGGATCGTCGCCGGCGCTCTCCTTACCTGGGGAATGATTGATGTCTGGGACGGAACGGCAGGCCTCAGAACCGGCCTGGACAGGGTCAGAAAGCGGATGCGCCGAGGTGCCGTCGCTCGCAAGATGTCCCTCGCAAAGACCATCTTCGGATCGGCCTCAATGGTGCTGGGCGCGATAGGCCTGCTGATGGCAAGGTGAAAATAGCCCCTACGATTGAAGCTACTTGGCGCCATGAAGTGGGCCGCTCACCAATCCAGTCCCTCCTTCTGGGGCGCGCATTTCCATGTGCTCAATTAAGCTTTGCGTGGCCGCGCCAAACTCTCAACGATCCGGCAATCGCCGATCCGGTCCGCTTGGCAGGATCGTAGCAAATGGCCTAACTCATCGCGCAATGAGGTGAGATCGTCGATCTTGCGGTCAATCTCGCCAAGTTGCTTGCGGACGAGGTGGTCCACATCGCCGCAAGGCTTGTCCTCATTGTCAGCTAGGTCGAGCAATTCGCTCACCTGCGCCATGCTGAAGCCGAGTTCGCGCGCACGTCGCACGAATGTCAGCGCCGCCAGATGGTCTTGAGAGTAATCGCGATAGTTATTGTCGGTTCGGTCCGCGGCGGGGAGGATACCTTCGCGCTCATAGTAGCGGATTGTTTCCGCCTTTGTGCCGGTTGCTTTCGCCAGTTCGCCGATACGCATCGCTTGACCTTGTAGTTACTACAAGGTGCATATGTCCTTGCGACTCGAACGTTGCAAGGAGAGCGGCATGGGAAAATCCTGTTGCCAGACGCCAGAAACCGACCACGGCGCGCACAACAATCCGCGCTGGAGGCTGATCCTGTGGATCGCCCTGATCGCGAACGCCGCCATGTTCGTGGTGGAAATCGTCGCGGGTATCGCGGCCGACTCCCGCGCTTTGCAAGCCGATGCGCTCGACTTCTTCGGCGATGCGGCAAACTATGCGATCAGCCTAAGTGTTGCCGGCATGGCGCTGGCGTGGAGAGCGAAGGCCGCATTGCTCAAGGCAGCGACGATGCTCGCGTTCGGCCTGTGGGTTATCGGCTATGCGGTCTATGGCCTCGCCGTTGGCTCAAGTCCCGAGCCGCAGACGATGGGTTTGATCGGAACGCTGGCGCTGCTGGTCAACGCGGCGGTTGCGCTGCTGTTGTTCCGCTATCGCGAAGGCGATGCGAACATGCGTTCGGTCTGGATCTGCTCGCGCAATGACGCGATCGGCAATATCGCTGTCCTAGCCGCTGCGCTGGGCGTGTTCGGCACGGGTCAGGCGTGGCCCGACCTGCTTGTCGCAGGCGTTATGGCCGGCCTCGCCATCTGGGGCAGCAGCGAAGTTTTCACACAGGCGCGCCGGGAGCTGGCGCATGGCTAACGGCACCCACGTCGGCATAGCCGCGTTTCTGGCGGAGGAATACCGCGCTGCGAGCCTTGCGGAAGCTTCGGGGCGCGTCGAGCGGGCATGGCACCATCTGGAGCGCGCCCACATCGTCGCGCAGATTCTGCTTTGGCCTCACTGCCAGTCGCACTGGCGGATGCTGGGTCTTGCCCTTCGACAGCGCGACTGGCGCGAGGCGACTGGCCAGATCGCGCGTCTGACTCTTGCGCCGCTAGGCAATCTTACGGGCCGGCTTCCTGTCGGCAACACTGGCCGGAGCGATGTCAGCGCCTTTGTCTGCATGGAAATTCCATCCGATCTGCGGGAAGTGCTGGGTTCCACATTGGATTGAGCGCGGGCGCATGCTTCGCGTTGCAAATGCAAATCGAATTTTGATCGTAAGAACCGCGATCTTTTGACCAGATAGCAAGGGGCCCATCCTTCAGATAATGTTATGAAATTACATTATTCTCTTCGAATTCGCGCTTCCGTAAGCGATGATCGGCTGCTAACGGCGCGCAGATGACCCGGCTCTTCGCCCGCTCCTTCATGCTGCAGCTGATCACGCTGTGCACCGCTCTCGGCGTCCTCTGGGTACCGGTCGCGGAGGCAGCCGAATGCGCGGACGAACCCGAAGTCGCTTCGCTGATCGAGCAGCACGGTGAACCGGGCGAAGAAGGTAGCGGATCCGAAAAACATGGCACTTGCGCCCATGGTCATTGTCATCACGTGTCACAGGCGGTGGGGAGATCGGCGGAAGGCGTTGCACTATCTTCGGTCGTCGCACTGAACCACGGCAAGCGTCATTCTGCGCTCGACTCCGGCATTACCGAACTGGCTACGCCTCCTCCTCGAGCCTGACGTTCTTCGCGCATCGGAAGCGCTCCGATGCCGTTCTGAACGTCAGCAGAGGAATTTACCCAACATGTTCGCCACAATTCGGCGAGGCAACCTCTTTGCGGGGTTGGCTTTCGCCATGCTCGCGCAGCCTGCCATCGCGCAGGAAGCGCCCTTCGTGTCGCTTGAAGAGGCGCTCGATCTCACAGGGGTCGCCGACGACGCGACTTCCAGCGCAACCAACCCGCGCATTGTCGGGCCACGTTCTGAATCCGAAGCGGCGCAAGCGCTGGTCGGCCAGGCACGCTTGCGGCCCAATCCCGAGGTTTCGCTCGAGGTCGAGAACATCGCGGGGAGCGGCGCCTTCTCGGGGCTTACCGCTACCGAATACACCCTAGCGATAGGGCAGCGGATCGAACTCGGAGGAAAGCGCGGCGCACGCGTTGAAGCGGCCGAAGCACAGGCGCAGCTGGCAAATCTACGAGCTGACCTGGCCGGTGCCGAACTCGGCTTCCTTGTCCGTGAGCGCTACGTTGCAGCGGCGGCGGCAGCATCGCGGGTCGAGCTTGCCCGCGATGTGGTCGACCGAAACGAGGAACTGGCCCGCATAGCTGGCGTGCTGGTCGAGGTGGGCCGCGAACCACCGCTGCGCGCGCTAAGGGCAGAGGCCGCGCTGGCAGAAGCGCGAGCCGAACTTCAAGCGGCGGAGGCGACCAGCCTGGCAGCCCGCACGGCGCTCGCCTCGCTATGGGGTGAGCAGGGCACACCGCCGTTCGTTCCCGATGCCTTTCCCAACATCGAGCCTCCGGCCGCGGTGCTTGCGTCGGCGACCGGCCTGCAATTGCAGGTAGCCCGCGCCGAAAGCACGGCTGCGGCCGCCGAGATCGACCGGGAGCGCAGCCTGCGCATTCCCGATCCGGTCGTTTCCGCCGGTGTTCGACGCTTCGAGGAAAGCAACGACAGCGCCTTTCTCGTCGGCGTATCCATTCCGCTCCCCTTCTGGAACCGCAATCAGGGCAACATCGATGCCGCCGAGGCAAGGCTACGCGCTGCCAACGCACGCGAGGCTGTCGCGCTGGCCGATTTCGAGCAGGCCGTAGCGCGCGCACGATCGCAATACCTTGCCGCCGTAGCGCGCGTTGAGACACTTTCCACGACATCGCTCCCCCAGGCCGAGGAGGCGCTGCGGCTCGTCCGCATCGGTTACCGCAACGGTCGTTTCCCGCTGATCGAGGTGCTGAGCGCAGCCGAAGCGCGCGATACCATTCGCGAGGCGCTGATCACCGCCGAGGAAGACCGGGGACAAGCGGCTGCCGAGCTCGTCAGGCTGGCCGCGCAATGAGGAATATCGCAATGAACCGCAGAAAACTGGCGATCATCGTCGGTATCATCATTCTCGCTGCAGCGCTGCTGCTGTTGCTGTGGCCTGACGATCAGGCTGACCAACATACAGAAAACGAGGTCGCAGAAACGGAATTGCCAGAAGGCCTCGTGCTGATCGAAGAAGAGCAGATCCGAACGGCCGAAATCGAGGTCGCCGCGGTGCAAACCGGTGCGGCAGTTGAATTGGTCTTTCCTGCGACCGTTGCAGCGAGCCCGACCGCAAGTGCCAGAATTGATGCGCGCGCATCTGGCGTCGTTCGCAGCGTAGGCAAGACGCTTGGCGACTATGTCCGCCAGGGCGAGACTGTCGCTCGGATCGAAAGCGCCGATGCCGCGGCGCTCGCTTCACAGCTTAGCGTTGCTCGTGCCCGCGCAACCGAGCTTTCGGCTGCGTATGAGCGCGAGCAGCGTCTGTTCGATGCCAATGTGACCGCACGGCAGGATCTCGAAGCAGCGCGTGCAAATCTCGACGTTGCCCGCTCCGAACTGAACCGCGCTCAGGCCGCTGTGGCTGCGGCAGGCGTTAGCGGCGATGGGCGTTCGCTGGCCGTGACCAGTCCGCTATCGGGCCGCGTTACCGCTGCCCCGATCGTACTCGGCTCTTTCGTCGATGCTGGTGAAGAACTCTACCGCGTGGTCAATCCGAACGGCCTGCAGATCGAGGTGGCCTTGCCTTCGGAAGATGCGGCGCGCATCCAACCGGGCGACGAGGCGGCGGTGATCGTCGGCGATGGCCGCGAAATCGGTGCACGTGTGCGTTCGGTCACGCCTTCGCTCGATCCGGAAAGCCGCAGTGCCACCGCCGTGCTTAGTCTGACGCGGGGAATACCGGGCCTCCAACCTGGCGCTTTCCTCCAGGCACGCATCCGTCCCTCGGGCGAAGTGGATCAGAGCCGCATCGCAGTTCCCGAGGATGCCGTGCAAATGCTCGAAGGCCGCGACGTCGTGTTCGTTCGCACACAGCGCGGGTTCCAGGCCCGCGAGGTGGAAACAGGTAGCCGGTCCGCTGGGATGGTGACGATCCTGTCGGGTCTGGAACCTGGACAACGGATCGCGACCGACAATGCCTTCCTGCTGAAGGCCGAACTCGAAAAGGAGGGCGCCGAACATGGCCATTGATCATACCGCGGCTCCCGCTGACGAGGGTAGCCACCGCCATGGCTTGATCGGGATGGTTCTCGATATTGCCGTGCGTTTTCGCTGGGCGATCATCGTCCTGACTGTTTTCGCAGCGATCTACGGCGCGTTCAACCTCCTGCGCCTGCCGATCGATGCGGTTCCCGACATCACCAATACACAGGTGCAGATCAACACCAGTGCGCCTGCACTCTCGCCTGCGCAGGTCGAGACGCAGGTGACCTTTCCGATCGAGACCGGCCTTGCCGGGATCGAGGGGCTGGAGATGACGCGCTCGATCTCGCGCAACGGTTTCAGCCAGGTTACCGCGATCTTCGAAGAAGGAACCGACCTCTATTTCGCCCGCCAGCAGGTGAACGAGCGGCTCGCGCCGATCGGTGCTTCGCTACCAGAGGGAGCGGAGCCTACCATGGGGCCGATCTCCACCGGCCTTGGTGAAGTGCTGATGTATACGATCGAGTATGAGCATCCTGGCGGCAAGGGTGCGACCACCGGCGGACGCACAGGCTGGCAGTCCGATGGCAGCTTTATCACCGAACGTGGCGACCGCCTCGAAAGCGAAGTGGCGAAAGCTGCGTATTTGCGCACCGTGCAGGACTGGGTAGTCGCACCGCTGATGCGCTCGATCGATGGCGTGGCAGGGGTCGATTCGATCGGCGGGTTCGAAAAGCAGTTTCTGGTCCAGCCCGATCCCGCGCGTTTGACCGGTTACGGCCTCTCGTTCGATTCATTGATCGATGCGCTGGAGGCCGCCAATCTGGCGGCCGGCGCCAATTTCGTGGATCGTGCCGATGAAGCGCTGCTTGTCAGGGTGGATGCTCGGCTCGGCGGGATCGCGGATATCGAGGAGGCAGTCATTGCGACGCGTGAGGGTGTGCCCATCCGCATCGGCGATGTGGCCGATGTCGAAATCGGTGGCGACCTTCGAACCGGTGCGGCTTCGCTGAACGGCGAAGAGGCGGTGGTGGGCACGGTGCTGATGCGAGCAGGCGAGAACAGCCGCACCGTCGCAGCCGGTGCAGCAGAAAGGCTGGACGAGGTCCGTTCATCGCTCCCAGACGGCGTTGTGGCCGAGATCGTCTACAACCGGTCCTCACTCGTCGACGCGACGATTTCGACGGTTGAGAAGAACCTGCTTGAAGGCGCATTGCTGGTAATTGCAGTGTTGTTTCTCCTGCTCGGCAATATCCGCGCCGCCATAATCACCGCACTGGTCATTCCCGTTTCGATGCTGATGGCAGCGGTGGGGATGAACCGGCTTGGTGTCTCGGGTAATCTGATGAGCCTGGGCGCGCTCGACTTCGGCCTGATCGTCGATGGTGCGGTCATCATTGTCGAGAACAGCGTTGCTCGGCTCGCCGCGCGGCAACAGCGTGAGGGACGCTTGCTATCCTTGGGCGAACGGCTAACCGAAACGCGTCTGGCAGCACAGGAGATGATCAAACCGACCGTCTACGGTCAGGCGATCATTTTCCTCGTCTTCGCGCCGCTGCTCACCTTTACCGGGGTCGAGGGCAAGACCTTCTCCCCTATGGCGATCACGATGATGCTCGCGCTGGCTTCGGCCTTCGTTCTGTCGTTAACCTTCGTCCCGGCGATGATCGCGGTGCTGCTCAACAAGAAGCTTACCGAGGAGGAAGCGAAGCCCATTCGCTGGTCGAAGGAGCGTTATGGCCCAGCGGTTCGCAAGGCCATTGCCCGGCCCTGGCCAGTTATCGGCACGGGGGTCGGGATCTTTGCGATCGCGGCTGTCATCTTCGGGTTTCTGGGTAGCGAATTTACTCCGCAGCTCGACGAACGCGACATTGCGGTGCAATCCTTGCGGATACCGTCGACGTCGCTCGAACGTTCGCTCGCGATGCAGCGGCGGGTCGAGAACAGGCTTGAAGAGTTTCCCCAAGTCGAGCTGGTGTTTTCGCGGACGGGCACGGCCGAGGTCGCCAGCGATCCCATGCCGCCCAATGCGTCAGACGCCTATGTCATGCTGAAACCGCGCGAAGAATGGCCTGATCCGGACTTGTCGAAGGATGAGCTGGTAGAGGAGATGGAAACTGCGCTGGGCGGTTTGATTGGCAACCTCTACGAGTTCAGCCAGCCAATCGAATTACGCTTTAACGAGCTCATCGCTGGGGTGCGCGGTGACGTGGCGGTCAAGCTCTACGGCGATGACCTTACCGCACTCACCGAAGCGGCGGGCGATGTAGCCGGCGTGCTGCGCGGCGTCGAAGGCGCGGCAGACGTCAAAGTGCAACAGGTGACGGGCTTTCCGACGCTGGATATCGCTTTCGATCGCCCGACCATCGCGCGATATGGACTAACCGTCGAAGACGTGGCCCAGTCGGTTGCCATCGCACTCGGTGGACGTCCGGCAGGCCTCGTGTTCGAAGGCGATCGCCGGTTCAACGTTGTCGTGCGCCTAAAAGATGCGACGCGCGACGATTTTGACCAGCTCGGTGCCCTGCCGATCGTGCTTGAAAATGGTGTCACAGTTCCCTTGCGGACTCTGGCCGATTTCCAGGTGGTCGATGGCCTTGCCGAGGTCCGACGTGAACAGGGACGCCGACTCGTGATCGTGTCGGCCAATGTGCGTGAACGCGATCTCGGTTCGTTTGTCGAAGAAGCGCAGGAGGGTGTCTCGGCCGAGGTCGATATGCCGCCGGCTTCCTTCATCGAATGGGGCGGACAATATCAGAACCTGCAGGAAGCGCAGGCGCGGCTCGCCATCGTCGTCCCGATTGCCTTCGCTCTGGTTCTGCTCTTGCTGTTCATGGCTCTGGGCGGATGGGTTCCGGCGTTTGCCGTGTTCAGTGCCATTCCCATGGCCCTGGCCGGCGGCGTGTTTGCTTTGGCGCTGCGGGGCTTGCCGTTCTCGGTCTCCGCCGCGGTCGGGTTTATCGCCCTGTCCGGCGTGGCGGTGCTCAACGGTCTCGTCATGATGACCGCGATCCGTCAGCGGCTCGAGAACGGAGTACCGCTTGACGAAGCTATCGCCGATGGCGCGCTCGCGCGTCTGCGCCCGGTGCTGATGACCGCGCTGGTGGCGTCGCTCGGCTTCGTGCCCATGGCGATCGCCACCGGAACAGGGGCGGAAGTGCAACGTCCTTTGGCTACGGTGGTTATCGGCGGATTGATCACCGCGACCGCGCTGACCCTGTTCGTTCTGCCCGCGATCGCACGGCTCGTGCTGTATCGCTCGGATGACGAACGCAGCTGGCGCGAGAAATGGTGGGAGCGGCTGCGCCGCAACGTAACGCGCGAAGAGCAGCGAGAGCTGACAGACATCGCGTGACGAGACTGGATTGGAGAAGGCGAATGCTGAAAATCGATGAAGAGAACGGCTTGGTCAGGATATTTGCGGGGGGTGACCTCGACAGTTTCGACTATGATCGCTTCGTGCCCCAGTTCGAGCGCATTGCGGATCGCGAGCTTGGCACGGTGCCAATGCTGATCGAGCTCGCGCCCGACTTCTCGGGTTGGGATCTGGGCGCAATCTGGCGCGATCTCAAGTTCGACATGAAGCATAAGGACAGCTTCGGCCGGATTGCGGTCATCGGCGACAGCAAGTGGGAAGAGTGGGGCACTAAGCTCTCCGATCCGCTGTTCCGCGCCGAAATGAGGTTCTTCACGCGATCCGAGCGCGATGTCGCTGAGAGCTGGGCCAGAGAAGGAGGGCTTGCGTCATGAGCGGCAACCACGACGTCGATCTCGGCTCTGCCGAGAAGCGCCGGACACTTTGGATCGTTCTCTGGCTGAACGTGGCGATCGCGATAGGATTTTTCGTGGTCGGCTACTTCGCCGATTCCAACGCCCTACTCGCCAACGGTCTCGACAATTCGTCGGATGCGATCGTCTATGCGCTCAGTCTGCTTGCGCTCACCCGTTCCCGAACATGGAAACGCGGAGCCGCACGTTTTTCCGGCATCATGCTCCTCGTTTTCGCCGGCGGGGTCATTGCCGATGCCATCCGGCGCTTCGTCGAGGGTTCCGAACCCGGTGGCCTGATGATGATGGCCATGGCGGCGGTGGCCGCTGTCGTGAACCTGATCTGCCTGCGGTTGCTGCAGAAGATGAAGGAAAAGGACGTCAACCTGCGCGCCGCCACGACCTTCAGCTTCAACGATTTCATCTCCAACGGCGGCATCATTATCGCCGGGATTATCGTCATGCTGACCGGTGCGAACTGGCCCGATCTGGTGGTCGGCATCGCGGTTGCCGGTATCGCGCTTTACGGCGGTATCGACATCTTGCGCGACGCGCACATGGATACCCATGACGAGGCTGGGACCGAGCACCGCAAGGGCGACGAGTTCGGTAGATGAGTAGCACGCACGATCATGGTGGCGGCCACACCGGCCACAGCCACGGCGAGAAGAATCTCAGTGATCGCCAGCTGATCTTCGCAGTGGCTATCAACGTCCTGCTGACGGTCGCCCAGATCATCGGCGGGATCCTGTCCGGTTCACTGGCGCTCATCGCCGATGCGTTGCATAATTTCAGCGATGCAGCTTCCCTGGGGTTGGCCTGGTTCGCGCGCAAGATAGGTCGACGTCCAGCGGACAAACTGATGACCTTCGGCTACGCGCAAGGAGAGGTCGTGGCCGCGCTCATCAATCTGACCACGCTGCTCATCATCGGGTTCTACCTGTTGGTCGAGGCGATCAACCGGTTCGCCGATCCGCAGCCGATCGAAGGCTGGACCGTCATCGGTGTTGCTGGCATCGCGCTTGTGATCGATCTCGTCACTGCCTTCATCACGCATCGCGGCGCGAGCGACAGCATCAATATGAAGGCTGCGTTTCTCCACAACGTTTCCGACGCGATGGCATCGGTCGGCGTGATCGCAGCTGGCGTGCTGATCCTGCTGTACGATTTTTTCGTGGCAGATCTGGTGATTACTGTGATCATCGCGGCTTACGTTGTCTGGCAGGGGGTTTCGCTGATGCCAAGAACCGTGCGCCTACTGATGGGTGCGGTACCGGACGACGTTGAGTTCGAGCGGATCGTACAACTCTTGCAAGAGCAAGATGGCGTAAAGGGTGTGCACCATGTACACATCTGGAATCTCGGCGAACACCATCGCGCTATCGAAGCTCATCTGGTTCCATCGAACACTTCGCTTGACGCATTCGAAAATCTCAAGGTGATGTTGCGCTCGAAGCTTGCAGATGAACATGGTATCGCGCACGCCACATTCGAAGCCTGTCTTGCAACCGATTGCGACGACCTGCTCATCCCCGGCCATCCGGTCTCGGATAACGAGCAAACGAGCTGAGCTAATCGCGTACATCCTGTCGTCGAGCTCCTACTTTTCGAGCATCGACCTGATGACTTTTGCGCTGCGAAGGCAGTTAATTGCCTTCAGATTGCACCACGTCTAAGTCAGCGGTCGCGCCGCCGTGGGCAGCCGCCGCGGGTAGGGTCTTCAGACGTCGAGAAAGCTTGGTCCGACGCCCATTCTCCGCGCGAGCCACAATGTCGCCGAAGGAACAAGAACCCACATGATTATGGGGACAAGGCCGATGCCTGTTCCCGGTATAAGAGGCATCAGGGAACTATAAGTCCAGCCCCAGTCGGCTCCCACAGCCAATATTTCGACCACGGAGGTAATCGCCAACCCGATCACGAGATAGACACCGAAACGCGAGATGGGCCATTCGACGATCCAGGGCCTTCGACCGCTTCCCAACGAAGCACCCAAATAGGCCGTCACCATAATCCCGGCGTCACCGAAAGAAGCAAGACCGCATCGGTAGGCAGCTTCGGCTGGACTGAGTTCGCCGCTACCGTAAAACGGCAGCTGGAACATCTCCCACACAAAGGAGATCAATCCGCCAAAAAGGGCAATCCATAAGGCTGGGTGCGCGCCCCGCCATCCGCTGCTTGCCTTGCCCGAAATTCCGACGCCCAATACTTTTCTCTCCTTCGCCGCATCGTTTGGGACAGACGCCTTTCACGGTCAAGCGATCGCCGGGCCGTGTTTACGCCAAGAGCTCGTAAAGTTTGGAGATTTATTACGCGCAAGATTGCGCAAAGAGCTCCACCAGAGCGGGGCCGGAAACCGATCATGTCTTGGTGACCGCCTTGCACTTCCGGGGCGGTAGGACTATCCACTCTTCGTGACGTTTATGCGCGCCCTGACCTTGGTATGTTTCAGCTTCGGGCTTTTTGTCCAGGTCGCGGCGAACGCTGCAGCCTTACCGCAGGTCGAGACTGTCGAAATGGGCGATTGCACCGAGATGGCAGAGAGCAGCTCCGGTCATGTCATGGATGCCCAGCAGAAATCTTCCGATCGGGAAGGGCCATGCTCCGACATGACGCTTGAATGTCTCGTCGCAATGAACTGTCTGCCGCCGCTGGCACTCTCGGGCGCCGCCACCGAGGACGGACCGACGCTTCTATTCGCTCCATCCTACCTTGTTCCTGCCGTGACCTGGCTTGAACGAGAGCATTCGCGACCGGAATCGCCACCCCCCCAAACCACCCTCACCGTCTAGTTTTTCCATGCGGCATTTTGCGCCGCTTGCGAGCTTGGCGGGCGCGAATGGTCATGCTCCGGGACTATCCCGGGAATGCCGACATGTCGTCCGGTGAGCTCGCTTTGCACGAGTGAGAGATATGAATTGGCGAATTGGCTGGACGGGGTTTTCGGCCCTGCTCGTCGCACAGGCGGCACAAGCGCAATCTGTCGGCTATGAGGAAACGCTTGCCGCAGCGAGGGGCGAGCAGCCTCTTCTGGAAGCTGGCGCTTTGCGCGTTCAGGCACGGCGCGAAGCAGCAGAGGCAGCGGACGAATTGCCCGACCCTCGCGTTCGCGCAGGAGTCATGAACCTGCCGGTGACCGGTCCCGCTGCGTTCGATCCGTACGAGCAATTGCCGACACAAATTGCGATCGGCGTCGAACAGGAAATTCCCAATCTGGCGCGGAGGCGTGCGCGTTACGCGATCGCGGGTTCGGACATCCGCGTTGCCGAAGCGCATCTCGGCATGACCGAGCGTTCCATTCTCGCCGAAGTCGGCACGGCCTGGATAGACCTCTACTACGCGCAACAACGCCTCGAACTCGCACGCACCGCGCTGAGCGAATTGAGAAACCTCGTTCCGGTCGCCAACAGTGCTGTCGTTTCGGGATCGGCAAGACCTGCCGAAAGCCTGGCGATCCGGCGTGAACTTCTACAAATCGAGGACGCGATGACCGCAATCGAAGCCGACCGCGAGACCGCGCAGGCCGAGCTTTCCCGCTATATTACCGAAGACGAGCCTGTCGCATCTGGAGCCGCACCTCGCGCCATCCTCGATCCCGACCGGCTCCGGTTCGAACTGGAAACCAACCCCGAACTGCTCTTGGCCGATGCCGAGCGTCGACGCGCCGAAGCTGCAATCGGGCTTGCGCGCGCAGAGAGGCGTCCCGACTTTGGTGTCAGCGTGACCTATGGTCGCCGCAATCCCGACTTCGGCGACGTCGTGTCGGTCATGGGCTCGGTCACCTTGCCGATCTTCACCGACAGGCGGCAAAACCCGCGTATCGCCGCAGCAGAGGCGGACGCTGCCGCCGCATTGGCCGAGCGCGATGACCGCCTGCGGGCAATCAGCGCGCGTTTCGAAGCCGATCTCGCTGCCTGGCGCAGTGCGGTGCGGCAATGGGAGCGGGCACGCGACGAACTTCTCCCACTCGCGCGCGACCGCGCCGACCTGGAAACAGCAAGCTTTGCCGCAGGCCGCGCCGACCTCATTGATGTGATCGCCGCCAAATCCGCGCTCGCCCTGCTCGAACTCGAAATCGTGGAGCGTGAGCAAGCCGCTGTCGAGGCGGCGGCAGTTCTGCGACTTACCTATGGGGAGGACCGGACATGAGAGCTGCATTCGAACGTTTAACACCGCGCCAGCGCTCTTATGCAGCAGCAGCCGGCATCGCGCTTGTCAGTCTGGCAGCTGGCTACGGCCTCTCGATGCTGGGCGACGGCGAGAGCGGTGAGGCGGCTGCCGACACGGAATGCGAGGAAGTGCTCTATTGGTACGATCCGATGGTGCCCGACCAGCGCTTCGACGAGCCTGGCAAATCCCCTTTCATGGATATGCAGCTGGTTCCCAAATGTGCCGGAGGCGGAGCGCAGACGGGCGAGGGTGTCAGCATCAGTTCGACGCAGGTGCAGAATTTCGGAATTCGCACTGCCGAGGCCGAATACGGCGTGCTGGAACCGGATGTGAACGTGACCGGCACGCTCGCCTATAATGGCAGCGACGTCGCGATCGTGCAGCCACGCGCGGGCGGTTATGTGCAACGGACCTACGGCCACGCGCCGCAGGACATGATCGCGAGAGGGGCACCGATCGTCGACCTGCTGATCCCCGAATGGGGCGGTGCACAGCAGGAATTCCTGGCCGTTGCGGCCACTGGCGATGAAGCCTTGATCCGTGCAGCGCGCCAGCGCCTGCGACTGCTCGGCATGCCTGAAGGTGTAATCTCCTCCGTCGCGCGAAGCGGGCAAGCGCGCACCACCGTGACTGTGACCGCACCGCAATCGGGCGCGATTACTTCGCTTGGGATCAGACCCGGCATGACCGTCATGGCGGGCCAGACCCTGGCAGAGATCAGCGGCTACAGCCCGATCTGGCTGGAAGCCGCTGTACCCGAGGCACTGGCGGGGAGCGCCCGCGTCGGGCAGCCTGTAAGCGCCACTCTTACCGCTTTTCCAGGCGAACGCTTCGCCGGGCGGATCATCGCCATACTGCCGAGCGCACAGGATGCCAGCAGGACCATCACGGTTCGCGCGGCCATGCCCAATCCGGGCCTGAAGCTCAAACCCGGCATGTTTGCAAAGGTCAGTCTTACTCCCGAGCGGCGCGAAGCGCTGCTGGTCCCGTCCGAAGCTGTCATCCGCACCGGCGAGCGGACTCTGGTCATGTTGGCGCAGGAGGGCGGAGGCTATCGCCCGGCCGAAATCCGCATCGGCCGCGAGGCGAATGGCCGAACCGAGGTTCTGGCCGGACTTGCTCCGGGCGAGGAAGTGGTCGTTTCCGGCCAGTTCCTGCTCGATTCCGAAGCCAGCCTTGCCGGTATCGATGTGCGCGCCATCGACCGGGCGCCATCGGCCACCGGCGGACGCGAAGCTCAGGACGATGCGGAAGAACCGCGAACCTATCGGGCGAGCGGCACAATCACGCGCATCGCGCAAAGCAGTGTGACCTTGCGGCACGGCCCTGTTCCCGCGCTCGAATGGCCGGGCATGACCATGCCCTTTGCGGTTGAAGATCGGTCCCTGCTGCGCGGATTGGAGCGTGGTGATCAGGTCAGCTTCACCTTTGTCCAGGCGGGCACAGGGCCGCGCATCGTTTCGATACGGAAGAGCGGTCAATGATCGCGCGGATCATCGAAAGCTCGATCGCCAATCGCTTCTTCGTGATTCTGGCGGCGATCGGTCTCGCACTGGCCGGATTTTGGGCGGTGCGCACCACGCCCATCGACGCAATTCCGGACCTGTCCGACGTGCAGGTGGTGATCCGCTCGAACCATGCCGGGCAGGCTCCGCGTATCGTCGAGGATCAGGTTACCTACCCGCTGGCAACGACGATGCTCTCGGTGCCGGGGGCAGAAACCGTGCGCGGTTATTCGTTTTTCGGCGACAGTTACGTTTACGTGATTTTCGAAGAAGGCACCGATCTCTATTGGGCACGTTCGCGCGTTCTGGAATATCTCAATCAGGTGCAGAACCGCTTGCCGGAGGGCGTCGAGAGCACGCTGGGTCCCGACGCGACCGGGGTCGGGTGGATCTACGAATATGCGCTGGTCGATCGCAGCGGCGGGCACGATCTCGCAGGGCTGAGAAGCCTGCAGGACTGGTTCCTGCGCTACGAGCTCCAGACCATCCCCGGAATCGCCGAAGTCGCCAGCGTGGGCGGGATGGTCAAGCAATATCAGATCGTGCTCGACCCCTATCGCATGGCCTCGCTCGGCGTAACGCACGCCGAGATCGTGCGGGCAGTCCAGGCGGGCAACCAGGAGGCAGGCGGCTCGATCGTCGAGATGGGCGAGGCGGAATATATGGTGCGCTCGTCCGGCTATCTCGGCAGCCTCGATGATTTTCGCTCCATTCCGCTGCGTGCCGAGGCGGGCGGTGTCCCGGTGACGCTCGGCGATGTGGCCAATGTGCAGATCGGCCCGGAATTGCGCCGCGGTATCGCCGAGCTGAACGGGCAAGGGGAGGTTGCGGGCGGCATCGTCATCCTGCGGCAAGGGGCCGATGCGCGCGGCGCGATCGAGGCTGTGGAGGCGAAGCTCGACCAGCTTCAGGCAAGCCTGCCCGACGGGGTCGAGATCGTCACCACATACGACAGATCGCAACTGATCGACGCCTCGGTCGAGAACCTAACCACCAAGCTGATCGAGGAGTTTATCGTGGTCGCGCTCGTGTGTCTGCTGTTCCTGTGGCATGCGCGCTCGGCTCTGGTCGCAGTGGTCACTCTGCCCCTGGGCGTGCTCGCGGCATTTGTAGTGATGCGTTTTCAGGGCGTAAACGCCAACATCATGTCATTGGGCGGCATCGCCATCGCCATCGGCGCGATGGTTGATGCAGCGGTGGTGATGATCGAGAATGCGCACAAGCATATCGAACGCTGGACCGAGGAAAATCCCGATGCGGTTATGTCGGTTCAGGAGCGGTGGAGGATCGTCGCCGATGCATCGAAGGAGGTCGGCCCGGCGCTGTTCTTCAGCCTGCTGATCATAACCTTGTCTTTCCTGCCGGTGTTCACCCTGCAGGCACAGGAAGGGCGGCTGTTCGCCCCGCTTGCCTTCACCAAGACTTACGCGATGGCGGCAGCAGCGATCCTGTCGGTCACACTGGTTCCGGTGCTGATGGGCTGGCTCATTCGGGGCAAGATACCGCCGGAAGACCGAAATCCGATCAATAAAGCGCTGACCCGAGGCTATCGCCCAGGGCTCGATTGGGTGATGCGCCGTCCGAAGGCGACGCTGGTCATCTCGGCCTTGATTTTCGCGACCACGCTGGTGCCGTTCACGCGGCTTGGCGGTGAATTCCTGCCGCCGCTCGACGAAGGCGATCTGCTCTATATGCCGAGCGCGCTTCCCGGCCTTTCTCCGGGCGAGGCTTCGGCGCTGCTCCAGCGGACCGACCGTTTGATCAAATCCGTGCCGGAAGTCGACACGGTGTTCGGCAAAGCCGGCCGTGCGGACACGGCCACCGATCCGGCACCGCTGACGATGTTCGAGACGACGATCAGCTTCAAGCCGCGCGATGAATGGCGCGAAGGCATGACGCCCGACATGCTCGTCGAGGAGCTTGACCGTGTGGTGCAGGTTCCCGGGCTCGCCAATGTCTGGGTGCCCCCGATCCGCAACCGCATCGATATGCTCGCGACCGGCATCAAGAGTCCCATCGGGGTCAAGGTCTCGGGCGAGGATTTGGCGGAACTCGAACGCGTCGCGCTTCAGGTCGAGCAGATTGCAAAGCAGGTGCCCGGCGTGAGTTCGGCACTGGCCGAAAGGCTTTCGGGCGGGCGCTATGTCGATGTCGATATCGACCGCCTGGAAGCGGCCCGCTACGGTCTGAACATCGCCGATGTGCAACAGATCGTGTCGGGCGCGATCGGCGGAGCGAATGTCGCGCGCACGGTCGAGGGACTGGCGCGCTATCCGGTCAATGTGCGCTATCCGCGCGAGATCCGCGACAGCGTCGCTGAATTGCGCAACCTTCCCGTGCTCACCCCTGCGGGACAGCAGATCACGCTCGGCACTGTCGCCGATGTCCAGGTGACCAGCGGCCCGCCGATGCTCAAGAGCGAACAGGGTCGGCCGACGAGCTATGTCTATGTCGATGTGCGCGGGCGTGATCTTACCTCGGTCGTGGGCGATTTGCAGGAAGCAATCGGAGCCGAGGTCGATCTGCCCGCAGGCGTCAGCCTCTCCTATGCCGGGCAATTCGAATATCTGACCCGTGCCTATGAGCGTTTGCAGATCGTCGTCCCAGCCACGCTCGCGATCATCTTTCTGTTGCTCTACCTCATTTTCCGCCGCTTCGACGAGGCGCTTCTGATCATGGGCACTCTGCCATTCGCCCTCACTGGCGGGTTCTGGCTGCTATACCTGATGGGCTACAACCAATCCGTCGCAACCGCCGTCGGATTTATCGCGCTGGCGGGCGTTTCGGCGGAATTCGGCGTGATCATGCTGATCTATCTGAAGGCGGCGCTGGAGCGAAGGGAGGGCGAGCTCGACGCCGACCAGGTATCCGCTGCCATTCGCGAAGGCGCGCTGTTGCGGGTCCGGCCCAAAGCCATGACCGTCGCCGTGATCCTCGCAGGGCTGTTTCCGATCCTGATCGGGACCGGCGCCGGGTCCGAAGTGATGAGCCGCATCGCCGCCCCGATGATTGGCGGAATGATCACCGCCCCCCTGCTGTCGATGTTCGTGCTTCCCGCCGCATATCTATTGATGCGGCGTCCCCGGACCAAACGGTCCAAACCCCTCGAAGGAGAAGAAGAATGCGTACCACAACCCTCTTGATGCTAGTGGCCGCGCCGCTGGCGCTGACCGCCTGCGATTCTGAACAGAGCGCGACTGATATGGATGACATGTCGATGGCAGACGGTCAGATGGCCGATGGTCAGATGCCCATGGACTCCGGCGACATGCCGATGATGGAATCGGAAGGCATAATGCAAATGGCTAGCGCGGAAGGAACCGTCACAGCCATCGATCCCGAGGCCGGAACGATCACAATCGAGCACGGTCCGGTTCCGGAAATCGAATGGCCTGCGATGACCATGGCATTCGAAGCTGATGAGCAGCTGCGCAACGAGGTTGCCGTCGGTGAGGGGATCTCGTTTGAATTTCGTACTGGTTCAGAAGGCAATGTAATCACTTCGATTGCCAAGCAGTAATTCGTGATGGCGGCGCCAGCTAATGCCGGCGCCGCCAATCAAGAAAAGGTGGTCGCAGGCAGGAAAGATCGGGCGATGAGAATCGGACGTCGAAAATTGCTGAAGGATATGGGCCTTGCCGGTGTCGGCTTCGCTGCTCTTCCTGTGAGCGGCTGCGAAGCACAAAACAGTCTCGGGCAACAGCTCGCGTCTGGCGATCCCCACCCTCTCGCGATTCCGCCTTTGAAGCGTGGCGCAATCGAAAGCGGAGAACGGGTCTTTCGCCTTTCCCTGACCGCAGGCCAAAAGGAATTTGTCCCCGGAGTAGCCTCCTCGACGATCGGCGTCGACGCGGATTATCTGGGGCCTACGCTGGAGATGCGCCGCGGGGAGCGGGTGCGTTTTCATATCGACAACACCTTGGCCGAAGGTGCGACAGTGCACTGGCATGGTTTCGAGCTTCCTGCCGCTGCCGATGGGGGGCCGCATCAGCTAATTCGTCCCGGCACCCGCTGGAGTCCGTCTTTCGAAGTGCGCCAGCGCGCCTCGCTATACTGGTATCACTCGCATTTGCATCGCCGTGCGGGGCCGCAGGTCTATGCCGGTCTCGCCGCACCGATCTATGTTCGCGACGATGAAGAAGACGCGCTCGATCTGCCAAGCGATTACGGCGTCGACGATATCCCGCTGATCGTCCAGGACAGGGCGCTCGATGGGTCTGGCAAGCTCATTTATCCGCTCAACATGCATACGCGAATGATGGGCGTGCGCGGGGAGCGGATATACGTAAACGGCACACAGAATGCCGTATTTGACGCGCAAACCGGCCAGTTGCGGCTGCGCGTTCTCAATGGGTCGAACGCGCGCTTCTACGAATTCTCGCTTGCCGAGGGGCAGGCCATGCAGCTGATCGCAAGCGATGGCGGGTTGCTCGACCGCCCGCGCACGGTCCGTTCGCTCAAGCTTGCACCGGGCGAACGCGCGCAGGTGATTGTCGATCTTTCCGAGGGGCGTCCCCTATCGCTTGTTGCCACAAACCCGGACAATGCGATGGGAATGATGGGCGGACAGGGTCGCGGCATGATGGGCGGCGGCATGATGAACCGTCGCCGCGATGATGGTGAGACAGACGAGGTGTTTCGTATTCTCGATATCAGGCCCGGCAGAGCCTTGCATGCTACGAGCCTGCCGCCGCGTCTTGTTTCGTTGAATGCGCCCGATCCCTCGCTGGCGATGCGAACAAGGCGGTTCGTCCTCGACATGGGGATGATGGGCCGAGGCATGACGATCAACGGCGCGGCGATGGATATGGATATCGTCAATGAGCGAGTGCCGGTCGGGCAATGGGAAATTTGGGAAATCGCCAATGCCTCGATGATGGCGCACCCCTTCCATATCCATAATGCGCAGTTTCGTGTGATCGACCGGGAAGGACGCGCGCCGCCGCCGCTGGAAACGGGGTTCAAGGATACGGTCATCGTCAATCCGCGCGAGCAGGTGCGCGTGCTGCTCCGCTTCGAGGAACATACCGATCCGGAACTGCCCTACATGTATCATTGCCACATTCTCGAGCATGAGGATGCAGGCATGATGGGGCAGTTCGTCGTGGTGAACAGCTAGGAAGGAATGGGCATGAGCCAGGATGAGAGCGTAATCGAAGGCACCGCGATCGATCCGGTCTGCGGAATGAGCGTTGCGATCGACGGTGCCGAACACATCGCGAGACATAAGGGTGCCGAGCATTACTTCTGTTCTTCGCGCTGTCACGACAAGTTTCTCGGCGATCCCGAGCTCTATCTGTCGGGTGCGCATCTCGATGCGGTCGAGGATGTTCCCGAAGGGACGATCTATACCTGTCCGATGCATCCCGAAATCCGTCAGCCGGGGCCCGGGTCGTGTCCGATTTGCGGCATGGCGCTCGAACCGGAGACGGTATCCCTCGATGAAGGCCCCGATCCCGAACTGGTCGATATGCGGCGTCGTTTCTGGTGGAGCGCGCTCCTGACGCTACCGCTCTTTGTCTATGCGATGAGCGACATGGTCCCGGGGCTAAGCTTCGACCGGCTGATCGAGCCTGCCAGCGCGCAGTGGGCGCAATTTCTCCTCGCCACACCGGTGGTGCTATGGGGCGGCTGGCCCTTCTTCGTCCGCGCGTGGAAATCGCTCAAGACGCGCAACCTCAACATGTTCACGCTGATCGGCGTTGGCGTGGGCATAGCCTATCTGTTCAGCCTGGTGGCCACCGCCCTCCCGGATATCTTTCCGCCCGCTTTTCGCGATCATTCGGGCCGCGTGGGTGTTTATTACGAGGCGGCGGCGGTCATCACGACGCTCGTACTCCTTGGCCAGGTTCTGGAACTGAAAGCACGCGGTTCAACCTCCAGCGCCCTTCGCGCGCTGCTGGAACTCGCGCCGCCTTCCGCCGTGAAAATCTTCGGCGATGGCGACGAGCGCGAAGTGCCGCTCGATGAACTGGCAACCGGCGACCGCCTGCGTGTGCGCCCAGGTGACAAGGTTCCCGTCGACGGCGAAATCGAGGAGGGCTCGAGCGCGATCGACGAATCCATGGTCAGCGGCGAGCCATTGCCGGTCGCCAAGCAGGCTGGCGACACGGTCATCGGTGGAACGGTCAACCAGACCGGCGGCTTCATCATGCAGGCCACCAATGTCGGCAAGGACACCATGCTGTCCAAGATTGTCCAGATGGTTGCCGAGGCGCAGCGCAGCCGCGCGCCAATTCAGCGGCTGGCTGATCAGGTGGCGGCATGGTTCGTGCCTGCGGTCGTGGTGGTCGCCATCGTCACTTTCGTCGTTTGGGCAATCTGGGGGCCTGCTCCCGCGCTCGCCTATGCCTTGGTCAATGCCATTGCCGTGCTGATAATCGCCTGCCCCTGCGCGCTCGGCCTCGCTACCCCGATGTCGGTGATGACCGGCACGGGCAAGGGCGCGCAGCACGGCATCCTGATCCGCAATGCCGAAGCGTTGGAGACGCTGGAGAAGATCGACACGCTGGTGGTCGACAAGACCGGCACGCTGACGATGGGCAAGCCCGATCTCGTGGCGGTCGAGCCGGTCGATGGCATCGACGAATCCGAGTTCCTTGCCGCGGTGGCGGGCGTCGAGATGGGCAGCGAGCATCCGCTTGCCCACGCCATCGTCGAAGGCGCACGGACGAGGGGTGTGTCGCCTGGCGAAGCCAAGGATTTGGCCTCGACCACGGGCGAAGGCGTCCAGGCAGCCGTCGGGACGCTTCAAGTCGCCATTGGCAACGAAAAGATGATGCGGCGCGTCGGCGTCGAAGACGAGACCTGGTTGGGCTCGGCGGAAAGTGGTCGCTCACAGGGACACACGGTAATGTTCGTGGCGTTCGATGGGCGACCGGCAGGCAAAATCGCGGTGGCCGATCCGATCAAGCCGACCAGTGCGAAAGCCATCGCAGCATTGCATGCGCGCGACATCCGCGTGGTCATGCTCACCGGGGACAGTGAAGGCACCGCGCAAGCGGTCGCGCGGGAAATGGGCATCGACGAGGTCCACGCCAATGTCTCGCCCGAAGACAAGCATCGCGAGGTCGAAAAGCTCAAGAGCGAGGGACGCCGCGTCGCCATGGCGGGCGACGGGATCAATGATGCGCCAGCGCTTGCGGCTGCCGATGTCGGCATAGCCATGGGCACCGGCACCGACGTGGCGATCGAAAGCGCCGGGGTGACGCTGGTGCGCGGTGATCTGACCGGCGTGGTGCAGGCGATCGTCCTGTCCCGCGCGACGATGCGCAACATCCGCCAGAACCTGTTCTTCGCCTTTGCCTATAACACGCTCGGGATACCGGTTGCCGCGGGCGTGTTGTTCCCGGCGTTCGGACTGCTGCTCAACCCGATGATTGCGGCAGCGGCGATGAGCCTTTCATCGGTTTCGGTCATCGCGAACGCGCTGCGGTTGCGGGGAGTGAAGCTTCCGGTGCTCGGAAGCCAAGGAGTAGGCAGCGCCTAACCCCTTGAATCGGCCTCGCTGGGGTCGGTTCCGCCACGCTGCGGTTCTCGGGCATTTATGGGGATTTGCTCGCCGGAGCACGCTTCACTTTTCTGCGGCGCAGTTTTGGAAACCGGTTGGCCAAAAGGACAAAGCCCGACAGCGCGATTACCGTCCCACCGATTCCGAAAAGCAGCAGCCACCAGCTGTTGATCCGGTCGCGCTGCGTCCAATCCATGATATGCAAGCCCCAGACGAAGTCGAAGAAGCGCCAGGTATCGCTTCGTGCGCCGAGAATCGCGCCGCTCGAGGCATCGATGTAGAGCCTCGTCCCGTCTGGATCGGAAAAGGTGACTTGCCACGCTGGAAATGGTCCACGGAACTCTGTTCCTACCGGGCTCTCGATCAGCTTCGCACCGGCTATCGAGGTTTCTGGTCCGGTCCAGGCGTACAAAGCGATGGCCTGCGCATCGGAGCTCGGCAGGGGAGAAACCCTCGTCCCGGTCTCGGGCTCATGAAGGGTCTTCGAGCCATCGTTACGCTCGATCTGAACGAGGGGACGGCCAGCTACGGATTTGGTCGTTATGGCAACGATGCCTTGTCGATCCACCAACCATCGCTGCGCCGGAAACTCCGGATCGAGTGTTTCGGTTTCGCGCGATATGACGTGCTCGGACCGTACTTGCTCGATCTTGAGGAAGGACATGATCGCGCCGGTTCCCATCCACAATAGCACCTGCACGCCGACGAACAGCGCGAGCCACTTGTGGAGCTTGCTACCCAATATGTGCAACCGAAGCTTGCGTGACGGCATTCGCGAAGCTGGAACCGACGCCATGAGGTCTTATTCGCTACGGGGAGCACGCGACGATGAATGGTATTGCACGATCTTCCAGCCATTGGCGTCGTGCTTGAGCACCGTCGTTGCCACGCCTTCGCGATCGATCACGCGTCCATCCGTCAGTTCGATCCTGTAGGTATAGGTTTCGCGCCCGTAAGCCATGTGTCCCATCCGGGTGACTGCAACGGTCGGCTCACCGAAGGTGAAACTGGTGATCGCGTCCAGTTCAGGCCCCAGGTGATGCGCCATGTAATTCGTGAAGCTGCCTTCATCCTTTCCGTTCTCGTAAACGAAGGATTCTTCCGCAAACAAGGCTGTCATGGCATCAGCATCGCGCGCCGTCAGCGCGTTGCGGTACGCTATGAGAGCAGCCTCCGCACCCGCGATGTCATGGTTCATGCCCTGCGCCGAATGGTCCATCTGCATCGATTGCGAATGCTCCCCATGCTTGGAATGGTCCATGTCCTGGGCCAACGCCGGTGCCGCAGATAAAGCAAGCGCCGCCGCAGCCACGCCCCGAATGATTATAATGTGCATCGAATTTTCCTTTTTATTCAGAACCAAAACCGTATGCCGACGACGTAATTCGTCACACTGGGGTCTTCTCCCTCGGCGCGTGCGTAATCGGCGCTCTGACCGATCCTCCATTCCTGATCGATCCCGACATACGGCGCAAACTCACGCACGAAATGATAGCGCACGCGGAGACCGGCTTCGACCGTATCCAGCCCGGCACCGATGCCCAGTTCAGGCACATCCTGCGCAGAGAAGGACGCTTCCACACGCGGTTGAATGACCAGGCGCTGGGTAATTCGCTGGTCGAGTTCGGCCTCGATGCGTGCTGTCAGGTCGCCTTTGTCCGACAGGAATGCAGCGGCATCCACTTCGAACAGATAGGGTGCGAGACCCTGGATGCCGATCACGGCATAGGTGCGGTCCATCGGCGCGAAATCTTGCCGGAGACCCGCCTGGAAATCGAAGAACGGCGCGATGGCGCGACTGTAGAGCGCCTGAACCTCAACGCTCTCGATATCTTCGTCGAAACTGCCTTCGCCTTCAGATTTGAACCAGAACTTGTCGAGATCGCCACCGTAATACCCCTGAAGGTCGAACAGATAGCCGTCGGATCCCTCGCGCGCGCGATATTCGACGCGGTCACCCTGGAACCAGAAATACTTCTGGCCGCCCTGTTCATCGCGCAACTGCTCACGGCTCTCGCGCATCGCCTCAACACCCCAGATGGCATCTGCGGCGCGTGCAGGGCCCGAACCCGCAGAAGCGAGCGGCGGACCCGATGGAATGTCCATCGCCATCGCCTCGTGACCCATGGCGGAATGGTCCATTTCTCCGCCTGTCGTTTGGTCTTCGACCACTCCGGGCCGGTCCATCGACCCATGGTCCATTTGCGAATGGTCCATGGGCATTGCGGAGGATGTCGGCGAAGTATCCTCTGCGCTGCCTTCCTCTTCAGCAGCCTCCTCTGCGTCCTGCGGGTCGGCGGGCTGCATCGGCATGGAGTGGCCGTGGTCTTGCGCGAAGGCGGGCGTCGCCGTTCCGGCGAGCATGAGCGCGATCATATACTTCATCCGCTCTCTCCCACGCGCCGTACGTCGGGTTGACCCGCTTCCTGCGCTACTGTCACGATCTGGAACATGCCGGCATGCATGTGATAGAGAAGATGGCAGTGAAACGCCCAGTCTCCCGGCTCGTCGGCGGTGAGATCGAACTGGGCAAAGCCGCCGGGCTGGACGATCACCGTGTGCTTTTGCGGTTGGCGATCGGCGGGTGCGCCGTTGACGAGCTCGAAGAAGTGACCGTGAAGGTGGATCGGGTGCGCCATCATGGTGTTGTTGACCAGCTTCACCCGGACCCGTTCGTTATAGGCGAAGCGGATCGGCTCGTCGCTGACGGCCGAGAATTTCTCGCCGTCGAAAGACCACATGTAGCGCTCCATGTTCCCGGTGAGATGGATTTCCATTTGCCGCGACGGCGTGCGCAAGTCGTCATTCGGTTCGAGTGCGACCAGATCCTTGTAGTTCAGCACCTTATGCGAAACCTTGTCGAGGCCGATACCGGGATCGCCCATCCGGTCCTGCGGGTTCATGGAAACCATGTCGATGCCCGGACCAACCTCCACATCGGGCGGCAGCCTGGACGTGTCGCGCATGTCCATGCCGCCCATCGACATTCCAGCCATTCCGGCCATCGCTCCCTCGCTTGATCCGTCGCCGCTGTTGCTCACGGCCATGCCGCTCGAAGAAGGCGCCCCATGACCCATCGCGGCGTGGTCCATGCCGTCCATGTTTTCCCCGGCGCCATCGCCATGCGCGCCATGGGCCATTCCGGCCATACCCATGTCGGCCATGGTCAGCAGCGGCGGATCCCGCAGCGTCGGGACCGGGGCGCGGGCACCCGGTCGACTTGCCAGCGTCGCCACCGCCATACCCGAGCGGTCCATGCTTTCCGCGACGATGGTGTGCGCCTCGCCGGTCGGTTCGACGACGATATCGTAGGTCTCGGCGGTGCCAATCTGGAACTCCTCCACTTCGACCGGCCTCACGTTGAGACCGTCAGCCGCTACGACCCAGAATTTCAATCCCGGAATACGGACGTTGTAAAAGGACATGGCGCTGCCATTGATTACCCGGATACGGACCCGCTTGCCGCGCGAAAACAGATATTCCAGCCCTTCTTCGGGACCGTGTCCATTGGCTAGGTAGGTGTAGGTAGAGCCCGTGACGTCGAGGATATCGGTCGGCATCATGCGCATTTCTGCCCACATCCGCCGTTCCTCTCCGGTCAGCGGATAATCGTCGGTCAACGTGCGCTGCTGGTAATTGAAATAGCCCTCGCCCTTCTTCAGCTTCGACATGATGGTGTGGGGATGCATCGGCGTAAATTCGCTTAGCAGCATCACGTAATCGTAGTCGGCTTGCACCGGATCGGGTCCAGCGGGGTCGACGATGATGGGTCCGTAATGCCCAGCCTGTTCCTGCAGACCCGAATGGCTGTGCCACCAATACGTGCCAGCCTGCCGGATGGCGGGCATTTCGTAGGTGAATGTCTGTCCCGGCCTGATTCCGGGGAAGCTCACACCGGGCACACCATCGAACTGGAACGGCACAAGCAGTCCATGCCAGTGGATCGAACTGTCTTCGTCCAGCGCATTGGTCACGTTGAGATTGACCGGCTCGCCTTCCTTCAGCCGCACCAGCGGGCCGGGGACACTGCCATTGACGGCGATCCCCATACCGCGCCGACCCTGAACCGCGAAGGGACCCCGTGCGATCGTCAGATCGATGTTGCGGCCGGAGACTTCATCGAAACCCTGGCGGATCGTCGTGCCATTCATGTTGCCGCCGCGCGCCCAGGCGGGCATCGCCGCGGTGGCACCCAACAGGCCGCCTGCCACGATACTCGAGCCCAGGAATTTGCGTCGATTGATTGCTTGCATGAGAAGGTCCCGTTTGAAGGAGGTTTGCCCTATCCTACGCGGCCGGAGGCGTTTCCCCTCACGCGCGCGAAATTTTTTCCTTCAGAGCCTTTCGAGCGCGGTAGACCAGCGATTCCACCGCCTTCTCCGAAACACCCATGATGTCGGCAACCTCGTTCTGGCTTCGCCCATCGACGGCAACGAGAATCAGCGCCTCGCGCAGCCGCACGGGAAGCCGTTGAATTTCGGCATGGGTCTTTTGCAGAAGCTGCCGATCAACCGTCTCGGCTTCCGGCGAGGGAGCCGGATCGGATGCAAGCTCCGGCTTCGTAGCCTTTCCGAACCCCAGGAACTGCGCTGCCTTCCGCCTGCGGATTTTGTCGCGGCATTTATTGAGTGTGATCGTCGTGAGAAACGGGAGAACGGGGCGCGCCGGATCAAGGCGCGTGCGGGCCATCCACGCCGACGCAAGCGCATTCTGCACGACGTCTTCGGCTTCATCACTTGCGCCAAGCATCCGGATTGAGGTTGCGAGCAAGCGGGGTATGAGCGGTTCTACAAGTTCCGTGAATGCGCGGCGGTCACCAGCGGCAACTTTTTCAACAAGCGCCTGCTCCTGACTATCCGGCTGCCCCAGCACTCCGCAATCATTCCGAAGGCGAACCGGTCAGTGACCGGGCAACCTGCTGATCGAATTCGCGTTGTTGGTCTTCGTCGAGGATGCTGCGCATCGCGAAGACATGCCGGACCGTCGCCTTCTGCAATTCGCCCATACTGGCATGCACCTCGTCGATCGCAACGCTGACCCCGGGGCCGTATTCATGCTCCTTGTCCATCGCGGCAGCCAAATTGGCGTTCGCACGCCGCACTGCCAGTTCGCGCTGGGCGTTTTCTATGGCGTAACGCTCCTCGAGACGGTCGAGCCGATCTTCCTGTTGGGCGTTGAGGTCGAGCTGTTCGTGCACGAATTCGTGAAGACTGCCCGGCTGGGTCGGCGCGAACCATCGCTCGGCTGCGATCGCTCCCAGAAATCCTGCCAACGCGGCGAGCAGGACGGCGAGCGCGATATACAGTTTGGGACTTTTCATCAATCGACATGCAGCAGCGCGGCGGGCGAAAGACGGGCGTCGCTGAACACGGGGTAGGTGCGTTCCTGAGCGTAGACAGGAGCCTGAACCGTGAGGGCACCCGCTCCGAGTCCGACTGCGAACAGGCCGGCAAACAGCATGCTGCGCATGGCCCTGTCCCGCCGCGCACTCATATCGCCGACCCGTTCCCAGACGCCTTCCATGAAGCCGTTGGGCACGCTTGGTGTAACATCGTGCGCAAGAGCGCTCAGAATAGGGTCCAGATCCTGTTTCATCGGTGCGGGTCGGTCCTTCAACTGCTGTTCGCTCTATCCCTTACGCACGGCGCGTGCGCTCCCCGCACAAATATTTTGTGAGGGGAGGCGGCTCGGGATGCGTAACAGGCAGCATAGCTCTCGTTAATCTGCGGTGAAAGGGCACGCGCCACCATGAAAGCAGTCCATTTTTTGATACTTGTCTGCGCAGTGTTCCTGGCAATCGGTCCTGTCTATGCGCATGGCGACGAGGCCCAGGGTTCCGATGCAAACGTCGCCGCCTCTTCGGACCCGAGCCAGGCAGCGTCTGGCATGAACGGGATGCAAAGCGGCTCGGGTCAGTCTGCCGAAGCCGGCCACGGCTCTGACGGGCATGATGACGCATCCGGCGGACACGAGAGCGCCAGCGAGGGTGACTTCGTCACTGTCCTCAAGACGCTGCATCCCGCGACGATCCATTTCCCGATCGCACTGTTCCTGATGGCGGCGCTGGCCGAATTGTTCGTCATGGCCGGAAGAGGCGCAGCAGCCGAACCCGCTGTCCGTGTGCTGATTTATGGCGGTGCGGCGGGTGCCGTCGCTGCTGTCTTGTTCGGCTGGATCCATACCGGCCTCTGGTTTGGCGGAGACACAGTCATGCAGCTCCACCGCTGGAACGGAATGCTGATCACTGCGCTCGGACTCGCTCTTGCCGCATTTGCCTACAGGCCGCGTGAAAGCAGAGCCCTTCTTCGTAGCGGTCTTTTCGCCATGGCCGCGCTCATTCTGCTCCAGGGTTTTCTCGGTGGAGAGCTTGCGCACGGACCGGATCACCTTGGCCTCTCCTGGATCTGAAGGATCAACATGATGCAGCACTTCACGCCAAAGAAGATGATTGGAACGCTTTTCCTCGGGACCGCGCTGGCGGGCCTGGCGGCGTGCGATCAACAACCCGAGCCCATGGCGGACGTCGGAAATACGGCTGCCATCGAGACAGCACCGGCGAGCGCGCCGTCGCCAGTTGAGGCCGCTTCCACAAATCCGACCGAGACCGGCGTAGAAACCGCGCCCGTCGCCAGCGTACCCGCGACCGAGCGCAGGCCAGCTGGCCCCGACGCAGCTCAACCACCGCGCACGCCGACACCCGCTCCAACGAGCATGGATGTCGCGGAACCGGCCGATCCGCATGCAGGGCACAACATGGAGTCCATGTCCGATCACGACATGGAAGGAATGTAGGAGATCGAGCATGGAACTGAGATTTTCGGGCAAGCACATCCGCCGGGCGCGCACGACACTCGCTACTTTCGGAGTAATTCTCCTTGCAGCTTGCACGAGCGCGGCACAGGCGAGCCCCTATGTGATGTTCCGCGATCCGCAATGCGGATGCTGCGAGGAATGGGCGAAGCATGTTCGCACGGGTCTCGATCACGAGGTCACGGTTCGCGAAGACCGTCCCATGGCTGAGGTAAAGGCCGAAGCAGGCGTGCCTGGCGATCTCGTCTCCTGCCACACAATGGAAGTCGATGGCTATGTGATCGAGGGTCATGTTCCCGCACGCGAGATCGCGCGCCTGCTTGAGGAACGGCCCGAAGGCGTGACGGGCCTCGCCGTGGCGGGAATGCCCCTAGGCTCCCCCGGCATGGAAGTCGGCGGGAGGGTGCAGTCGTACCAGGTCATCGCCTTCGGCCGTGCGGGCAAGAGCGTATTCGCAAGCTATCCGTAACCCGCTTGAGCGGGCTGGAGCGGAAGCCATCCGATTGAAAGGAGACCGATATGGCCGATTTATCGATGCGCCCGGACATCTTGCGATGGGGCTGGACGCTCAGCGTTTTTCTGCTCCTCAGCTATCTGCTTTGTGTGGTCTTCGGCCTCCTCTTCCCTGAACGGTTTCACATGCACGAAGCTTGGGCACCTCTTTTGCCCGGCTTCGAATGGCTGACCTGGCCCGGATTTCTTGCCGGAACCGTCGGCAGTTTTCTTTATGGCTGGTACATCGCCGTCATCGTCGTTCCGCTCTATGCCATGTTCGGGCGAGGGCGAGGCGTATGACGTTGCACCTCGCTCTTCAAAAGCTTTGTCGTCGACACGCTCCGGGCGTTTCCGCCCCGGTGACGGGAGCCTTATGACTGCAACGAAGCATGAGACACATGCGGCGATGAAAAATGCGCCCGACGCCTCTGGAAAGGGGACGATAAGTCTCGCCGGGGGCGTGGCTATGGGTACCGGCGTGATGATCGGCGCTGGTATATTCGCTCTCACCGGTCAGATCGCAGAACTTGCCGGCCCGCTGTTCCCGCTTTCATTCGTTCTGGGGGCGCTCGTCACATCGCTGGCCGCCTATAGCTATATCAAGATGTCCAATGCCTGGCCGTCGTCCGGCGGCATCGCGATGATTCTGCAAAAGGCGTATGGTCCTGGGGTCGTGGCGGCCTCGGCGTCGCTGCTCATGGCGCTTTCGATGGTTATCAATGAAAGCCTCGTTGCACGGACCTTTGCTACCTACGCCTTGCGCCCGTTCGGGCTTGAGGAGAACAGCCTCCTGCTGTCAGCCTTGGCTCTCGGGTTGATCGTATTCGCCTATATCGTGAACAAGGCCGGCAACCGGTCAGTCAGTGGCTTTTCGCTGGTCATGTCGGCGATCAAGATCGGCGGGATTGCTCTGTTTGCCTTGGCGGCCATCGCTGCGAGCGGATTCTTCTCCGGTGCGTTCGCGCAGCAGGTTTCGCAGACCAACGGCGGCGCGTTTCTCGCGTCGGTGGCTTTCTCGATCCTGGCATTCAAGGGCTTCACGACGATCACCAACAGCGGCGGCGAGATTGTCGATCCGCATCGCAATGTCGGCCGCACGATCATGATCTCGATCGCGATCTGCGTGGTAACCTACCTTCTCGTTGCCGTCGCGGTAGGTTCCAATCTGACTATCGATCAGATTGTCGAGGCGCGAGACTATTCGCTCGCCGCCGCCGCCCGCCCGGCGCTTGGCGAGCTCGGGTTCTGGTTCACTATCGTCATAGCGATTGCAGCGACCACCTCCGGGGTGATCGCAAGCGTATTCGCAGTCTCGCGGATGCTCACGATGCTGACCGAGATGAAGATGATCCCCCACAGTCACTTCGGCATGAAGGGCGGGATCAGAAGTCACATGCTCGTTTACACGGTAGTGATCGCAGGCACGCTCGCCGTTTTGTTCGACCTCTCACGCATCGCATCGCTTGGCGCCTTCTTCTATCTCGTCATGGACATCCTGGTGCATTGGGGGGTCTACCGTCATCTTCGCGAGGAAATCGGCGCAAGAACTTCCGTCCTGCTCGCTGCTATCGCCGCCGACGGGGTCATTCTCGTCGCATTCGCGGGTGTAAAGCTCGAAAGCGATTCTGTTATCGTTGGAATCGCTGCGGTTTCCATTGTTGCGGTTTTCGGCCTGGAAACCCTTTTCCTGCAGCGCAAACCTTCCCCGAACGGGATCCCGCAGCGCGACGCACGCGTCGATGGAAGCAGCAAAAGCCACGAAAGCGGGGCAGACCAGCAATGAAACAGGCAAAGGTATACCGGACGGTAATGGACGAACATATTTGTCCGTACGGTCTGAAAACGGTCGATCTTCTGAAGCGCGAAGGCTTCGAGATCGACGACAATCACCTTACTTCGCGCGAGGAAACCGACGCCTTCAAGGAAAAGCACGACGTCGAGACCACGCCGCAGACGTTCATCGATGGCAAGCGCATAGGCGGCTATGACGATCTGCGCGAGCATTTCGGCAAGTCGCGCAGCCAGCCTGAGGAAGGCGAGACGAGCTACCAGACTGTCATCGCGATTTTTTCCGTTGCCTTCCTGCTGGGTCTGGCGATCAGCTGGTATGTGTTCGATAGCGTCTTCACTGTGCAGGCGATCGAATGGTTCGTTGCGCTCTCCATGTCGTTACTCGCCGTGCAGAAGCTACAGGATCTGCGCAGCTTCTCGACCATGTTCCTCAATTACGATCTGCTGGCACAGCGCTGGGTGCGCTATGGCTTTATCTACTCGTTCGGCGAGGCCCTGGCGGGCATCCTCATGGTGGCGCATGCCTTGCCGATCATATCGGTCCCGGTGGCGCTGTTCATCGGTACGGTCGGTGCGGTGAGCGTCTTCAAGGCGGTGTACGTCGACAAGCGCGAATTGAAGTGCGCCTGCGTGGGCGGCAACAGCAATGTGCCGCTTGGCTTCGTTTCACTGACCGAAAACCTGTTCATGATCGGCATGGGACTTTGGATGGGCGGTAAGGCGCTGGGCTGGATCGTTGTCTGATCGGGTAGCCCACGACGACAGGCGGACCGCCAGGGATACTGCCCGATGGCGGGATACCTATGATTCTAAAGCCCGGCTCTACACCTTCCTCGCGAAGGGTTTCGAGCTGTTCGGTGTAGCCAGACAGCGCCGCCGGATGATTGATGCTCTCGGTCTCAGTCGTGGTGATACCGTGGTCGACCTGTGCTGTGGATCCGGGCAGAATTTCGCCGACCTGCAGCGCAAGGTGGGTAGCGAGGGTCGCATCGTCGGGTTCGACATTTCTAGTCAGATGCTGGCGATCGCTGCCGATCATGCTGAGCGACATGGCTGGCGGAACGTCGAGCTGGTCGAGGCCGACGTGGCAGACGTGGTGCTTCCCCCTGACATGCGCGCAGCCGTGTCCACCTTCGGGCTCGATATCGTTCCTGACGTCGAAAGGATCGTGACGCAGATAGCCGCACAGATGCCAACAGGCACGCGGCTCGGCCTCCTCGGGTCTCAGGAACCGGGGGGCTGGCCCGACTGGCTGGTGCGGTTCGGCATATGGCTCAATAGCGCATGCGACACCGAACGCGAGCATCTCTCGATCCGTCCCGACGCAACGGCTGCCCGGATCCTCGATGAGGCGACGCGGCACGACTTCTGGTGGGGCATTTTCTACTGGTCGGTGTGCCGGAAGAAGGGCGATGGCCCTGCCATTACGACAAAGGATACCGGCGCATGATCGCAGCCATTTCCCTGGCCGTGGTCCTGTTTGTGGCCTCGCTCTGGCTACACATATGGTTGATCCGCTGTGCCAGGCTGGTCGCGGGTGAGCCCAAGACACAGCCGACCAGGCTGACTGCCGCATACCTGTTGGTCTTGATGAGCCATCTCGCCGTCGCTGCACTTTTCGCGGCCGGGTTCGCCTTTGCCATCGAATTGGGCCTGGGTGGGTTCAAGCAGCGCGACGCCGTCGATGCGATGGACCTGTTCTATTATTCCCTCATCAATATCACCACGGTGGGCCTCGGGAACATTTATCCGGAAGGCCACTTGCGGGCGATGACCGGAATCGAGTCCCTGACCGGCTTCCTGCTTATCAGCTGCACAGCGCAATTCGTGTTTCAAACCATGTCCGGAAAGGAGAACTGAAAAATGGCACAATCCCATTCCAGCGAGGGGGGCGGCGGCAACTACTGGCGCTTCATGGCGATGGTCTCGACATCGACCGTCGTCATGTTTTTTCTCATGTATGCCAATACCTATGATGCCGACCACTTCTTCTGGAGCGAGACGCGCTTCTGGATGATGTTCGTGATGGGTGCGATGATGATGGTCGTCATGCTGCTCTTCATGTGGGGGATGTATAAGGACCGCACCAAGAACTTCATCATTCTCGGCGTCGCAGCGGTGGTCTTCGCGCTGGCGCTCTGGCTCGTGCGCAGCCAGACCACCATCGACGACGAGGAATATATGGCGGCGATGATCCCGCACCACTCGATCGCCATCATGACCAGCGAACGGGCGCATATCCGCGATCCGCGCGTGCGCAAGCTCGCGCATGACATCATCCTCGCCCAGCGCCGCGAGATCGCGCAGATGAAATACCTCATCGAGGACATCGAGGAAAATGGCGTCCGGACCACCGAGAGGCTCCCCGAAGGTATCGAAGCTCCGGTTCCCGCAGCTCCGCAACCTGACCCAACCCTTGCCGAGACACCCGAAGAAGGAGCTGCGCAATGAAGACGACCTTTATCCTCACCACAGGGCTGGCTGTCGCGCTGGCTGGGTGCAACCAGAACACCGCCATCGGCAATGATCGCGAAGCGCAGCTCGATCCGCCGGCCAAAGCGTCGCCAATCGAGCCGGCTTCCAGCGCGCTGCAGAACATATCGACGGCGCTCGTAAAGCCCGAGACGATGAACGACGCCGATGTTTCGGCAATCGGCGGGAAGGAGGGTCGTTGTGTCTTCCGCTTGACCGAGGTTGGCTACCCCACCTTCGTCTACGAACCGGGAAGCCAGGGCTTCATCAAGCTGAACGGCAAACTGATCCCGGTCAGCGCTGCCGGTACGGATCGCTATACCAGCGGCGATCTGCTCGTCACTACGCGCCTGCTGGACGATGAAGGCAATGCGGGTTTGCAAGCGCAGGAATTGATCGTGGTTCCGCCCGGAGCAGGAGATGAACTGGGCTATCGCGGGTATTCTATCTGCGACCAGTAGCAGAAGAACCCGCGAGAGGTGCCTGGCTTGTTCCGTGAGGCAAGCCGGGCGCGGGTTTCGAAGCTACAATGGATAGGCGGTTCCAGCTCCCCCAAGAGAGCCCTGCGGGTCGCTGGCTCACTGGAGCCGTCTCGGAGCCTCGCGCATGACCAACCCCATGCGCGGGGCTTCATATTCATCCGCATCATTTGCAATTGCGAAGGTTTCTTTTTGACCGATAATCTGACCCTTGCCGTCTTCGGCGCCGGTGGAAAGACCGGCACGCTGCTCCTCGAACAGGCGATGCAGCGCGGCCACCACGTGCGCGGTCTCGAGCATCATTTGCCGGACCCGGCGAAACGGATCGAAGGCGTCGACTATATCCAATGCGACGTTCTCGAGGACGACCTTGCTGATGCCATCCGTGGTTGCGATGCGGTTATTTCCACCCTTGGCGTTTCGTTCACGCCATCGACCGCGATCGACCCACCACCGCTCTACACCGAGGGGACGCGCCGCATTGTCGAAGCGATGAGCCGCGTCGGCATCGACCGGATCGCAGTGATCTCCGCCGCATTTGTCGACGAACAACCCGCAGTACCGTCATGGTTTCGGCTGACTGTTGTCCCCGCGCTGGCAAACATTCTCGAACACATGCGGGCCATGGAGCGCATGCTGGAGGCCGAGCAACGTCTCCGGTGGACGGCGGCAAGGCCCGGCTGGCTTATCGATTTGCCCTATAGTGGCGAAGCCCAAGTGCAGGCGCTAACGCTATCGACGGACTGCTTTCGCTGCCGCTAGGCCGATCTCGCTGCCCTGCTTCTCGATTCAGTAGTGACTGGGAGGTGGATTAACGAAAAGCCTGCAATCGGCAAGCTGGAGGCTGACGATCTTGAAGGGCTTCTTGCCCTTCGCGAGGAACTGGAAAGCCTCTTCGCATCTTCGTCGCGATAGGTGAGCGATGGCGATGTTTGTCGCCGTTTGGAATTCGCCGCTCGCGGCATCGGAAATTTGGTCTGGAGTTTGAGAACATGGCACACGACAAGAAAGACATCGCGGTGTCGCGATGGGAAGGGGAGGGCGGGGCACTGCCCTGTGGTCCCCAGGAAGCGTTAGCAGCCACTTGCGACGAGTGGGATATCCCCGCTCTGTCGGACGCGGAGCTCATCCAGCTGCGCATCCGCGTGATTGCCTTGGAAAATATCGTTCTTAGTCTGCTCTCGAAGGCTAGCGAAGAGCAGCTCGAGCATATCGCTGAAATGGCGGACTTTATAACGCCGCGGCCCGACGCGAAGCAGCATCCGTTGACCATCCACGCAGCGACTCAGATGAATCATATGGTGGAGCGCGCCAAGCATTTTCGATCATGACGCAGAATGCGCAGGGCATCTGTTTGCTTATTTTCAGGCGCTGCCGTTTAAGGCGTTCTCGAAACGGCCGTCAGGAGGTTGATCACGCCTCGTACCCGACCCTGAATCCGTCACAGGCGTGATCCATTATACGAGCTTCCTCGTTCGATCCCTCATGCGCCCAGGCGACACACAGTAGGCTACTCGATTGTGCTACGGGCGCTTATACGCGCAGCCGCGCAACTCGCCCGCACGAAGAAATTCCTTGCAAACCTACTCGAGAAGGAACCGCTACGCTCGTGAACGGTTGGCCTAATCTGTTGCTGAACGTGGTTTGAAAAGGCTGCCATCCAGTGTGTTGTATTGCGGATGGGGCGCGTCGTTCTAACCCAGCGAACAGGAGAAGCGAATGGCCACGGCCCCCCGCGCGCTGGGCGGCGAAAGCAATGCCGGGCTGCAGACGATGGAAATGATCGTCGTGCCGCCGGAAGCGGACGACGAGATCGGCTATCGCGGCTACGTACAATGCTTTGAAGGGAACCGGACATGACCGCAAACGGCAAGGGCATGATCATCGGTGCAGCGGCGATGCTGCTACTCTTGGCGCTCTTCGCGCTGATCGTCATTCTAACGGGCGCTTACAATGTTGCAGCGACCGATCGGCATAATCCGATCGTCGCCTGGGCATTTGACACGACCTACCACAACTCCGTTCAGGGCCGGGCGGACGACCTGGAGTCACCGCAGTTTACGTCCGGGATGATTGAGGCGGGTGCGGGTGAGTACAAGGCCATGTGCGCGCACTGCCATGGCGGCGTGGGCGTAAGCCCTGCCGGATGGGCAGAGGTCATGCAACCGCACCCGCCCGCTCTCGCCCGCGCCGCGGAAAAGTGGACGGACGAAGAAGTATTTTGGCTGGTCAAGCACGGCGTCAAGATGAGCGGCATGCCCGCTTTCGGCCCGACGCATGACGACGACACGATCTGGAATATCGCTGCCTTCGTGAAGGAGATGCCGCAGCTGAGCGCGGAAGAATACGCGGCTATCGGCAGTGGCGGTCATGGTGGCGAGGGTGGTCACAGCCACTAATCTGGCAGCTTGTTGGATGAAGGTTATGGAGGGCTGCTCCCTGCAGGTTCAGGGATTGCGTACGCCATTTCAACGGACGCCGGTTAGCAGCTACCGTACGAACTGAGTCCTGTTGCGCCTTGAACGTAAGATCAGGCTCTTGATCGGCCGCCCGTTATCGCAAAGAGGCTTGCAGCAGCTAGCGCTGCCAACGTCCCGAGCGTTAGCCAGGGGTGCCGCCCCGAGGCGGTGGTGACGCTGAAATGCCGTCCGTGCTGGCGGCCCTCTACGTCCCCGTCATCACCCTGCGGCGCTAAAAGGTTGCCTTTCTGCTCGGGCACCGGCTTCTCGCGATTGATGAGCTGGTCGGCCATCGAGGCGGCAATTTTGTCAAACAGAAGCGGAAAGGCGTTCGAACCAAAGATCTGGAACTTGCCTGCGCCGCCCACGACCACGTCACGACGCTGATTCTGGGTCGCATCGAGTATCGCTCGCGCCACAACGTCGGGTGCATAAATAGGTTTTGGCAGGCGCGCTTGATATCCAGTCGTGTTGCGAGCGTGCTGGGGGAAGGGTGTGCCGATGGCGCTCGGCTGGATTAGGGTAACCGAAACCGGCTCATTGTTCATCTGCAGCTCGATCCGAAAGGAGTCGGTAAACCCTTTTACCGCATGCTTCGATGCGTTGTAGGATGCGAGAATGGGGCCCGGCAGGTCAGAATTGATCGAGCCGACATTGATCAGCGCGCCGCCGCCCGGTCTGTCCTTCAAGTGACGAGCGGCAATCGTGGATCCATATACCACACCCCAGTAATTGGTCTCGAAGATCTGGCGGTGGTCTTCCATGTCCAGGTCCAGAATCTCCGCATAGACTCCGACTCCGGCATTGTTTATCCAGCTGTCGAAACCGCCGAAGCGATCAATCGTCTCGTCGGCAAGGCGCTGGACGTCATCTTCCTTCGCAACATCAGTGACGACGTATTCGGCCGTACCGCCTTCGCCTTGAATGTCCATGCAGACCTGCTTCAGCGCCTCTTCGTCGCGCGCTGCGAGCATGACCCTTGCCCCTTGCGCTGCAGCCATCCGCGCGGTGCAAAGTCCGTGCCCCGACGTGGCCCCGGTGATAACGATGGTCTGGTCACCCAGAGGCTTCATTTTCAACGTGTTTGCCATGCTTGTGCTCCGCCTTGAGGGTACGCCTTATACGTGCTTGCCGGCGTCAGGTTCCGCACATGCAATTCCCGATCGTGCGCCAAGAGGGATTCACGTCGGGACTCCTGTCAGAGCAAAACCCTGGGCGAGATTGGAGAAAAACCAAGAGGCAACGTCCTGATGACCACTCCGAGTAAAATTCCCTCAAGCCAGCCATTCGGGTGCACCTCTGGCGAGGTGACGAACTGAACGACGAGAGAGGGCCGCGCTATTGCGCTACTGGTTGGCTGCTTTGCGTCACGCGCCAGACCGTATTGCCGACGTCGTCTGCCACCAGCAGTCCTCCTCGTACGTCGAGGGCGACCCCGACGGGTCGCCCGTAAGCGTCCCCCTCGGCACCGAGAAAGCCGGTGAGGATATCGTAAACCGGCCCACTGGGTCGCCCTTGGTCAAAAGGAACAAACACGACCTTGTAGCCGCTCGGCGGCTTGCGGTTCCACGAGCCGTGCTGACCCACGAAAGCGCCTTGCAGGCCAAGCGGTGCCGGGTTGGAAGGATCAGTAAATGCCAACCCCAGTGATGCGGTGTGCGGTCCGAGCGCATAATCGGGTATCAAGGCTCGGGCGACCAGATCGGGGCGTTGGGGCTCGACCCTCTCGTCGACATGATCGCCCCAGTAGGAATAAGGCCAGCCATAGAAGCCGCCATCCTCGACCGCTGTCATGTAATCAGGAGGGACATCCGACCCAAGCTCGTCACGTTCGTTGACCGCCGTCCAGAGCGGGTCGCTCTCCGGTTCGAACGCCATGCCGACCGGATTGCGCAAACCGCTGGCGAACAGCCGTTCGGCACCGGTGCGTAGATCGATCTCACGAATGGCGGCGCGGCCGACTTCGTGCACCAGCCCGTACTCGCCGATGTTGCTCGCCGAACCGATGGCTACATACAGCTTCGTGTTGTCGGGACTGACGGCGAGGCTGCGCGTCCAGTGCTGATTATATGGTCCGGCGGGAAGGGCGGCGATTGTCTCGCCCGGGCCGGCAATGCTCGTGGCGCCTGCTTCGTAGCGGAAACGCAGGACAGCGTCGGTATTGGCGACGTAGAGATCGGACCCCACAAGCGCCATTCCAAACGGCGAATTGAGACCGGTGATAAAGGGCGTCTGCATATCAGCGACACCGTCAGCGTCCGTATCGCGCAAAAGCGTGATACGGTTAGCGCTTGGGACCGCAGAACCCGCCTTCTTCATGAAAAGCTTCATGAAAAAACCCTTGATACCCTTTCCGAGTTCGGGCTGCGGCGGCGCTGCGGATTCCGCGACGAGGACATCGCCGTTGGGCAGAACATGGAGCCAGCGAGGGTGATCCAGCCCTACGGCGAATGGCGTGACCGCCAGGCCCTGTGCCGGCACGGGCGCGGTGCCGTCGGGCCAACCGGTGGCGGGGGCAACATCGAACGTCGGCAGAAGGGTCTCGGCCGGTTCGACTATCTGCGGTGCCCGGCCGCTTGCGGCTTCGACCGGTATGTCGGCCACATGACCGCATCCGGCAAGAGCAAGCGAGGCAAGGCCGGTTGAAAGAGCGTTCAGGCGCATGGAGCCTCCTTCTGCAATTCGGGTTCGGATACGCCGCGCACGGCGGGTTCGCCACCCGGCCGCGTAAACGTGAACAGGCCATAGCGCATGGCACCGGTCCGGTAGGCAAGCATCAACCTGGGTAAGCTTAGTGCAAAGCTGCGGTTGCGCGTCTCGCTGCTGGTGACAAGTTTACGATAGGAACTGTCGGTGGCGAGCCGTTTCATGAGCCTGCGCAGGCAAATGTCCCAGGTCCGCCTTACCTGGCGGCTGATATCCTCGAAAGAGAGAAGTTCGAACCCAGCGCGTTCGGCGAAGTCGACATACTCCTCGCGCGTCCCCATTCCGGGAAGTTGTCCCTCGCGGCAGATCGGCTCGAGCAAATGGCGGACCTCCCATGCGCGCGCGCTATCCGATGCAAGCCAGGCGCAGATCACCAACTTCCCGCCGGGCTTGATGACGCGGCAGGCCTCGTCGAAGCATTGCTGCTTGTCGGACATGTGTTCGGTGCTCTCGATCGCGTAGGCACCGTCGAAGGACTGTTCCGCCAGATCGTTGTCCAGCCAGTCGCGAAGCAGAAATCGAATGCTGCCAGTCCGCTGCGCTGCCCGCGCATATTGCTCGTTCGAAATCGTGAGGCCTGTTACCTCCACGTCATAGGTCGTCGCAAGACGCTCGGCCGTCGCGCCATAGCCGCATCCGATATCGCAGAAATGTTGCCCGGCTGCAGGTTCCATACGTTCGCAGACCAAATCGGCCAGTGCGTCAACTGCCTCGCTCGTCCGCTCATCGCCCGATCGCCAATAGCCGTGATGAACATGTTCACCCCAGACCTCGCGATAGACACGATCGAGTTCGTCATAGTGACCAGAAACATCGCACGATTGCGGTCGGAAACAGGGAACGATCATCACCGGTTCCAATCCGTGTGGCCGGGGACTTGTTCCGAGTTGCTCTGTAGATAGCATAGAAAATCAGAGATTTGGTGGCGGAGTGCCGCGCAGCGTGGAGTGCCTGAATGAGCAAGCGTCTGATCACTCGCTATCTTTCCGGCATCGTCGAGCGCGGAACCTTGATGGTGCATTTTGGCGATGGTTCGAACGAGAATTTCGGCAAGCCCGCGGAAGGCTTTCCGGATGTCGTCATCCGATTTGTCGACCGGAAGGTCTCGCGGGACATACTCCTCGACCCGCGGCTGGGCGCGGCGGAGACGTTCATGGCCGGGCGGCTGCTTGTCGAGCGCGGCGGGATCATGGAGCTGGTCGAACTGTTGCGCGCCAATGCGCCGTGGGACCGCGGGGGCTCAATCGGCGGGCCGAGCCGTTTGCGGCGATGGCGCAACCATGCCGCCTTCGCGCTCGATTCAGTGAATTCGCGGATCGGCTCGCAGCGCAATGTTGCGCATCATTACGATATCGGGAATGCGTTCTACCAGCTGATGCTCGACGCCGAGCACATGCAATATAGCTGCGCCTATTGGGACGATGGTGTCGAGACCTTGGCCGAGGCGCAGGAGGCCAAGCTCGCCCATATCGCCGCGAAGCTCGCGCTCGCTCCGGGCCAGGAGGTTCTAGATATCGGCTGTGGCTGGGGCGGAATGGCAATCTATCTCGCCCGAAAAATAGACCTGCGCGTCACGGGCATTACGCTCAGCGAGGAGCAGCTAAGCCTCGCTCGGACCCGCGCCGAGCAAGCGGGTGTCTCCGACCGCGTGAAGTTCGAGCTGGTCGATTATCGCGACCTCGCCGCACGTGGCCAGCGCTTTGATCGGATCGTCTCGGTGGGCATGTTCGAACATGTCGGACGCCCGCAATTCGAAGCATTTTTTCGCTGCTGCGCCAATATGCTCGCGGATGACGGGGTGATGCTGCTCCACACGATCGGCCGGATCGGCACTCCGGGGACAACCGATGCTTTCACGCGCAAATATATCTTCCCCGGCGGCTATATCCCGGCGCTTTCCGAAACCGTCGCGGCGAGTGAGAAATACCGTCTCATCGCCAGCGACGTCGAGATGCTGCGGCTGCATTACGCCAGAACGCTGCGCGCCTGGTATGCCAGTTGCGAAGCCAATCGCGAACGGATCGAGGCAATGTTCGATGCGCGCTTCTATCGCATGTGGACCTTCTATCTCGCCGGAGCCACGGCGGCTTTCGAACATGGCGGCATGTGCAATTACCAGATTCAGTATTGCCGCGATCGCAGGGCCCTGCCCCTGACAGGCGGATACATCGACGAGGCAGAGGGGGCGTTGCGAGACAGGTAATAGAAGCCGACAAGGTTCTTGCGAAACCTGATCCGATCGAACTCCAAACCGCGCGGACATTAAACCAGTCTATTCCTTGCAATGAGTCGCGAAGACCTTCTTCGAAAGGTTCGCGACCCTTGGAGGATTAGCGGCGCTTAGGAACCCGGCGACCCTGAGGAATCAGCGGTGCGTACTGAAATCTCGCTGCTCCACCTTCCTGCTCTTTTGCTCGATATATCGGTAGCTTGTCTTGTCCAGAAGCTCCAGGTAGCCAGCGCGCCCAGGAGCACCAGAGCCAATCCGCTTGCGGTCAAGAGCAGCCGCCAGACCAGACCGCCGACCTTTCCGGCATGGACCGGGTAAAACTTTTCGGTCACCGCGGAAGCCATATCCTGCGTGGCGGGGTCGCTCGTGCCCACGATCCTGGCACCGCCAGGGTCGAGCCAGACATAGGTGCGGCCGTTGGGCGTCCATTCGAAATTCTGCCGGAACCGAATAGCTATCGGCGCTCCTGCTTTGGCGGGCAACATGAGCCTCCGCGGCTCGGCATCCGGGAAGGCGGCTTGCGCCCGCGTCATGACCAGCGCCCAGTCGGTCTGCGCCGACTGGGCGGTCAGGTCGTCGGGCAGGATGACATCTTGCATCTCATGTGCCAGCGGCGAAAGAAGCCAACCCGAAATGGCAGGGAAGACCATCATGGCCCCGGTAAATGCCACCAGGATCAGCAGCGGGGATGCGACGGCTCCCAGGTCGCGATGATGGCGGACCACGGCGCTTGCAGTGAAGCGGGCGGGCCACAGGCGGAAGCGGAATGTCTTTCGGGTGCGCCACCACAGGACCAGACCGCTAATGCAGAATGCTAGGAGCAAGAGGCCGAGAATGCCGGTGACGGTCTTGCCGGTCTCGCCCATCAGCAGGTAGTGATGGAGATCGAACAGCCACAGTTCGGGCCGTTCCCAGAAGCTGGCCCAGCGATCGACCAGGGCGCCGTCCTGCGCGAAATAGGCGCCGCTGCCGTCGGCATAGACAGCCTGGTGCAATCCAATCTCCTCGCTTGCGAAAGTGAGACGCGACAGCTCGGGTCCCGCTGCCAGCGCCGCGGCGACCGAGCGGCCAAGCATGGCCGGATCGTTGGCTACGGGATCGCCAGCCCCGGGCAGCAGAATCCAGCTATCTTCCCACAGCAGCACCGTGCCGGACAGGCCGAGAATGGCGAGCAGCAGCCCGACAATTCCGCCCGTCCAGCGATGCAGCCATGAGAGCAGCGTCATCAGAAGTCACCGCGCCATGCCAGCGTGAAGGTGCGTCCGCGCCCCGCAAAGAACCGATTATTGTCCGTCACCCGGACGGTATCGCTGTCGTAAGTGATATAGAATTCATCGGTGAGGTTCTGCGCGGCGAGCGAGAATTCGCCGATTTCGGTGCGGTACGCAATGAAGGCGTCGAGCAGCGTGTAGCCTTCGAAATCCGTCTCCGTCGCGGTATCGTTGAATTGGCGCGAAAGATAGAAGCGGGCCTGTGCGCGAGCGCTGAACGGGCCCGCCGTGTAATCGGCGGCCAGATTGACGCGATCGGGCGAAATGTTCGCCCCGTCGAGATCCTCATCGACCTGGCCGTCGGCATCGCCGTCGGTCTGTCCGGACAGATTGGCATAACCGCCGCTGAGCGAAAACCCGGGCAGGGGTGTCTGCCAATCGAGGCTGGCCTCGAAACCCTCGATCTCGATCGGCTGGCGTTCCACTTCGAACACACCGCCGCGAAGCACGAGCAGCGAGCCGAAATCGCTCGACGACCAGAAATAGCTTGCCGAAGCCTTCAATGGGCCGCGATCCCATTCGATTCCCAGTTCGCGATTGTTTGAGACGACCGGTTCGAGCGACAGGAAATCGTCCACGTCCACGCCCGGCTGGGTAACACCGCGAAGGATCCGGCCGACGTCGGCAATCGTAAAACCCTCGGCATAGCTGCCATAGGCGCGCAGGCCGTCAATGGGCTCGACGATAACGCCGGCATTCCAGAGCAGGTCCTGGAAAGAGGGAGAGCCACCTTCCACCTGGACCGGGCCGTAGCTTGCCAGAGTCTCGAAGTCGTCGACCGACAGTTGAACGTTTTCGTAGCGCAGGCCACCAGCCAGGCGGACGAGTCCGTCGGCCAGCGCGAGATTGCCCTGGACGAATGGCGCGAGGCTGCGGAAATCGCTGCGCGGCACCCACACACGATCGGTCTGGACCAGCGACTGCTCGGTCCGATCGAACAGGACATCGAAGCCGGCGGTCAGAACGAGGTCCTCGAAGCCGGGAACGGAACGTTCGTAGCTGACCTTGCCGCCCAGCTTGCGCGACTGGTTGGCCGACTGGTCGAACAGAGCACCGGGCGGAGCAATGGCGGGATCCTGGAACACGCCAAACACGCCGCCACCGAAGACGTCGTCGGTCCGGCTGTAGAAACCCTGCAGGACGAATGTGCCACCGCCGAGATCGGGATCAATGAGCGATGCGGATAGCAGTTCGGCGGTATTCGATGGCGGATCGCCAGGCGTCACTCCTCGCTCGCTGGTCGCCGGAATACCGGCAGCGCGATCGCCGGGGACGAGTACATAATTGGCGTTACCCTCGAGCTCATAGCGATTGGCCACCAGTTCGAACCGGGCACCGCTCGCCAGTTCGTATCCCAACCGGCCGAACACCGACCAGCTGTCGCTGTCCTGGATTTCGCCTTGGGTTCCGTCGACTCCGATCCGGTTGCCTGCCCCGTCGAAGAAGGCACCGCGCCGCTCCAATGTTGCTCCGAAACTCGCATCGATGGCGCCTTCGCGGTAGCCGATGAGGGCACCGGTCTTGGCGCCGATCCCTTCGCCGTCGAATCCGTCCGGTAGGGTCATTTGCGCGAGAGCCCGAACGGCGATGCCGTCTTCGCTCGGAGCACCCACCGTGACCTGGTTCACCACACCGCCGGTCGCGCCGATGCCCTGCAAGGCGTTGGAGCCGTAGATGACCTCGACGCGGTCGATGAAGAACGGATCGATGGTATAGCCATCGCGGGAGCCGTCGCGCACGGGCGTCGATTGCGGGATGCCGTTGATCGCGTAGAGCGGCGAGCGACCGCGCAGGCTCTCTCCTGAACCGCTCAGTTTTTCACGCGTAGGTGAAAAGGATGGCAAGAGGGCGGAGACCGCATCGACCGTCGAGCCGGATATCAGAACCTGCCGATCGAGCGCCTCGCTATCGATCACATCGACTGTCAGGGGCAGGGCGCTCGCCGGCAATTGTGTGCGTGCAGCCGTAACGATTATCGGTGCGTTTTCGCTCGAACTGCGTTCGTTTTCGGCGTCTTCCTGCCCGGCGGTCTGGGCCAGTGCCGGGGTGGCGAGGACGAGCGCTAGGGCGCCGGCGAGATAACTATGCATGGAGACTCCTTCCGTTCTTGAAGGGGGCCACTATTGTGAATGCGAGTTAGTCGCAATAGCATTTTGAAGTCCCCAGCGAAGGATATGAGTTGGGGGCTGCATCAAAGCCGGAACCCGTAGCCACTCCAGCTTCATTAAGCAGGTAGGAGAATTGCTATGGAATACGACTTGGTAATCATCGGCACGGGTACGGCAGCCATGGTTTGCGCCATGCGCGTTGCGAAAGCAGGCTGGCGCGTTGCGGTCGTCGACGAGAAGCCGTTCGGCGGCACCTGCGCGCTACGCGGCTGCGATCCTAAGAAAATGCTGGTGGCCGGCGCGGAAGCGATCGACGCGAAACAGCGAATGACGGGTCACGGGGTCGAGGGTGACGTGCGAATCGCCTGGCCCGATCTCATCCGGTTCAAGCGCAGCTTTACCGATCCCGTACCGGACAAGCATGAGCGCCGATATGAAGAGGCTGGCATTGCAACCTTGCATGGAACGGCAACATTCATGGGGCCTAATCGGCTCTGCGTCGGCGACCGGGAAATCGGATACCGCAAAATCCTGATCGCCTCAGGAGCCAGGCCGATACCGCTGGCCATCCCAGGTGAAGAGTACCTGACCGACAATGAGGGCTTTCTCGAACTGCCTTCGCTGCCGAAGCGCATCGTTCTGGTCGGGGGCGGATACATCGCTGCCGAGTTTTCCCATATCGCCGCCCGTGCGGGAGCCGAGGTCACGATCCTCCAACGAGGACCGCGAATGTTGACGCAGTTCGAACCCGAACTGGTGGGTTGGCTCATGGATGCGTTCGATCGGATCGGTATCCGCGTGATTACCGATACGACTGTCAATGCCATTCGAAAACGGGGCAGAGCGTATGTGGTCCACGCGAGCGGCGAGGGCGGTCCGATCGAGGTTGCCGCCGATCTTGTCGTTCACGCGGCAGGAAGAGTTCCCGCCATCGAGCGGCTCGATCTCGAAAAGGCCGGGATCGCAGCCGAAAACGGAAAGCTGAAACTGAACGAATTTCTGCAAAGCATGAGCAATCCGGGCGTCTACGCGGCCGGAGATGCCGCTTCGAACGGGCCCCCACTCACGCCGGTTTCCAGCCATGATGCAAAAGTTGTCGCGGCCAATCTTGTCGACGGCAATCACCGCGAGCCCGATTACAAAGGTGTACCGAGCGTCGCCTTTACCCTTCCGCCTATCGCCCGGGTCGGCCTCACCGAGGCCGAAGCGATCGAAGCGGGGCTGAAACTTCGTCTCAAGTGCGAGCGCGCCTCTGACTGGTTTACTGCCAGGCGGGTCGCCGAAGCTGTCTACGGCTACAAGACACTGGTTGATGAGGACACAGGGAGGATATTGGGCGCGCACCTCGTCGGACCCCACGCAGACGAGGTTATCAATATCTTCGGCCTGGCGATCCGCCATGGGCTCACCGTTGAAGATCTGAAGACGACAATGTTCGCATATCCGACTGGCGCGTCGGATATCGGATATATGCTCTAGGGCCGGCCGGTTTCCAGCATATCGATGACTGCGCAGTCGGGCACGTGACCGCCCGAACATCGCTCGACCGTCGCGGCAAGATGGCGTTCCAGACGGGTGAGATCGTCGATCTTGCGCCGGACTTCTTCGAGGTGATGAACCGCAACTGCGCGCACTTCGTCGCAGCACGCTTCGGCAGGACCGTCCAGGTCGAGAAGTGTGCGCACTTCGGTCGGGGCAAAGCCAAGTTCCCGCGCCCGTTTGATGAACTTGAGCGTGCGGAGGTGGCCGTCGTCGAACACCCGGTGTCCCCCCGGTGTTCGATCCGGCGCATCGAGCATGCCGATCTTCTCGAAGTACCGGATTGTTTCGATATGGACCCCGGTCCTGCGCGCCAATTCACCTATCGACAGGCCGCCCATGCCGAATCTCCTTGAACCTATATCTACTACAGGAAGTACATAGGGATCGAATCGAATGGAGGCAAAGATGACCGAGCAGGCTGTCGAATATGACGACGCCAGAGGTGTAAGCGATCGCGGGGTGGCCGGCGTCGGAGTCCTGGCGAGTGCGGCGGCGCTCTTTTCCGCGGCTGCTTGCTGCGTCCTGCCCTTGGTCCTCGTCGCTTTCGGGCTCGGCGCTGGAGGGCTGGGATGGTTTGTTCCCTTCCATCTGCCCCTCACGGTCGCGGCCTTCCTACTCGTGGCCCTAGGGTGGTTCCTTCACTTGCGCAAAGCGCGCGTCTGCAGCGCCGATGGCTGTGAAAAGCCTGTCCATAACGGCGCTACGCGACTGGTATTGCTGATTGCCACGACGATGATCGGCCTGTCCGCGCTATGGGGCTTTATTGAACAACCGCTGATGCGCGCACTAGGAGGAGCGTGATGCAGACTGTTTCCACGATCACTTGCCCCTGTTGCGGAGTGGTGACGACCGAAACCATGCCGACAAACGCATGCTGGTTTTTCTACGAGTGCCCGCATTGCCACAAAAGGCTGAAGCCGCTGGCCGGAGACTGCTGCGTCTTCTGCTCTTATGGGGATGTGCCATGCCCGCCCATTCAGGAGGCGCGGGAAAATGGCAGCGGTTCTACGTGCTGCACGTCGCAGTAGAGACTCGCATCGTCCACGATGCCTACGAGACGGCTGTTTGATCGTCGAGAGCCTGGCGCTTTTCGTCTTTCCGCTCTTGGCGCTGGTCGATGCCCGCAACGCCTGCTTGCGGACCTCTCACATGGTTCGCCCCGCCACAACGGATGAGGTTTGCCAAATGGCACTATATGCTCTATACGATGCCATATAGGAGCATCACGATGACTGCATTTCAACCGGTCGACACCACGATCCGTGATTTTCGGCCCGTACCGATTACCGATGGCGAGGCCGCTGCGATGTTTCGTGCGGTGGTTAACCTGTTCGGAAAATGGGATGTCACCGACGAACAAGCGTCCACACTGCTCGACCTCCCCGTGCGGTCTTACCGCCGCTGGAAAGCCGACGGTCAACCTGGCCGGATCGATCGCGACGGCAAGGCGCGATTGTCCAACCTGATCGGCATTCACAAGGCGCTGCGCTATATGTTTCGTGAGACACGGCGCGCCTATGACTGGATCAAGGCACCCAATAGCGCATTCCAGAATCGCTCGGCGCTCGATATCATGCTGGGCGGCGAACTAACCGATTTGATGCGGGTGCGCCGCTATCTCGACGCCGAGCGTGGCGGCTGGTGATCGATCCCGACACGGTCCCGGTTTCCACCATCGAATGGCAAGGCGCGGTCCGTATCATCCGCAGCATTCACCCGCCGATCGATTTGTTCGAGGATATTGCCGATCCCGCCGACTGGCCGCTGCTCATATCTGCAGAGCAAAAGACCAATCCGAGATTAATGGAAAATATCGGCAACCTCGACCTCGTACCGCAAGATCGGCGTGTCGGCGGTTCGGGCGCGACATATCTCATGGCGCCGTTCACCCATGTCAGCCAGGACCGGCCGACGCGATTCAGCGATGGCAGCTATGGTGTGCTCTATGCGGGCAAAAGCTTCGAGGTCGCGCTGCTCGAAACCATCCATCATCATGGCCGCTTCATGGCGAGCACGAACGAAGCACCGGGCTGGACATCACAATTCCGCGAGGTCGTGATGGACATAGATGCGCGCCTGCATGATCTCCGCGCGGATGAAAGACGATTTGGCGAAGCCGCGAACACTGATGACTATTCGGCAAGCCAAACGCTTGGACGGCAATTACGGGCAGCCGGATCGAACGGCGTGGTTTATCCGAGCGTGAGGCGCGAAGGCGGCGAGTGCGCAGGCCTGTTCTATCCCGACCTCGCCGCACATGCGATCCAGGGTCGCCATCTCGATTATCATTGGGATGGGGAGCGGGTTGATCTCTATCGCGATACCGGGACTGGGGAAGTGTTTCGGTTCGTGTAACATGCGAGATGCAAATCTTCGGCAGCGGCTTCTCAACTGGAATAGTGGAGCGCGAACAATCCCAACATCGATGCACCTGCGGTCCAAGCCATTATCACAATGACGATCCCGGCGCGGCTTGAAGGAAGTTGGCTGTAGCCGGATTCCTGCTTTCGATATTCCGCCATCAAAGGCGGCGGGATGAGCCGGACCGCGATCATGATCCCCAGTGGCAGGATTACCAGATCATCGAGATATCCGAGAACGGGAATGAAATCGGGAATGAGGTCGATCGGGCTTAGAGCATAAGCCACAACTCCCACCGCGATCACCTTAGCCAGCAATGGCGTGCGTCTGTCGCGGATGGCGAGATTGAGCGCGATCACGTCAGCTTGATCGCCCGCGCCCAGGCTTTCAGTTGCTCCAGCATAATTCCCGCTATCGCCCTTTGCTTGACTCCAAGGCATACAATCTGCTGGCCATGGTTAAGAATATAGGGTAGCCCCCTATGCCATCTCACATACTAGTTCGGATAAAAAACTTCTCGCAAGGGTAAGGCGGCTGAAGGGCCAGCTCGAAGCCGTCGAACGGGCACTGGAGAGCGAGGCGCCATGTGGCGAGATACTCAATCTCGTCGCCTCGGTTCGCGGTGCGGTGAACGGCCTGACGGTGGAATTGATCGAAGATCACATTCGCGAGCACGTCTCCAATCCTGAAACCGATAGCGACAAAGCGCGCGGCCAGGGCGCGGGCGATCTGATCCAGGTCATCAGGACGTATCTGAAATGACCGGGCCCCAAGATATTGGCACATCCCGGCATGAACACGACCATGTCTTTCTGGGCGACAATCACGAACGTAATGAGCGCCGCACCTGGTTCGTCATCGCCCTGACCGCGGTGATGATGATCGTCGAGATTACCGCCGGGACTATCTATGGCTCGATGGCGCTGGTTGCCGATGGCTGGCATATGTCCACCCACGCGGCCGCGATGCTCATTGCCGCCCTGGCCTATCTCTATGCAAGGCGGAACGCTCGAAACCCGCGTTTCACCTTTGGAACCGGAAAGGTCGGCGATCTCGCAGCCTTCGCGAGCGCAATTGTGCTGGCACTGGTGGCGCTATTGATCGGGTGGGAAAGTGTCGTGAGACTGGCCAATCCGATTCCGATCAGCTTCCCGCAAGCGATTTTAGTGGCTGTAATTGGCTTGATCGTAAATCTGGTGAGCGCATGGCTTTTGCGCGAGGATCATAACCATCATCACGGTCATTCACACCATCACGACCAAGGGCACGGGCACGGGCACAGTCATCACGGCCGCGACCAGAATTTGCGCGCAGCCTATCTGCATGTTCTCGCCGACGCACTGACCTCGGTTTTGGCGATTGTCGCCCTGATTGCGGGCAGCCTCTATGGATGGATCTGGCTCGATCCGCTGATGGGTATCGTTGGTGCCCTCGTCATCGCGCGCTGGTCATGGGGCCTGATGCGGGACACGGCTGCGACGATGCTCGACTACCGACAGGCAGACGATCCGCTCGAGGAAAAAATCCGTGCGCTCGTTATTGAAAATGGAGATCGGATAACGGATCTTCATGTCTGGCAGCTAGGGCCGGGTCATCAGGCGGCGATCGTCGCGCTTACAACGAAGAGCGCCGAAAAGCCGGAAACATACCGCGAGAAACTGACTCGCCACGCCGGCCTCTCGCATGTCACGGTCGAAGTGAATGCCTTGCCGGTTGAAGCGGCATGACAGGCAATGCCGCCCACCTAATGCTGAAGATGATGACCACATTTTACTGATCACTACGCAGGCATTCGGGCTGGCGATGGCTGCCTTTGCATGTAAATTGGAAGCGGTCCAGGCCATCCGCGGACAGGGCTGATTTGCTATTGCCGTAGGCGGCCCGTCGATACCCCTGTGACAGCCTGCTCCATCATCAACCGTGTCGAACGCAACGCGCAATTCAACAAAATGCGATCTTCTTGAATGCGACCGACGTGAATTTGCCCCTCCTCGGGATCGAGAAGCATATCGATCAGGGCGGTCTCGTCGCTGCTTGGATAGCCGTCTTCACCCGCAATAATCGATCGCTTCATAGCCGCTTCGCAAATAGTCATGAGGCTATCAAAAACCGGGGCCAGAATTTCAAGCCGATGCCGCGCCAGCGTCCGATATACGCAGGGCTGGACCGCTTCGCCATTATCCTTGGCATCTCGCCAGCATCGCATGGCGTCCAGTATTATACCTTCCGACGTATTCAATGTGTCATCGAAGCGGACCGCGTGAGCCTCCGCCATTGCTTAAAACCTTTCTAGTCTCCCGATCAGAGTATTGGATCGGGACGCGCGGAACTTGGCGCTTGTATCACGTATTGAGCAGGGCGGCAGCCCGGTCGCAAATCGACAAAACTCCGGCACGGCGATACCGACAATCAATCGTCCTTGTCGGCGTGCTCGGGTTTTCCCTCGCGCTCGCCCTTGGCGAAGTCCTCGAGTTCGTCCTCGCTCATCGAATCGTACATGTCTTTCGACGCGCCCTGCAGATCGCCCACCTTGGTCTCGCCGCGCTTGGCGGATAGCGCCGCTCCCGCAGCCTTTTGCTGCGCTTTCGATTTTGCCGGCATGGCAATTTCTCCTGTCTACACTCAACATGCTGTTCAACACGCCGTGCGCGCGAAATGCGTGATCCTCGTTACCAGTAAGGTCTGACCGCCCAATACTCGTACGACCGCGTCTGGTAATCGCGGTCATAAGCGGTGTCGCGCTCGCTTTTCTTGTAGGTTGGCGCGCCCTTTAACTGATCCTCGGTCACGTCGAGCTGATAGCCATCGAGGTCGGTATTGTAGTCGAATTTCTCCCAAGGTAGACTGTGTAGTTCGCCGCCCATACCAAGGAAGCTACCCACCGAAATTTCGACATCGCGGGCCTGTCCGCCGCGCTTTTCGATCAGGACACGTTCGACAGTACCGATCTTGTCGCCATCGGACCCATAGACCGCCGTTCCTTCGACCCGATCGCTGCCAATCAGATCGCTGTTTCTCATCTTCTCATGCGACATCGCGATAACTTCCTTTCCATTCTACATTTGCCACGCGGGACTCGATCCTAGCGCGGTAACGCTCGAGCGGCGGCGACGGTTTCTCTATTCTTCAGAAAAATACGCTGTAATAACAAAGGTTAGTCATTAAAGCAGTAGGCTGATCTTGTTGAAAATGAGCTAGGCGCTCGAACGACAGGCCAGTTTTTTCGTCGAGGATGGTCTGACAGCGCGGCAGGAAACCGCGTCAAATAAACCCACAACTTGCAGGGGCGCTGCACGATCGCACAGTGACAACGCTGCGAATTCGTCCGGACCCTAATCTGTCGGCTTGGAATGCTCGACTATCATCAGGACAAGCCCTGAGAAGACCAACCCGAAGCCCAAGAGGTGAAACCAACGAAAGGGTTCGTCGAGCAACACATAAGACAAGACAAGTGCGCTAAGGGGCATAACCGCCATCGTACCTGCCGTAAGTGCTCCTGGCGCTTTGCGCGCGCCATTATACCATAGGACAGGGGCGAGCCCTCCTGTGGCCGCGCCCCAGAAGGCGAGCGCAAAATAACCATCCCGACCTACGCCGGAAAAATCGAACGGTCGGGAATCGAAGGCAAAAGCCAGAACAACGAAGAGCAAGGTAGCAATGAACGACGCGGCAAGAGTGGCCTCCAGCGAGCTGATTCCGTCGGACAGTTTGCGTGAAAGCAGGGTGTAGGCTGCTTCGAAACACACGGCCATTGCGACAAGCGCTGCCCCAAGGATCGGAGCTTCCGTAGCACCGTCGCCTTCCGTTCGCAGCAGATTGATTGCCACTATTCCCGCAACTGCCAGCGCCAATGCTCCTGACGTCCGCCAATTCATTGCGGCACCGAGGAAAACTACGGCTCCAGCGGCAGTAACTGCCGGAGTTGCGCTCATGATTGTGGAGCCGATTACGCCGGTAGTGAGGCGCATGCCGAAAAGCATGGCTGCGGTAAAACCGACCATCCCGAACAGTGAAATCGCGACAATCACCCACCAGTCCGACCGCTGCGCGTTGCCAAACCTTTTCGTCAGCAGCCACGTGAATGGGGCAAGGACCAGGCAAGCGATCAGCATTCGCATGCATGATGCCGTGAAGACCGAGAATTGCTGCCCGATTAACTTGCTGAGCGGCGTCGCACTGCCAAAGAGCGCCATGCCCAGCAAAAGCTGCACAACAACCGCAGGAGTGGTCGATCGTCTCTCGGATACCATGATACTGCAAAGACTTAACACGCGGGGTTTTGTTCGCAAATTATCGCCCTGTTTCCCTATCGCGGTCGGCGTCCTGTGATCGGATGCGAGCCGGTCGGGTCAGATACCTCCGTGCCTCAACGACCTCTGCTCCTGTTTCTCAACGCTGCCTCAGAGTCCGATCGCAGGTATTCGAGCGATGAGAATTGAAAGGTGGGAGGCGATACGCGCACAAGCGTTCCCGGGAAAGGTACAGAACGGCAGACCGGACTGAGCCGCTAGAACGATAATCTTTCTTATGTTAAATCAGATGCTTGCCGTTCATATATCGGGATTCATGTAAAGTTCAGCGGCGCAAGCCTCGCTAGTGATGGTCGCTCCATTCTTGCCGCGCCAGACTGACAATCGTGAGTTTGGTCGCTGCCTCTCGTCCCGCTGGCCATATCGTAGGCGAACCATGAAGCTGCGATGCCGCGCCGACATGCCGATGCTGTCGCTCCGGAACCAGAAGCCGCTCGATATCGGCTTCGGGGATCCGATGCGCAATCAGCTAGGCCTGTTCTGATTCCGTGCGCTGGATGCGCGGCCCGCGCACCGACGGGCCGCTAAAATTACCGAACGAGTTGATTCATGCCGCGAGGTGCTCGGTCCGTACCGCAACCGATACCTTGACGCGAACATCGCGGTCGAGCCGGTCGAGGATACGCATCAGCCGGTCCACGGTGAAGCGGTCGAGCTTGACCTGGCGGATACGCGAGAAATCGGCCGCCGCGATCCCGGTGCGTCCCTCGGCGTCGCGGACGGACAGCTTCTCCTCCTCGAGCGTCTTGACCACTTCGGCAGCGAGGATCGCACGAAGCTGGCACAGGCTCGCATCGGGCACATCGAAATCGGCAAAGACATTGCCGGACCCGCGCACCAGTTCGATGTCGTCCTTCGGTTCGGTCATTCCAGCATCTCCTTCAATCGCTTGATCCGCTCGCGCACGAGGTCGATCTCGCGCTGCGGCGTCGATATCCGTTTCGTCGACTTCTCAATTCCTGCAGTAAATGTAGACGTCAATCTCCACCTCCCCCAATACATTCACCGCAGTTCGTGAGGATATTGGGGAGCCTATTCTCCGCAAACCGCATGAAACCAGACCTACCGTATGTAAGAAGTCGGTTGCCTAAGCCTGTTCAACCGGCCGATATGCTATGCCGATCCGGTGCTTGGCGCTTCCGCGTCGGCGACGAACTGCATCGACAAATTGCCGTGCCGATGCGGCGTTCGGAAAGCTGTCGCGCGCGCCCTTCCCGTTACAACCTATGCGGCCCCAGTGACGTTCGACGACGGTCCAGCCAAACAGGTCGAGCGTGACCGTGAGTTGATAGTCGCGTGCGATGTTGCGCGCGGTATCGACAGCCCGCCAGTGCTCGCGGCATTCGAAGTGCTTTGCCATGACAAAAACATTGCTCACACCGAAACTCTCAAATCCAACGCAGAAACTGAATCACCGCCCTGCCCTGTGATTCAAATTTTCGATTAAGCATGCCATGTGCACTGCCTTCTAACCCTGTCCCACGCGTAGGTTTGGAATTGTCCGCAAGGACTCGATCATCAAGGATTCCGTAACGGACCGTCCGTCCTGATTTGAACGCAGCATTCCGCCAGTTATTGTTTTTGATGACCTGAAATGCTA
>NZ_JAVRHS010000008.1:0-117934 GCF_031846435.1 Croceicoccus esteveae
CTGCGAGTGTTGTAGAACCCGTTGATGTATTGGAAAATGGCAGCTTCCGCCTGACGCCGGGTTGGCCATTTCTGCCGCCAGATCAGTTCTGTCTTCAGGGATTTGAAGAATGTCTCGACGGCGGAGTTGTCATAGCAATTGCCCTTACCACTCATCGATGGACGAAAGCCATGGGCCTGCAGCTTCTTCTGATAGTCATAGGAGCAATATTGGCTGCCACGATCCGATTGGAAAAGGCAGTCTGGCGGTGGATTACGCAGCCGCACCGCCATCTCGAGTGCACGGATCGCCAGATCCTTCTTCATTCTGTTGCTGACGGCCCAGCCCACCACACGGCGGCTATGCAGATCAAGGATGACAGCCAGGTAGAGCCAGCCTTCCAACGCCCAGATACAGGTGATGTGTCCTGCGGCTTCGCCTTCGTTCAGCTTCGCTTCCGCCGGCCCATCTCTAGTTGGGCGCAGCGGCAACAAAATGCCCGTCCAGCCAGTTGGCCGCAACTCCCAGGCGGTGGTTGCTGTCGGTGGTTACCTTGTGTCTGCGGGTGCGGACCGGCTTGATCCCGTTGAGGCGCATCAATTGCCCGACACTACGCTCGCCGACACCGAGGCCCGCCTCCTCGAGCTCCATCGTCATCCTCGGACGACCATAGCTGCCTAGGCTCAGGCTCAGGCTCAGGCTCAGGCTCAGGCTCAGGCTATACTGCTCCCGGATATGGGCCAGCACTGCCATGTCCGTGCGGGAACGCTGGCTAACCGGTCGCGTGCGCCACGAGCGATAACCACTCGTGCTGATCTGCATCACCTGGCAGATCGTCTCGACTGGCCAGATGTGACGCCAGCTCTCCACGGACGCAAACCTCACTGGCCCCAGTGCAATAAATGAGGCTCGCGAAGAACTGCGCGGCCTTTTTTAGGATGTCCCTCTCCTCCTTGAGCACGCGGTTATCAAGGCGAAGCCGCTCGTTCTCGCGGGCCAGATCTGCCTGCGGCGCTGACACCAGGTCAGTTGGTCGATACTGTGCAAGTCATTTACCCAGCATTGATTTACCATTGCCCAAATTCTTGGCCACACGCTCACGCGATAGCCCACTGGTCAGCGCAATCCGCACCGCCTCCTGTTTGAACTCTTCGGAATGCTTCATCATCTCGTCGGTCTCCTGCTGCGAGCTTAAAAACGCTCAGGTGACCGGCGCAAAACCGTTACAAGTCAAGGGCGCCTTGTGAATTTACCACAACCCGGATCGCAAGCCTTCGGGAGACGGTCCTTGGAATGACGAATCCGATGATTGTCCGGGTAGACCAGGAGACCGGCCTTGGTTGCATTATCCTGCGCCAGAAGAATCGCACTTTGTCCGGCTTCGTCGGGGTCGGGCCGGATCACCCGCTGTTCGGTTTCGAAGCGGATGCCGTGCCGCTCGACCTGCCCAACAGCGTCCATGGCGGCATCACATATGGTAGGGAGTGCAAGGCCAACCGGTTTGGCCGGCGCGCATATGGTGAGCCCAGAACCAAACGTTATACAGTCTGCCATGTCACGGTGACACGGAAAGTCTGGAACTACCGGACGGAGCAGACGACGACGGACGAATTCGAGTACGAAGATCTGTGGTGGCTCGGTTTCGATGCAGATCATGTGGGCGATCTCGTGCCGAAGGGCTACAATCGCTCCGCCCGGAAAGGCGATGTCTATCGGGACCAGGCATATGTCTATCAGGAATGTCTCGCCCTCGCGCACCTGACTGCGAAGGCGGAGAGGATTGATGGCAACCGATTCCTTCAGCTTCTTCGGTGCGGATGCCAATGCGCGATACGCCGACCAGAGGCACCCGGACCTGCCATGGGATTATTGGCTGACTACGATCGGGGATATACCGGGGAACCTCCTTTGGTGGACGAAGATGGAATGGAGTGGGACTCCGTTTGCGAGGCGTTTTGGGTCGGCCGGTTGGGTCTTTCTGCGATTTATGTAGCGGCCCTGAATGCGATTCTCGAATTCATGCTGTCCTATCTGGCGATAATGGACGGCCGGTTCGTCGATCCCGAAGAACGCGCCAGGATATTTTCGCAGGTGATGGCGACATGAACGCTTTCTTTGGAGCGTTCATGAAGGCTGTAGGATTGATGGACGACCAGACAGGAAAACCGACCTTGGAGGGGTGGGCCGTTCTTCTGATGCTCGTCGCGACCCGGACGCGCGACGATGCGGACGAGCGAATCGGATTGGACTGGATAGCGGCCACCAAGGGCCTTGCGCGCGGTCCGCAGCGCGGAGATGCGGCAGACCTGGTAGTCCGGCGCGAACAAGTGGCCGCGCGTATGGCGCACCACTTCGACACTGATGTGATCGACGGCGAACGCGTCATCAAGCTCATCGGCCTGCGGATCACCCGCGCAGTCCCGGTGCGCAGCACCTTGTGGACACTGTCATGGCCGGAGCGCTACAGATACGCGGGTGATCGCTTTTACCTAAGGCTTCTCGAACGCATTGACCGATGGGATGCTTGGAGCGAAAGGGTGACGAAGCAGGGTTCGCGCGCTTTGACCGAACACCTGATGAAGCTCGCCTTCTGCGATCGCTTTGCCGATCTTGGCTCTGAGGTCCGGCCGAATTGTTGGCGAGCCTGACAGGCGGCGAGGTCGAATTCGCCGCGATATGCATGCTTTCCGGCATGAACAAGGAACGGCAGCGCGAGATCGTGCCGCAGGACGGCACCCGCGTAATGTCCTCTTCGTGGTCTATCTCGATTGCCGTGCATGGTTCAGAGGCGTCCAGCGGCACCTAACATGCTTAGCGCACTCGAAGTGGCGATCGTCGACGGTCTACCTGTAGTCAGGAGTCATCACATGTCGACAACTGAAGAACCGCATTGTTTCGCTATGATCAACCCGCTCGCGGCGCTATCGGACGATCGCCACGTTGTGGTTGGGTCTCCTGTCGCGAACGAGCCTTCTGGAAATGCCGGCACGTTCTTGATGCCGGCCTGCTTTACATCGACCGCATGGGGGCATTCGACGGCCCTCAACCATCCGGATTCACACTGGCTGCTCCCCCGGAAAATCACTGGTCGAGTTGGCGGAGAAATTCGGTTTGCGTAATTGCTACGAGATGGATGCGTTGGCGCAAGCGCGCTGTGCGAATGTTCGGGCGCAACTGCTGTGGCTGGATTATGTTGCTACAACCATGAGCAGCAAGGTCGCGAACAGCTTGTTCGCCGCTTTTCAAGCTTGGCAGGCTATCCAGAGGGCGCGGCCGACCCCGTTCTGAATTCAAGGGGCGAGTTGCTGTCGCTGTGCGCAATTTCTCCCGAGCATTTTTCGACCTTTCGGCCACCGCTTTCTGAAAACTCTATTTGCCCATTTGTCGTGTGTTTCACTGCAAGATTAGTCGGCGCAAAATGTCAATATCTCTCAAGGCTTTACCGCACGAGACGGACCTTGCCGTCCCTATGCAACTCCAAGCTAGCAGGAATGCAGATGCAAGATTGCGCTGACGTCGCAAGCAGGCACGATGGTGAGCCCTGCTGGGTTCGAACCAGCGACCTACTGATTAAAAGTTCGGGCCGCATCTATCTGCGCGGACTACGGTTTTCGGCCATTTATCGCTGAACATGACGATAATCCGCCATTTCCCGTCATAGGTTTGCGTTACCCGACCCGCCATTCGAGCACGGTTTTGGACACTCAATCCGTTATTTAGACGGACATAGGACGGACATGAGATGCCGCGCATTACCGATAAATTGATCCGAAATATGCCCACCCCATTGGCGGGGTATCAGATTGAGCGCGACACGCTCGTGATTGGCTTCGGTGTGAGGAAAACGGCCACTGGCCATACAGCCTTCGTATTCAACTATGTTTGCCAAGGTCGCGACCGCAGAATGACCATCGGTCAATATCCAGCATGGTCTGTTGTCGCAGCGCGACTGGCTGCGGGCAAACTAAGGATGCGTGTTGATGCAGGGGGTAACCCGCTGGAGGAGCAAGAGGTTGCCCGTGCAGAATATACGCTGCAACAACTTTGGGAACGTTACGATACGTCGATCCTCTGTAAGAAGGCGCAGAGCACTCAAAGGGACATGCGGTCTCTTTGGAGGCGGCTTATCCTGCCCAAACTTGGGAACCGACGACTTTCTCATATCAGACCAAGCGACATTGAAGCACTTCATTCCGCGATCAGCGAGAACACGCCTATTCAGGCCAATCGCTACATTGCTACGATCCGCCATGCGTTCAACAAAGCCATATTTTGGGAACTGACATCGTCGAACCCGGCAACGGGGATCAAAAAGAACAATGAAGCGCCTCGGCAGCGTTACCTCGATGATCTTGAGCGAAGGCGGTTTGTCAGCGCCCTCGATGCTCGTGCCGACACCCCCCCTGTGTTAGCCATTCACTTTTTGCTTTTGACTGGAGCGCGACGGGGAGAAGTGCTGAAAGCCCGTTGGGAACAGATGGACTTTGTCCAAGAAGCTTGGACAAAGCCGAGTGCGCATACCAAGCAACGTCGGCTGCACAGGGTCCCCTTATCGCGAGCAGCAATGGATATTCTCCGACGCGCTCGGGATCTTTCGGACAGCGATTACGTGTTCCCCGGCAGGACGGGAGAGGCGCTTGTCGAGATCAAAAAGGCTTTTCTCTCCATTTGCCGAGATGCGCAGATCACAGGTCTACGCATCCATGACCTTCGCCATTCCTACGCATCCGCTCTAGTATCAAAAGGAGCCTCGTTGCCCATTATCGGCGGATTGCTTGGCCACACGCAGGTTTCCACGACTGCGAGATATAGCCACCTGACCGATCAGGCGATGCGCGCTGCCACGAACCTGCTCGACACCACGACCGATGACGATCAGTGTGCATGAAAGAGCGAACCATCCAACCAACTTTTGTCGTCCGCTAGATACCCCGCTTTCACTAATCTCGGGTACGCTTCACCGCACTTGAGTGCTCGCTCGGACAGATCAATGGAGTAAAAGATTGGGCCGAAACGAAAGATATGGTGCCGGATACGAGATACAGAACGCAGAGAAGTTATTTCTCCAATCGGTCACGGACAATGCACCGGACTATAAATACGTAGCACTCGCCATTGGTGTTAGGCCCGCTCGACCGCCAGCATGGGCAATGCTGGCATGTATCGAGCTTCGACAAAGGGAAGAAGTAACTGCGGCGAGAGGAAGCCTCACCGACGTTCCATTCATACTGGACGAACTCATTCGTTTCTATCTCCGCAAACAGAGGGAGTTTGAAAACCGGCCCGAATATGTTTCCGATGACTTGGACAATTACTCTCTGCCGCCACTCCGGTCAGCGATATTGCACGTCTTGCAAGAAAATGGATTGCGGGGAGCCGAAGGGGGCACCGCGGATGACAACTGGCATAGAGACATCCGAAACGCATGGGATTGGGAACAGGAGAGGGACTTTATCGTCGATGCCGACCCAGCTTGCGAGATGCGCTTAGACGGCTTCCTCAAATCAAAGGGAAAGAGGGTCCCAATTAAGACCACATCGCGCATCCAGCGAGTTCTCATGCAGGCCATGGCACAGGAAAATGACGATCCTGTAGATCTGCATTATTGGGCGTGGATTACCAAGCAAGCGGTAGAACACGGAAATATCGAACGGCAGCGGCCCCCAAAACCGGACGCCGAGGAAACTTCTGATAATCTCGAATAGCAAATGATTTTAATCGGCCCATTTCAGTCATTCGAGTAGCCGCTCAAAAACTCCAGACCGTCACCGAGAGTCATTCGGTATTTGGAGGCGACATGAGTAAGGTGATCGATCTGGAGAATGAATATCTGACCAGCAACGAGGTGTCGGGCTGGCTGAAGGTATCGCGGCGCACACTGCATCGCTGGGCAAGGCTTCGCAAGGGACCGCCCAGCATCAAAGTCGGTCGGTCGGTTTACTATCGCCGAGCTTCGGTCGAACAATGGCTGGTCTCATTGGAGAACGCAGCAGAGCCCGTTGCAACTGTTGCAAGGTTCCGGCCATGACATTGGCATCACACCGCCGCAATCGGGCACGCCTTCTTAAAAAGATCGGCCACCGCAGTGCCACCTGCGGAACAAGTGCCATCGGCACCGCCCAGCTTGCCCGCGAAAGAGAACGATACCTCTTATCTCATGCGGTCCAGAGTGATGCCCGTCACGAAATATGGAGCCGGGACAGCGGGAAAGAGGAGGCCGACCTTCAGTGGAACGCGGCGCAGCAAGCACCCGTCGTATCATTCGAATATCGGCGTATTCCCGATGAGACGATTAGCTACTTTCACAAGCCTCGATCCACTAGCGGCGTGCGGAAAATCTGTTCACTCCCGAACACATTGAAGATGTGGCATATGCTTGCTGCCGACCTTATCGTTGCCCAGCATCAACCCCGGCCACACATCGGCGATTGGAAAGGCCGAGGCCGCGAGTGGCAAATCGACCAAATCGTCTTGGCCCTTTGCTCCCGCGCCCAAGCGGTGGTCTCTGCTGACATCACCCGCGCCTTTGCCAGCGTCAACTTCGATGCTGTCTACGAACTTCCCTACCTGCCTGAACCACTGATCCGAAGGGCGCTCGATTATAGATCACACAGGTTCATCCGCAGGGAAAGAAGCGAATATGCGTCGGACGTGTTCCGTGCTGTTCGTAATGATGACGTCGTATGTAATGGTATATGCGATGGCGTTCTCGAAAAGTCCCCGTCCGGTTTGATGGAGGGTTCGCCCGCGTCGAACGCGATTTTTTCGGTGCTACTGGATGATCTGCCGGATCACTTGGGGGAAGGCATACAAGCCTTCGTCTACTGTGACAATATCATCCTGATTGCTCCGACTATGTCGTGTGCCCAGCGAGCAGAAGAAGCCCTTGCTCGGTATATCTCCGAGCACCGGGCGGGGCCGTTTGAAATGCGAAGTTCGGTCGCATACGTCAGCGAACGATTTGAGCATCTGGGCTATACCCTTCGCCGGTTTCCGGGATTGCTGCCAGATGTCGGTATAGCCCGCAATGGATGGCTCAAGCTGGTAGATCGCCTATTCAGCGAGCCACGCGATGTGGACGACACAATCAAATGGCTGAAGGCTTCGTATAGTCGATGTCACCAATCAAGTCTGGATGAGTTTTTTCAAATAGCGGATCGTATTGCGATCTAGTTGTCGCGGGTGCGTGTCCTGCAACCCGTTGCACCGCACCCACTACCACATTGATTGTCAACACGTCCCGGCATAGTGTCCGGCCATTCAATCTTGGCACTCGTTCATTGGGTTCGCCGGGCACTCGGGGGATCAATGGCGAAGCTGACGCAGCAAGAACTTGAACGGCATCTATGGGGCGCAGCGGACATTCTGCGTGGCACCGTTGATGCTGGCGACTACAAGCAATATATCTTCGGCCTGCTGTTCTACAAACGCCTGTGTGACACGTGGCAGGAGGAATACGAGACCCTGCTTGCGGAGACTGGCGACAAGGCCGAGGCCGCCGACCCTGACGAGCACAGGTTCCACATTCCAGCCGAACACCGCTGGGAAGCCGTTCGTGAGCAATCCACGCAGATTGGCCAGCGGCTCAACAATGCGCTCGCCGCCATCGAAGATGCCAACCTGCGTCTGCGTGGTGTTTTCGGCTCGGTGGACTTCGCCAATCAGGATCGCTTTTCAGACGCGCTGCTGGAGAAGCTGCTCGCCCATTTCGAGACGCACCGCCTGCGCAATGCTGATGCGCCAGCCGATATGTTGGGCGACGCCTACCTCTACCTCATCAAGATGTTCGCAGAAGGCGCGGGCAAGAAGGGCGGCGAGTTCTACACTCCGCGCCAAATCGTGCGCTTGATGATCGAGATCATCGACCCGCGCCCCGGTATGTTGATTTATGATCCCACCTGCGGCTCTGGCGGTATGTTGCTGGAGGCGGTGCAGTATCTGAAGGATTGGGGCGAGGATGCCCGGTCCCTGTCGCTGTATGGGCAGGAGAAGAACTTCGCCACGTGGGGCATCGCAGAGATCAATCTGTTCCTGCACAATGTGGATGACGCCTTCATTGCCAAGGGCGACACGATCCTGTCCCCCAAACGATATGACCCCAAGGCCCGCGAGTTCGTGGAGGGCATCGGAGCCTATGACCGGGTGCTGGCCAACCCGCCATTCTCGGAAAAGGTCTGGGGCTACGATGTCTGGCAAAACGGCGATCCGTTCGGGCGCGATGAATATGGCTGCCCGCCCAAGGGCTATGGCGATCTGGCCTTTGTCCAGCACATGCTTGCCAGCCTGAAGGATGACGGGATGCTGGCGGTGGTCGTGCCGCACGGCGTGTTGTTCCGTGGCGGGGCCGAGGGGCGGATCAGGGAGGCCATGCTGACCGCAGACGTGATCGAGGCGGTTGTCGGCCTTGCACCCAATCTGTTCTACGGAGCGGGCATCCCTGCCGCCCTGCTGATCTGCCGTAAGAAGAAGCCAGCCGAGCGCGAGGGAAAGGTGTTGATCGTCAATGGCGATGCCACCTTCCAGCCGGGCAAGGCGCAGAACTTCCTGACCGACGATCATATCCGCACGTTGGCCGATGCCGTCCACGGCTTTGCTGACATTGACAAGCTGGCCCGCTTGGTGCCGGTGGAGGAGATCGCCGCCAACGGCCACAACCTCAATATCAGCCGCTATGTGCAAACCGGAGCGGATGCGGAAGCAGTCGATGTTGCGGCGGAAGTTGCCAAGCTGCAACTCCTGATCGTCAAGCGCACCGAGGCGGAGGCCGTCATGTTCGGGCACCTCAAGAGGCTTGGCTATGTCGGGTGAGGTGCCGGAAGGGTGGCGAAGGGCCGCGCTAGGCGAATTGTGCCACATTGCCATTGGAGGCACGCCATCACGTGCCAAGCCAGAGTATTGGGCGGCAGATGGAAATGGACATCCTTGGGTGGCAATCTCCGACATGCGGGAAGCGGTAATACGCCGAACCAAGGAGCGAATTACCGAAGCAGGCGTGGCGAACTCGAACGTCAAACACGTAGCGTCTGGAACGGTGCTGATGAGCTTCAAGCTCACGATTGGTCGAGTGGCCATTGCTGGGGCAGACCTATTTACCAATGAGGCGATTGCAGCATTTCTGCCGATAGAGGGTCTCGATAAATCGTTCCTGCCCTATTGGCTTGCGCACATCGTGGCGAACGCGGACACGGACCAAGCCATCAAAGGCGCCACCCTCAACAAGAAAAAGTTGGCTGCACTGTCTGGTGATCTCCCACCCCTCGACGAGCAGCGGCGGATCGCCGAGGTGCTGCGGTCGGTGGATGAGGCGATTGTGGCTAAATCCCTAGTCGTCGAGCAAACACGAACTGTGCTCTCAAAGGCCCGCGATGCTTTGCTCCAAGCCGAGACATCCGGCATTGGTCAGATGCACGAAGGATGGCGTCTCGCCACCTTGGGTGAAGTCTCATTGGGCAAAGGAGAATACGGCGCGAACGTGTCGAAGCGCGATTTTGACGCCATGCTTCCGAGATACGTCCGTATCACTGACATCGCAAATGATGGAGAACTTATCGCCACGTCCTTGGCGAGCATCACTCTAGAAGATGCGGCAGGCTATATGCTCGAAGATGGAGATTTGGTGTTTGCGCGCAGTGGGGCGACTGTGGGAAAAACCTTCCTCTACGACCCTAGATATGGCCCTTGCGCCTACGCTGGCTATCTAATCCGCTTCAAGATAGATCGCGAGAAAGCTGATCCTTTTTTCGTTCGCTCTGCGGTTCAGACAAGCCATTATTGGGAATGGATCAACACTAACCAGCGGGCGCAGGCCCAACCCAATGTAAACGCTAAGGAATACGCTTCCTTCCCGATAGCTCTACCACCTCTAGAACAGCAACAGGAGATCGTGGAGACGCTGCGATCATTACAGGAAAGCGCAAATCAAGCGAAGGCCGACTTGGACATGGCATCAACGCTGAAGGGTTCCATGTTGTCCGACCTCCTGTCCGGTCGCGTGCGGGTGCCCGCATGAGCGAATACCGTCTTGCCGAGAAGCCCGCGATGGAAGTGCTGGAGGCGCTGGGCTGGCTGGTGCTCTCCCCGGCTCAAGCCCTGTCGATGCGGGTGGAAGAAAACCGCGTCATCCTCAAGCCCGTGCTGATCGAGGCGCTGCGCGAGTTGAACGGGATCGGCGCGGAAGATGCCGAGGCGATCTACAACGATCTTGCCACCTTATCCGACAATGAGGAGTGGCAACGCAAGCTGCGCGGTGGCTATTCCCGTCGTCTGACCGGCGAGAACCGTGACAGCCCGATTGCACTAATCGACTTCAAGAACCCCAGCAGGAACACCTTCCATGTCGTGCGCCAGTTGCGCGTTACCGCCCAGCGCACGCGCATCCCCGACATTGTGCTGTTCGTAAACGGCATCCCGCTGGTGGTGATCGAGGCCAAGTGCCCGCTGAAGGGCACCGCGACCGGCGATGAGGCTCATGAGCAAATCAAGCAATATGAGCGGGACATCCCTCGGCTGTTCTACCCAAACGCCTTCAACATCATCACCGATGGGATGCGCACCGAATATGGTGCAACCGGCGCACCAGCGCAGTTCTACGGCCCGTGGCCCGATGCATGGCCGCGCAGTCGCGAGGACTTCCCCGATGCTCTGGCCAAAGACCTTTGGTGCCTGTGTGAGCCATCGCGCTTGCTCGACCTGCTGGCGCACTTCATCGTGTTTGAGGCCGACCCGGAGACAGGCCGCAAGATCAAGAAAATCTGCCGCTACCAGCAGTTCCGCGCCGTCAACAAGGCCGTGCAACGGGTTGCAGGCGGAGAGCACCGCAAGGGCCTGATCTGGCACACGCAGGGCAGCGGCAAGAGCCTGACGATGGTGTTCCTTGCCCTGAAGCTCAAAACCCATCTGACGCTGGAAGCGCCAACGCTCGCCAATCCCAACATCCTCGTGCTGACCGACCGGATCGACCTCGACGACCAGATCAGCCGCACCTTCGTCGCCTGCGGCCTACCCAACCCCGTGCAGTGCGGATCAGTCGCGGCTCTGCGCGAGGCAGTGAACCGGGGCGGCAATGGGCAAATCCTGCTGTCCACCATCTTCAAGTTCGCCGGATCGAAAGACCCGATGCCGAACTCGTCCAACTGGATTGTGCTGGTGGATGAGTGCCACCGCACACAAGAAAAGGACTTGGGCGCGTTCTTGCAGGCGACCCTGCCCGATGCCCATTTTTACGGCTTCACCGGCACGCCCATCAAATCGACCGACAAGGACACCTACGCCCGGTTCAGCATTGCTGGCGAAGGCTATCTGGACAAATACGGGATTGATGACGCCGTGCGCGACGGTGCAACCGTGCCGATCCTCTACGAAGGCCGCAAAACCGATTGGGCGATCAACGAGGCGGAGATCGACATCCTGTTCGACCGCTGGTTTGTGGACCTGCCGGACGACAAGCGCGAGGAACTGAAGCGCAAGGGCCTGACCCTCGCCACCATCGCCAAACACCCGGAGCGCGTTCGCTTGATCGCGCTCGATATATGGGAGCACTTCAAGGCGGTCTGCCAGCCGGACGGCTACAAGGCGCAGATCGTTGCCGTGGATCGGGAGGCTATTGTCCTCTATCGGGCCGCGCTGTCTGCCGTCATTGCCGCCGATCTGGATCGCAGTGGGATGGATGCCGGGGAAGCGCAGACCAAGGCCGATGCGATGATCGCCTGCATCTATTCCAAGAGCCAAGAGGACGACAAGGATAGCGAGAAGCCGCACATTCAGGCGGTGAGGGACGAACTCAAAGCGCATTACCTTGACGATGACGGTGAGAAGGAAGCCAAGAAGCAGTTCAAGATGCGTGGGAGCCAGCCCAGCTTCCTGATCGTATGCGATAAGTTGCTGACAGGTTTCGATGCGCCCATCGAGCACGTCATGTATCTCGACAAACCATTGAAGGAGCACAATCTGCTCCAAGCAATCGCCCGGACCAACCGGACCAGTTCGTTTACCGGATCAGACGGCGGCACGGTAAAAAAGCCCAATGGCCGGATCGTGGATTACATCGGCGTCACCAATCATCTGGATGAGGCGCTCAAGTCCTACCGCTCCGAGGATGTCGAGAACGCAATGCGTGACATTGCCATCCTGCGGAATGACCTGAAGGAGGCCCACGCCCGTTACCGCGCACAGAAGCGGGCCATGAAGTTGGATGGGCTGGACGAAAAGGCCGCAGCCTATGCCGCCGCAGATATGGCGGCGAAGGGGCAGGAGGATGATTGGTTCGACCTCCAGCGGCTGACCCGGACTTTCATCAAGGTCTATGCTGACCTGTCACCCGATCCCGCCATCTTGGACTTGACCGCCGAGGTGAAATGGGCAGCCGCCTTCCTGCGACTGGCGACGCAGGCCATCAGTAAGGACGAAAGCCTCGATCATCGCAGCTATTCGGGCAAGATCAGGGCTATGCTGGAACAGCACGTCCATGCGACGGGCCTTTCCACCACCATTCGCCTGCGCAACATCACCGATCCCAACTTTGCCGACGACTTCGACACTGGTGAAAAGAGTGAAGCCGAATTGAAGGAAGCGTTCGTTCGCAAGTCAGCAGAGCTTCGCCGCACCACCCGTGAACTGGTGGATAAAAACCCTGCGCAATATGGCCGTTTCTCCGAACGGGTGATGGAGATCATCCGCCGCTTTGAGGAAGGTCAGCTTGCCGCCGCCGATGGCCTCGCCGAGTTCGAGGACTTGACCGGAGGCATCCAAGCCGAACAGGGCGCTCACGGAGAACTAGGCATGGATGAGCACGCCTTTTCGATCCTGCGCATCATCGAAGCAATCGTGCCAGACGCCGACCATGCTACGTTGCAGCAAGCGGCCATTGTCATCGGTGCGGTTTATTCCGACGCTTCCACTACGCAGCCTGCCTTCACGCACATGGATGATTACCTGCGCAGGCTTCGCCGCGATGTCCGGCGCATCCTGACCGAGCACGGCATTGGCGAGACCCAAGCCATCCGCGAGAAGGTCGAGGACTTCGCCATCCACACCTATGGGGACGGCAACTGATGCCCACGCTCCAGATCGGCAGGAAGGAAATACCCTACGAGCTTCGCCGCTCGGCTACGGCATCGGAGCGCCGCATCACTGTGACCCCCGGCCACGTCGAGGTGCTGGCGCTCACAAATGACGATGAGGAGGCCGTAGCAGGCTTTCTCGACCGCAAGCGCCAGTGGCTTTTCAACACCGTGCGCGAGATGGAGCGGGTCACGGCGGGCCGCCATGCCGTGCCCCGGTTCATGACTGGATCGAAGATACCCTACCGGGGTCGCAAAATGCCACTGACCGTTCGCCGCACCGATGCAGAGCGCATCGCCATCACCTACCGCAACGGTTTCATTGTCGATCTTCCACATTGGGCTGGGCAGGATGCCGATCACCTTGTCGCTAGCGAGTTACAGCACTGGCTGAAACAGCGCGCCCGCCGCGACGCCAACGAAATTGCAACCGATTACGGCAAGAGGTTCGGTCTCATTCCCCGGTCGATCCGCGTCGCAGACTTCGCCAATGGCTGGGGATCATGCGGCCCAGAAGGCAACATCCTAATCAACTGGCACCTGATCTTCGCGCCAAGGAAGGTGCTGGAATATGTCGTAGTCCACGAATTAGCTCACCTGCGCGTGCGGTCGCATGGGCCAGAATTTTGGCGGCTACTGGCAAGGTTGGCACCTGATTTTGGTCAGTCGCGATCATGGTTGGATCGGCACCAATCAGGGCTGGCAGCGGATTTTTTTTGGACTGATTAGTAGGCAGTGTGGGCATCCCTAGACGCTCAAGAGCTTATTCCCCGATTGTGCGGGCGATTGATTTGAACCTTTGTTCCAAGGACATATACTGTGGATCGTGCGAGCAGATTGAAGTCGTTGTTAGGACGAGCCTATTTCCCCAAGGAACTGCCACGAGTATTCACAACAACCGATTTTGCCGATCACGCCGATCAAATCGTTGAGGAATGGAAGGCTGCGAAGCTCGTTTCAGTGAAAGCTGCATCAAAAATTCCTGCAACGGGGGCAAAAAAGTCTGGTTCCTACTCATACAATCTAAAAGCATGGGCTGATCCAGAAATTATCTCCACGCCCAAGAAGGGCTACGAGCGCCGCAATCTCCACATTACACACCCCATCCCGCAGGCGTTGCTCGCACAAGAGATTGCCAGCAATTGGGGAACCATCACGAAGTGGCTTTCGCGGAATAGGTTTTCAATTGATCGCGTCGAAATATCTTCGGATCAAAAAAGGGGGATCAAGCCCCTCAACTTTGAGGCCCACCGAGCTAAAAAAGAATACATCGCAGCGCAATCAGATTGGGTAGTGAGGACGGACATCACGCGTTTCTACCCCTCAATCTATACGCACTCGCTTTCATGGGCAGCTTACGGAAAGGAGAAGGTAAAAGGTAACAGATCATTATATGATGGAGCACTTGCCGATCGGCTTGATCAACTGGTCCGCTTTTGCAATCGTGGGCAGACAGTCGGCATACCAATCGGACCAGAGACATCTCGAATACTTGCAGACATTCTTTCATCCCGCATTGATTGCGAATTTGAAGAAAAGTTTAGCGAAGTCAGTTCCGCGCAGATTGATCGTCTACAAGATGATTGGTTTGTTGGAGCAACAGACCTCAATCAAGCAGAGCGGGCGCTTTCAGCAATTTCGCAGACCTATCGCGGTTATGGCCTTGACATCAATGGAAGCAAGACCGCCGTTGAGAGGATAATAAGTCCATTCCAAGAAGTCTGGAAAGAGGAACTCGCTTCTTTTCTCTCGCACACCAGTCGCCTTACTGGTGCTCGTCTCCGAGAGTTTCTCCAGCTATCTTTGAGGCTTCAACTCGATAGCCCGTATGCACCAGTTATCTCGTATGCTCTTTCAGTAATTGAGGGGCGCAGTATTAAAACACAAGACTTAGAAACCGTTGAAACCTTTCTAATCAGAAGTGCATCAGTATCTCCCGGAGCATTGAACCGCATTTGTGCCCTACTGATCAACCTACAGCACGACTATAAGCGAATATCCATGGCACGCATCCGCTTGCGCTTCACGGAACTGGCTTGTCGTCATATCCAAAATGGCAATCACTATGAGGTTGTCTGGCTTCTTTTTACGCTTCGTGGCTTGAAAATTTCATTGAACTCGAAATTTCTCTGTGAAGCGGCGGAGACTGTCAATTCGAGTGCTATTATTCTCATACTTCTCGACATGGCCGACAAAGGTCTCGTTTGGAACAAACTGCCGACTGCCAACTGGGAGGCGCAGATCAGTCAGCAAGGAACGATCGGCAATTGGTCGTGGCTTTATGCTTATGAGGCTATTCGTAAAGGCTGGTTGAAAGATACATCGAACGTCCTCACGTCTCCATTTTTTGCCGCCATGGACAAGCGAGATGTCGTTTTTTACGATCCAAACAAAAACGTAAACCCGAGGAAGCAAGCCGTAGCTGCACGTAGAAGGCAGAGTAACTCAAACAAGCGTGAGAGCTTGATGCTCTTATCATTCTTGCGAGGCTTCGACTTCGGCGACTATGACTAAGTTGACTTCGAGGGCGTGGGCCAGCAATGGTCAACGTGGCTGCTTTTTTAGCCCCTGCCCTTGCGAGGCGGATCAAGCAGTCGTCAGTGCGCCCCATTTAAGTTGGAGTGTCGCCAGTGAGACACTTTCTCGCAAGTTGTTGAGCCATGTGGGGCTGGCCAAACGATCAGCCGAAGCAGATGAGAGACCGCTGGTGCGCAGCTAAGCCAATCCGTCCATCTTAATAGCCTTCTTGGGCCGCATGATATTCGGCACGTAGTGGAAGCCAGTTTGCGTCGAGGAACCCAAAACAAATTGAACTTCCATGTTTAGGTAAGCCATGTTTTGCATCACTTCGGTGAAAAAACGAGCTTGGTCCTTCACCGTTTCGAGGTCGAGATGGTAAAGCGTCATTTGATCCATTTCGATTGGCTCGTTGCTCTTAGCCATTTCCTCAATTGCGATGTAGCAGAGCTTATCAGACCCCGCATGAAGCCAATTCGTATGGGCATATTGATTGCGAAGGTTTTTACACTCCTTCATGTGAGCGAACGTCTGCTCGTAAGTTCGGCAGAGTTTCGCGTTTTCGATACGTTGCCGGATCAGCGCATCTGCAACTTCCATCCGTTGAAGCTCGCCTCGTGACCGGTATAGCGACTTTATTGCGGTATCTAAGTCGCCGAGAAGATGACCTGCCATTAGGCAGAGCATCCATTCAAGTTCGCCGTATTCTAGGATCATTCTACCGATAAGGTCACCCTCTTGTTTGAACCGGTCAAATGGCATCGGCATGTATAGCTTTACCGCCAACTAATTATGCACCTTCTGAATAGAGCGGCGGAGCAGGGTGCTCGCCTGTTTTTTTTGCATAGTCCATTCGGCGACAACTTAGCAATTAATGGTCATGGCTTCAGCACATGCCACCACGCGATCGCAAAGCGAGCGGCTGACCCGCTCAACCTCGTGCTTCCTGCTTATTTCGCACACGTATCAGTCAGTCGAGTAAGTCGGAAATTGACAATGGAAGTGGTCGTTTTCTCGTGACTTTTCAGTAGTTTTTGTGCATAAAATCTCATAATTAGTGAGGTTATTCAGATGCTTATTGGCTACGCACGCGTTTCCACCACAGACCAAGTCGCGGGCATGGATGTGCAGCGAACCGACCTCTTAGAAACGGGTTGTAACAAAATGTTCACCGAGCAGGTCTCCTCCGTTGCGCAGCGCGATCAGCTATCTGCTGCTCTCGATTTTTGTCGGGATGGTGACACTCTGGTTGTTACGCGGCTCGACCGGCTCGCTAGATCAACGGCGGACCTGCTCGCCATCGTTGCCGCACTTGAAGCCAAGCAGGTCGGCCTGCGCATCCTCGACTTCGGCGGCACGCTGGTTGACACCAAATCTCCAACCGGGCGGATGCTCCTGACCATGTTCGCCGCAGTGGCCGAGTTCGAGCGCGCAATTATGCTTGAACGTCAACGTGCCGGTATAGCGAAGGCCAAAGCGGAAGGCCGTTATCGTGGACGGGCACCAACGGCCCGCCGTCAGAGTGGCCGCGTTGCCGAACTTCACGCAAAGGGAAAGGGTGCGTCTGCAATCGCAGTCGAAGTCGGGATCAGCCGAGCATCAGTCTACCGCATCCTGTCGGAGGCTCGACCATGACGAAGATGATGTTTGGAGGCAGCCGATGAAAAGTCGAGGGCGAAATGACGAAAACATCGAAGTCCGCTCATTAGGGTATTACAATGGCTTCGGACCCAAGCAACGCGGTGGCGCGCTTAAGGCTATCAGAGCCGCTATCGCAGAAGGTAACCTCTCCCAGCCAACCTTTTGCTCCGTATGTGGGCGGCACCCGGACAAGCCCCTAGGCTGGCACAGCGAGGACTATCGCCGTCCTCTATGTGCCTTTCCGATCTGCAAGCGATGCCATTACGCGCTCCACATCCGCTTTCGCCGCCCAGCCTACTGGAGAACTTACATCAATGCACTCGATCCCGCTGGCTGGTTTCAATATCTGTCGGTCGATCCCCGTTCGCTCTTTCAGCCTTTCGACGAAACGTATCCCAACGGGTTACCAGAGAGAAATATGGCGGCCAATAGTGACACAGGGTGCATTGCTGATGACGATGTTTCTGATGTTCCGAAAGGGACCGGAATGGCCTAAGTCGCAAAACGAACTGAACAGGAGCTAATGCGATGGGCACAAAATCGGCATGGACGCCGGAGAGACGAGCGAAGCAGGCGGAATTAATTCGTCAGACACAGCCTTGGAAGAACTCCACTGGCCCAAAAACCATCGAAGGAAAGGCTGTTAGCTCACGCAACGCCTACGCAGGTGATTGGTATCATGATGCACAAGCAAAGCTCGCTGACGCCAAGTCACGCGGCCTTGCTGCGTTCGGATATACCCGGTCGCCAAGATTGTCCTAAACGGACACCAGACGGACATGACATTTCGAATTACACTCTAGCTTTCGCCAAGTGCTTGAAAATATGGTGAGCCCTGCTGGGTTCGAACCAGCGACCTACTGATTAAAAGTCAGTTGCTCTACCGACTGAGCTAAGGGCCCCACCAGGGGTCGCAAGTAAGCAGCCGTTTGCAACCGGTCAACCCGCTTGCTTGCAAAGCCTGCTCAAAAGCTGCCGTACGGTAAGCCCCGTCACCGGATCACGCCAGGCGCCGGCGATCGCTGCCGAAGGGCGCAAGACGAAATCCCGGGTCCTGAACAGCGGGTGCGGAATGACAAGGCCGGGTGCATTCCACCGGCCACCCGACCACAGCACGATATCGAGGTCCAGCCGCCGTGCGCTCCAGCGCTGCCCCTTGCTTCGGCCGCCGAACTCCTGCTCAAGCTGCTTGCAAAAAGCGAGCAGTTCACCCGGCAGCAAGGTGGTTTTCACCAGCGCCGCAGCATTTGCGTAATTGCGCAGCGACGGTCCCACAGCTTTGCTGGGGACAATGGGCGACCTGGCGATACAGGTGAGCGTGTCGCTGCTCAGCCGATCAAAGGCAGAGCAAAGCACATGATGCGGCAAACCAAGGCGCGGATGCGGCATGTTGCCGCCAAGCGCCAGCAGGTAACATGTTTGGTTGAGCGCCACCGGGATCATCGCCTTGTCCTTGCCGACGCTATTCAAGGCGTCAGATGTCCTGTGCCAGCCGCTCATATAGCTGCGGTCGGCGGTCGCGAAAAAAGCCCATTCCAGCCCGGTGCCTGGCCGCGCGGGCAAGGTCTAGCGTCGCGCATAGCACACCGCTTTCCTCCCGGCCGAATTGCGTGATCATATCGCCCCATTCATCACAAATGAAGCTGTGCCCATAAAAGGTCTGCTGCTCCCCTTCCTTGCCGATGCGGTTTGCCGCAATCACTGGCATGCAATTGGCCACGGCATGACCGCGCATGGCGCGGCGCCACATGCGGCTCGTGTCAAGATCGGCATCATATGGTTCTGACCCGATGGCCGTGGGGTAGAGCAGAAGCTCGGCTCCCATCAGCGCCATGGCTCGGGCAGCTTCGGGGAACCATTGGTCCCAGCAAATGCCGACACCAATGCAGGTGCCGAACAATTCCCAGACCTTGAACCCCGTGTTGCCGGGGCGGAAATAAAACTTTTCCTCATAACCCGGTCCATCAGGGATGTGGCTCTTGCGGTAGGTGCCGGCAATCTCGCCGTCAGGTCCGATCATCGCCAGCGTGTTGTAATAATGCTGTCCGTCGCGTTCGAAGAAGCTGGTCGGGATGGCGATCTTCAGCCTTGCGGCAAGCACCTGCATTGCGCGAACAGAAGGGTGCTGTGCGGTTGGCCGGGCAAGGGCAAACAGCGCCTCATCCTCGGTACGGCAGAAATAGGGGCCGGAGAACAGTTCCGGCGGCAGGACGATCTGCGCGCCCCGGTGCGCCGCTTCCTCAACAAGGGCGGCGGTGCGGGCGATATTCTCCTGCTCGTCCAGGCTGGCTAACGCGCATTGCAGCGCAGCGATCGTGATCTGGGTCATGGTGCATCAGATATGATCGCACCATGCGCAAGTCCACCACCGTTGCGCCAGCTGCGCCAGCCGCGTCAGCTTCGTTTGCGGAACAGGAGCGTCATGCGGTCGCTTTCGCCGATCGGTTCAAGCTCTGCATTCCGCTTGGTAGAAAAGTTCGGGGACAATTCCCAAACGCCAGCGGGATGATTTGCGGTGTCCCGCGGGTTGGCATTGATCTCGCTGCTGTCGACTAGGTCGAAGCCATGCGCCTCTACCAATGCAACAACGTCCTTCTGACGCAGATAACCTTTGCTGCCTTCGGTGTAGGAAGCAGGCGCCGACGGTCCGGCGCGGTGCTGCACGATGCCGAGCATGCCTTCGTCTGTCAGCAAGGCGCGGATGCGGGTGAGTTCATTGTTGATCAGGCCGGAGCGGAAAAGATTGTGCATTTCGCGAAAGATGAGCGCGCGATCGACGCGGCCTTCATAAGCAGCCAGATCGGGTGCATCGGACGCGACCGTCATCACCGGCGCACCGGCAAGGTTCCACTTCGGCAATTCCTGTGCAAATTTGCCCGGCAGGCCGGCAAAATACTGAGCGCTGCGCGCATCGTCGGATCTGGCAGCATCGGGGGTAAGTCCGATATATCGCCCCTGCGCGCCCAGATAGGGTACCAGCACCCGCGTGTACCAGCCGCCGGCAGGCATGTAGTCAATCACGGTCATGCCCGGCTTCACCTGAAAGAATGCAAGCGTTTCTGCCGGATGGCGCCAGATGTCGCGCACCGCATCCGCGGTTCGCCCGGCATCCTGCACCGCGCTTTGCGGCGCAGCATTGTCCATGGCGGGATCGCTGGCCATGGGGTGCAAAGCTGCGTGATGATCCGCCATCGCCGGCATAGCGACAAGCGCCAGAGGAGCAATCATCGCAGTGAGCATGGTCTTCATCAAAGGCATCCTTGCATGTTGTCTCAAACTGTTTTGCCGCGCAGTCTAAGCGTGCAGACCCGCTTTGCAAAGCGCTGGTATCGGCAGGCGCAGTGCCTATCTTTGCAGCCGAAGGAGAAAGCACGACCATGGCGAACGAACAGGCAGTGATTGCAGGCGGATGCTTCTGGTGCACAGAGGCGGTTTTCAACGATGTAATAGGTGTAACCAAGGTGGAAAGCGGCTACATCGGCGGCACCACGGACAATCCGACCTACCGGGAGGTGTGCTCGGGCAATACAGGCCATGCCGAAGCGATCCGCGTCTTCTTTGACAGCGATGTCATTTCGCTGGCAGAAATTTTCGATATTTTCCTTGCGACACATGACCCGACGCAGCTCAATCGACAGGGCAATGATGTCGGTACGCAATACCGCTCCGCTTTCTTTCCGCTGAACGCGGAACAGGAGGCAGCCGCTCATGCCGCAATCGCAAGGTCGCAGGCGCAGACAGATCGCAAGATCGTCACTACGATCGAACATGCGGACAATTGGTTCGACGCTGAGGATTACCACCAGGAATACTGGAGCGGAGAAGGGCAGCGCAGCCCCTATTGCATGGCGGTAATCCCGCCCAAGCTGCAGAAACTGCGCAAGAGCTTTGCCAGCAAGTCCAAGACAGAGGCGGCCGCTTGACGGAAGGGCGGGGACCCGGCGCGTGTAAACGGGCCGGGTTCAGACACCTTGCGCAGGCATCGGTTTTAACCAGGAATGGTGGTCTATACAGTCAGCCTGTGATCAGCCTGGCTTGAAGCGGGCGATGAAAAACCCGTCCATGCCACCCGGCTCGGACAACATGCCGGGATCGGTGCGTACCCACCCCTGATCGTCCGGCTCAAGGCCAAACGGCAATTCTTCGGCCCGGATCGGATCGGTCACCAGGCCCTGATCCAGATCCGGGCTTACACAAGCCTGTGCCTGCTGCTCGCCTTCTTCAGGTTCGAGCGAGCAGACTGCATAGACAAGGGTTCCTTCAGGTGCCAGCCACTGGCGCGCGCGGGTAAGCAGGTCGGCTTGCAGCAGCGTCTGATCTGCGATCTGGCGCGACGAAATGCGGTGGAGCACATCGGGGTGGCGGCGGCAGGTGCCCGTCGCGGTGCAAGGTGCATCGAGCAGGATGGCATCAAAGCCGCCATGGCTTTGCCTGTCATCATCAAGGGGCGGTGCCCAGTCACGTGCATCCGCCTGTATGGTGTGAGCGGCAAGACCGGTGCGGCGCAGATTGTCTTTCAAAAGAGCAAGCCGGCGCGCCGAACTGTCAAGCGCGGTTACTTTCCAACCAGCGGCACATAGCTGCATGGTCTTGCCGCCGGGTGCCGCACACAGGTCGAGCACGGATCGTCCCTTGCCCGAACCCAGCAATCGTGCCGGTATGGAGGCGGCAATATCCTGAACCCACCAGGCACCTTCGGCATAACCGGGCAGATCGGTCACATTGCGCCCGCGTGCCAGGCGCAAATGCCCTTCGTCAAGAACCGATGCATCGAGCCGCGCGGCCCAGTCAGCAGTCTGTGCAAATTCTCGCAGCGTGAGGTCGAGCGGGGGCGGTTCGGCCAGTGCGGCCGCAATGAAAGGCAGGCGGCCGGGCCATGCATCCTGCCACCGCGCCTGGACCTCTGCCGGCAGGGTTGGCGTTGCACCCAGCGCGCTGGGCCGTTTCATCAATGTGGAAAATACGCCATGCGTCAGTCTGCGTGGGCCACCTGTCAGCAGCGGCAGGCCGGTGGCGACGATGGCATGAGCCGGACTGCCAAGCCGCCACGCCTGTGCCAGCATCATGCGCAGCACCATCCGCGCCTTTGCGTCAGGCGCGAGCGGCTGACGTGTGACGCTGTCGATTGCATTATCAAGGTCCACCAGCCAGCGCAGCACTTCGGACGCAATGGCCCGGGCCAGGCCGGCATCTGCCGGGCGCAGGTTTCTGGTAGCCTGTTCGAAAGCAACATCGAGAGTATCGCCGCGGCGTGACACGGCATCGAGCATGCGCAGGCAAGCGCGGCGGGCGGGCAATCCGGAGGTTTCGACCATACATGTCTATTGCCGCACAGACAGGTTGTGGCAATGGCTAGCGTGTGAGGCTTTGTCTTGCATCGCAAATTTGCCGATTGCGCAATCTCATGGCGCCCCCATGTGAGGTGCATGACCAATACAGCAAAGCGCGCGACTGCGCGACCCGACGGCTTTTCCAAGCCTGATTACTGGACAGATGCGCCTGCACCGCAGCCAGGCCCCGGCTCCCGCCACGAGGAGAAGGACCGGCCCGATCCTACCCGCTATGGCGATTGGGAGAAGGATGGGGTGGCCATCGACTTCTAGCGTTGCTTCACAGCCGTCAGCGGCCACCGTTTACTGGTCGATGATCTGCTGTTGCGGATGATGCTTGTCGAGATGAGCCCGGATGATGCGCAGGTTCTTTGTATTGGAGCGGTAAAGGAAATCAAAGGCATCGCCCAGCAGGGGAACCGCGCCAATGGCGGTATCAACTCCGATATTGGCCGCCATGCGAGCAATTTTCCACTTGGGCATGTGCAGATTGCGCGCTTCCCAAACTATGTAGGCACCCATCGACGCGGTCAGCAGATCACCAAGGATGGGGATCAGACCTGCAACAGCGTCCAGCCCGACGGGGCGCTTTGTCCCGGGAATGGTAAAGCTGCGCTCCAGCAGCCTTTCCATTGCTTCGACGCGGTGCCGCACTGAAGCAGGGTCGCTGCCAAAGCCAGGCATGCCTGCCGCCATGCGTTGTGCGGTGTGCAGTGTTTTGCCGCGCTTTCCACCGCCCGTAAGCGGCATCCCATTCCTGTCCGGCATATGCTGTCCTTCGCGTCCTGCCCCTTAGCTGGGGCCGCGGCCCAGCGCAGACAAGGGGTGAATCGCCCAGGGGTTCACGGCAAAGCCGGCCAGTCCGCCGCGCACCAGCGAGAACCGCACCGGCTGCCCGAAAGAGACGTAACCCTGGACGGCGGTAAGCTCAGCCTCCGCCCGGGTCAGAAGATAAGCTCGGACGATCGGGTCACTTTCCGAGCGGGCCTGTTCAACAAGTGCGTCGGCCTGCGCAGAGCAGGCAGCACGCGTCACCTTGCAATTCAGGCGGTTTAGGTACCAGTCCGGCTGGCTATAGCTCGACACGGCATCGATCAGCCACAGATCAGCCCGGTTTGCATCGTCTGCCCGCACCAGATTAATGCCGATCGCCGCGTAATCTGCTTTCAGCCGTGTCAATATGAGTTCGCCGCCGCGGCCCTGCGGCAGAGCAATGCTGAGCGGCGCAATCTGTTCATTTGCCGCCTGCCACTGGGCGACCCTTGCCGACGCTATCGCCTGCCTCTGCTCCAGCGGCAGTGCCTGCCATTGCGGCGCGTCTTGTCCGGCAAGGGCGGAAAGTTCGGGCGGAGCAATCCCGATGCGCGGGCTCCAGCCCCCACCGATGCCGAAGGGGGTGATCAATTGCTCCCGATCAAGGGCAAGCGATAGCACTTCGCGATTGGCGGCATCGGCGAGAAAACCTCCGCCAGGAGCAACACCAAGGCCGAACAGACCGGCAACAGGATCAAGCCGGATGGTTCCGCGCAGCAGCCCGCCGCGCCGGACATGCGGCAGCGCATCGATGCCGCCACCAAGCAGGATGTCCGCGGCTCCTTCCTCGAATTCAGTCACGGCCTCCAAGGGAGCAAGACGCCGAAGCTGTAGCGGACGGATCGGCAGCGACGATCCTGACGCGTCACTTGTGCCAGGGATGGGGCGCGGCACCAGACTGGCTCGCCCGTCCTGTTCGGAAAGGACCATGCCGTCGTCATTTACGCGGTCCACCAGCGCCAGGGTTGGATGCGCCAGCAACTGGAGAAACTCAGGCATGGGCGCGCTTAACTGCACTTCCACGACCCGTCCGGTGCGGGCACGCACATTATCGATGATGTCGAGATCAAGGCCGAGCGCGGTATTGTCTTGCGAGGCGATTGCCTTGCGCAAGGTGTTGCGCACCATGGCAGCGTCAACCTGCGTGCCGTCAGGTGCGGTCAGACCATTAGCGATGCGGAAAATATAGCTCAGTCCGTCGTCCGTGACGATCCAGCGTTCCGCGATGCCGGGTCGGATCCGCCCTTCTGCATCAAAGCTGACCAGCCCCTCGTGAGTGGCTGCGCGGATCACCTGAGCGCCGGGATCATCCTCATGCGAGAAGCTGTTCGATCCTGCGCCTTCGACAAGGATGATTTCGATGGCGCGATCTTCCGGTGCATTGCACGACAGCAGCAGCATGCATGCCAGTATCGGCGCGCACGACCGATTTCTTGCTCCGAACATCACCATACGGCCGCTCTAGCAGGAAGAAACGTGCGCGTCAGCCTGGCCGCACCCGCTGCCGATCAACCTTGCGGTGTTCCGTCGAGCTCGGGCTTGCGGCCAGAAGATTCTGGCAGATCTGCGTCATCAACCGGATAAAGCACCTTGTGCGATGCCACTTCATGGTCAAACGCAATCCCGCAGCGATCGCCCGCTGCCCAAGCCACGGTGCCCGCAACCCAGCCAATGTTGCGCAGCGTTACCGAAAGGCGGTCGCCCCGCGATACCCGCATCAGACCTTCCGCCATGATCCCGAAATCGGAAATGTTGCGCAGCTTTACTGCAACAGGCTCGTCATGTCCGTCGATTCGCAATTGTGCAGCGAGGAACAGCGATTCGCGCTCCTGCCTGCGCATGTCCCGATCTGCCATTGCCTCGCTATCCTGCCTTACCCGCTGTTCGGTCATCAAGCCTCGCTTATGTAGATAGAACCAACTAACAACGTCTTAACAAGCTGTTTGAAGACACAGTGCCTGATATCAGGGGCGTCAATCATCGCGTGATACACGTTCCCGGCGTTCGTGCGCCTCCTGCGCTTCGATCGTCATGGTCGCGATTGGTCGGGCAATCAGACGACCAAGGCCGATCGGCTCTCCGGTGATCTCGCAATAACCATATTCGCCGTCATCGATCCGCCGCAGCGCCGCGTCGATCTTGGCGATAAGCTTGCGTTGCCGGTCCCTTGTCCGGAGTTCTATGCCCCAGTCCGTCTCGCTTGATGCCCGATCGTTTGGGTCAGGCTCACGCAAAGGGCCATCCTGCAGATGCAGCAGCGTGTCTGCAGCAGCGTTGTGGATGGATTGCTTCCACTCCACCAGCAGACGGCGAAAAAACTCCAGCTGGTGGTCGCTCATGTAGGGTTCCTGCACGCTTGGCGTGTAGTCACCTCCGACCCTGCGCCGCGCCTGCAACAGGATGTCGGTTTCGGTTGCGGTTCCCTGATCCATGTTGTCCTCCGCCTTTGAGAGTCGCGGCGTTTCGCCGATGACCCAGTCCAGCATGCCCCTCGGCTTGCGCCTATAGATATTCGTTCTGCTGCACACAAGCTGCATCGCCAGCTTCCCTAGGACCGCCCGATGATACTCAGCCACAGGCCGTGTTCGCACGCTGTCCGTTCGCAGGCTGTCCGTTGATACGATGTCCCGCTGTCACTCTGCCTTGCGGAACGGCACCATCGCCGCGAGCATGTCGCGATCGGCGCCAACCTGCTCGGCTTCGCGCTTTACGAAATCGGCTACCGCTGCCCTGAACCCCTCATCGGTGATGTAATGAGCAGAAAAGGTGTGAACAGGCTCGTACCCACGCGCGAGCTTGTGTGCGCCTTGCGCGCCTGCCTCCACGCGGACAAGGCCGCGTTCGATTGCAGCGTCGATGGCGCGGTAATAGCACAGCTCGAAGTGCAGGAAAGGTCGGTCGACCAATGTGCCCCAATATCTTCCGTAGAGCGCTTGCGGCCCGATGAAATTGAGCGCTCCTGCAACAGGCGTGCCGTTGTCCATGGCCAGCATCAGCAGCACTTCATCCGCCATGCGCTCGCCGATGAGATCGAACGTCGCGCGGGTGAGATAGGGCTGCCCCCATTTGCGCGCGCCCGTGTCCTGGTAGAATTGCCAGAATGCATCCCAATGGTCGGGACGAACCTCGCTGCCGGTAAGATCCAGCATCTGCAGGCCCTGCGTTGCGCGGGCACGTTCCTTGCGGATTGCCTTGCGCTTGCGTGACGAAAGGCTGTCAAGGAACGCTTCGAAATCGGCATAATTACGGTTCTGCCAGTGAAACTGCACATCCTGGCGAATGAGCCACCCGGCGTCACGAAACAGCGGCAACTGATCCTGCTCGACAAAGGTCGCATGGGCAGAGGACATGCCGTGTTGATCACACAGCATTTCAATCGCCTGGATCATGGCAGCGGCATCGTCCCGGTTGCGGGCAAGGATGCGCGGGCCGGTGGCTGGCGTGAACGGCACCGCGATCTGCAGCTTGGGATAATAGCTGCCGCCTGCCCGGTGCCATGCCTCAGCCCAGCCGTGGTCGAACACATATTCGCCCTGGCTGTGCCCCTTGATGTAAAGCGGCACGGCGGCGCTGAGCGATGTGTCCTGCCCCTCCATCACCAGCGGGGCAGGCTTCCAACCGGAACGACCGCCGACGCTGCCGGCTTCTTCCAGCAGGGACAGGAAGCGGTGGCTCGTAAAAGGATTTCCTGTGGCATCGAGTGCGTCCCACTGACCGGCAGGCAGGCTCGACACATCGGGAGCTATCCGCACGGAACGGCCTTGCGGCATATCAGTGACATTCCCGGCGGCGAGCGCCACCAGATGGACATTCTGCAGGATCGGCCGGGCAGTTGAGGCCGTCCGCTGTTTCGGGGCGGAAAAAGTGAGGTATCACCAGCACCAAGATCAGTTAGGCCGAACCATACAGATCGCGTCAATCTCCACGCAGGCTCCCAGCGGCAGCGCCGCGACGCCAACAGCGCTTCGGGTGTGACGACCCGCTTCGCCCAGAACATCGGCGATCAGTTCAGAAGCGCCGTTCGCAACCGCAGGCTGATCTGTAAAATCGGAGCTTGAGGCAACAAACGCGCCAAGCTTTACAATGCGTTCAATCCGGTCGAGCGAGCCGAGCGCCTTTTGCGCCTGCGCCAGGATCATGATGCCGCAGGCCCGTGCTGCAGCGACGCCTTCGTCAAGCGACACGTCATGACCCAGCCGCCCTTTCTTGAGGACGCCATCCACAAAAGGGAGTTGGCCTGAAATATACAGCATGTTGCCTGTCTGAAGGGCAGGCACATAGCTGGCGACGGCAGCGGCGGCATCGGGCAGGGTAACGCCAAGCTGGGTCAGACGCTCGGAAATAACGTCACCGTTCATGAATCTTGTCCTTCGATATTCTTGAGGAGCCAGGAAAGAGCTGTCTGCCAATCGTCGATCCGGGCGTGGGCATCGCCAGCCTTGAAGGCACATTCGACGTGGGGCGCAACTCCTGGCTCACCGACAAAGTGGAGCCGGGTCACCGCAGGGGCAACAACGGCGACGGAATTGTGATGCACTGAAAGATCGTCGATGAAAAAGGCCGGGCGATGTTCGCCCCGTTCCGCCAGGATTGCCTGCAGTGCAGGACCCTTTGGTCCTTGATTGGTATAGACAGGCACATCAAGGCCAAGAGCGGCCAGTTGCCGGCGGCGTGTATCGTTGCGAAAATGTTCAAGATTGGTGAGCACCACCACCTCGGCATGATCGGACAGCGTGTGCATGGCAGCAATGGACCCCGGCACCGCATCCTGCCGGTGCATCTGCGTATCGAAAAAGCTGCCGAGCAATTTCCACATCTCTGCATGCGGCAGGGGTTCCTGTTCGCCGCGGCGGCGCATGCCATCGCCAAAGCCGCGGGAGAAATCGAGCAGGATGTCGTGGTCCTCTTCCAGCCAGTCCCGGAAATGCGGGATCATCCGCAACAGCACCTCGTCGCAATCGGTAATGATAAGCGGGCGGCTGGAAGCGGTGGTTTTCATGATGTTACCCTTGTCGCAAGCGCCGCATGCGCATCGATGATGCAGACAGGGTCGCAGTCGAGGGCATCGGCTGCGGCCAGCAGGTCGGCCTCGTGATTGGTAAGGAATTCGAACACTGCCAGTTGCACCTGCACATCGGCGAGGCCGGAGCGCAAAAGGTCAGGTGTGAGGCCCGTCAAGGAAAGCAGCCGTTCGGCGCGCCTGTCATCCTGCAGCACCCAGGCAAGGGTCATCAACGCAAGCGTGTCCGCGTCGGGCGCAGGGGAAACTGTTTTCATCGAGCAAAGCCATTCGCAAGGTAAGGGCGCAAGGCGCGAGGAGAGGAAAGACAGGTTGCGGTGAGATAGGTGGGGTCAGTGAGCTATGGGCAAAAAACATGAGGCCAGAACGCATAAGGGCAGAGAATGTGAGGACAGGAGCAACCGGTCGAACCTGAAAGCTAGGGATTGCAGTGCAAGAGGGCAAGTTGCCACGCGCATAAGGGTGGCTGCGCCTGCCTCAACACATGATCCATCATGCAGCGTGCTCGTCGTCGGTCTGGTCCGCCTTTCGGCTCTGGGTCCATCCCTCGTCAGGCCAGCTGTAGCGGCGTCCGGCTTGGCTTTCTGATTGCTCGTTAGACATGCCGGTCTTGACAGGCGCTAATCCGGTCGCTTTGCCAAACGGGCGAATGCACAATGCTGGAGAACGGCCGGATCATGGACCGCCAAGAGACGAAGACGCGTATCGACACCCTCATAGAAACCTTCAACAAGCAAGGCGTCACAATCACGGAGGAGACGAGCTTTACAAGGGATCTGGAGTGGGACAGCCTGACGGTGATGGATTTTGTCGCGGCGATAGAGGATGAATTCGACATCATCATCAGCATGAACCAGCAGGCGGAAATCGAAACCTACGGTCAGCTTGTCGATGCCGTCACGCGGCTGCGTCAGGGCTGATCGCGATGACTGAGGCGATCAGCCAGCCCCATCGGCCGGACCCGGTGCCTGCTCCGCTCAAGGGAGAGCGGGACCTTTTCACGAAATTCGATCCGCTGATCCAGCAGCGTCGCGAACTGCTGGAAAGCGGTCTTGCCGATCCTTTTGCCATGGTGATGGAAAAGGTGCTGTCGCCGGTTACCGCCATTTGCAACGGACGCGAGACGATCCTGCTTGGCACCTATAACTACATGGGGATGACGTTCGACCCCGACGTCATTGCCGCTGGCAAGACGGCGCTGGAAGATTTCGGATCGGGGACGACGGGCAGCCGGGTGTTAAACGGCACCTATGCCGTACATCGCGATGTCGAGGAAGCGCTGCGCGAATTTTACGGCATGGATCATGCCATGGTGTTTTCCACTGGCTACCAGGCCAATCTGGGGATTATTTCCACCATTGCCGGCAAGGGTGATTACATCGTTCTTGACATCGATTCGCATGCGTCGATCTGGGATGGCTGTGCGTTGGGGCAGGCAGAGGTCGTGCCGTTCAAGCACAATGATATCGAAGCCATGGAAAAGCGGTTAAAACGCATTCCTGCAGAAGCCGGCAAGCTGGTCATCCTTGAAGGGGTGTATTCCATGCTTGGTGATGTCGCGCCGCTTCAGGAGATGGTAAAAGTTGCCAAGGCAAATGGCGCGATGGTGCTGGTCGATGAGGCGCATTCCATGGGCTTCATCGGGCCCAACGGACGCGGCGTTGCCGAGGATGTCGGCGTTATCGATGACGTGGACTTCATCGTCGGCACTTTTTCCAAAAGCGTCGGAACTGTTGGCGGCTTTTGCGTTTCCAATCATCCCAAGTTCGACATCATGCGGCTGGTGTGCCGCCCCTATGTGTTCACCGCTTCGCTGCCGCCGAGCGTGGTGGCGACCGCGGCGACTTCGATCCGCAAGCTGATGCACGCCGCGGACAAGCGCGCGCATTTGTGGGCGAATTCGCGCCGCCTTCATGCAGGGTTGCAGGAGCTTGGCTTCCAGCTCGGCACGAAGACCCCGCAAAGCGCGATCATTGCAGTGCTGATGCCTGATCTGGAGCGGGGTGCCGCGATGTGGAATGCGCTTTTGCGTGAGGGGCTTTACGTCAATCTGGCGCGGCCGCCTGCCACACCTGCGAATGTCACCTTGCTGCGCTGTTCGCTTTGTGCCGAACACACGCAGGAGCAGGTCAGTGACATTTTGGAGATGTTCGAGAAAGCAGGCAAGGCAGTCGGCATTATCTGAACCCGCGTCAGCTGACAGGAGCGGCAAGTGTTGCGGCGGCGCATGCATCGTCAGGCGCGGTCTCGCCACTGCCGATGAGGGAGAGCGCGAGGAAGCCGCCTACCAGCAGTACCGTGAAGACAGCGGTCACGGCACCAAGATATTTGTCAATGAACAGCTTGATGCGTGCGCCGAAGATGCGGAACAGCACGCCGACGCTCATGAAAATGAGCGCCCGTCCGGCGATGCTCGCAAGGATGAATGGCACCAGCGCCATGTGGATGAAGCCGGCAGTGATGGTGAGAAGCTTGAATGGCACAGGCGTGGTGCCGGCAAGGATGATGATCTCCACATCGTATGTGCGCAGGTAACATGCGGCGATGGGAAAATCGTCAGCAAGGCCAATGGCGGCGAGCAGCGCCTTGCCGACGGTTTCGTAGAGAAAGAAGCCGATTGCATAGCCGATGAGTGCGCCCACCACCGAAGCAATGGTGGTGATGATGGCAAAACGAATCGCCTTGTCCGGGCGAGCAAGGCACATGAGGCCGAGCAGCGGGTGTGGCGGAATTGGAAAGAAGCTCGATTCCATGCAGGAAATGGCTGCCAGCCAGCGTTCGGAATGGGGATGCTCCGCCTTGGCGACAGTCCAGTCATATAGTTTTCGCAGCACGCCGAAGCCATTCGCACAAGTTACAGGAGCGTTCTGTTAGGCCGAAGCTGATCCCTCTGACAGCGAAAATCTCATCAGATATAACCATAGAGGTTAAATTAGATTGACATTGTCACGCTGATTGGTTAGAGAAACGGAACATCGCGATAATGTGTAACGAGCCGGCAGCTTTTAGCGCCGCGAACCGGATCCGATGCAGCCGATCATAACAGGATGGGAGTGAACCATGGCGAAAGGCAAGGCGCCTGCGTCCAAGGGCGGGAACGATGATTGGCGGGAGCGCTTCCTCGATGCTTTGTCACGCACGTCGAATGTCGCGGCTTCTGCCAGAGCGGCAAAGATGGACGTAAGCACGGTTTACAAGGCGCGGCAGAGCGAAAGCGAATTTGCCCGCAGATGGTTCGCCGCCTTGTGTGATGGTTATGATGCGATGGAGATGGACCTCTTGCACAGGCTGCGCGCTGGAACGGTTGAAAGTTCCGAAGCCAAGCGCAAGCGCAAATATGACAATGCGAGTGCCATGCGGCTCCTGGTCGCGCATCGCACCACGGTCGGCAAGATCCGGGCCATGCGCGATCAGGAAGATGAACAGGCAGCACTCGATTCCATCAACGCGAAGCTAGATATGATGCGGGACAGGATGCAGGCAGCTAACCGCCTGCAGGACGTTGCGGGAGCGAAAGACGAAGAACAAAACAGCAACAAAGATCGATCGGACGATGCATGAGCATCGTCGCACGGCTGAACTGGCTGCTCTCGCTGGAGGCAGAGGAAAGAGCGGTTGTCCTGTCGCTGTTGACGCAAGCCGAGCAGCAGGAGTTGCGCTGGCATTGGGAGTTGTGGGCGCGGCCCGAGCAGCTGGCGCCGCAATGCGACTGGCGGGTGTGGCTGATCTGTGCAGGCCGCGGGTTTGGCAAGACCCGTGCAGGCGCCGAATGGGTGCGGACGGTCGTTCGCCGCAACCCTGAGGCACGCATAGCGCTTGTCGGATCGTCCCTGACTGAAACGCGGGCTGTCATGGTGGAGGGGGAAAGCGGTATTCTGTCCATTTCGCCGCCGCATCGTCGGCCGGTTTTCGAACCATCGCTGCGCCGCCTTACCTGGCCGACAGGGGCGCAGGCGTTTCTGTATTCCGCTGCTGAGCCTGAAAGCCTGCGCGGACCGCAGCACAGCCATGCATGGTGTGACGAAATTGCCAAGTGGGACATGTCGAGCGGGCGGGCGAGTGCGGCCTGGGACAATCTGGCATTTGGCCTGCGCCTTGGGGAATGTCCGCAGGTGCTGGCGACGACCACGCCGCGTGCCGTGCCGCTGTTGAAGCGGCTCCTGTCCGCAGAAAAGATCGGTGATACCGTGGTCACCCGCGGAACAAGTTACGACAATGCAGGCAATCTGCCGGCCCGGTTTCTGAGCGATATTCGTGCCGCCTTCGGACGCAGCGCCTTGGGACGGCAGGAGCTTGACGGCGAGATGTTGGAGGATGTCGAGGGGGCGTTGTGGAGCCGCGATGTGCTGGAGCGTTGCCGGGAGCCGGCGGGGCGTGCGCTGACGCGCATCGTTGTCGGCGTCGATCCACCGGCAAGTGCCAAGGGCGATGCGTGCGGCATCGTGGTGGTCGGGCTGGGCGATGATGGGATTGCACGCGTGCTTGCCGATTGTTCGGTAACCAAGCCAAGCCCCGAACGCTGGGCCAGGGCTGCGGCGGGTGCGGCGCGGCTGTGGAATGCCGATCGGATCGTCGCCGAAGCAAACCAGGGCGGCGCGATGGTCGAAAGCGTCATGCGGGCCGCCGATGTTTCGCTGCCGATCCGGCTGGTGCACGCCAGCAGAGGCAAGGTTGCCCGTGCCGAGCCAATTGCTGCGCTCTATGAAGCTGGCAGGGTACGCCACCAGGGACATTTTGCCGAGCTTGAAGATGAAATGTGCGCGCTGGGTGCAGGTGGACAATATCACGGGCCGGGCCGTTCGCCCGACCGTGCCGATGCGCTGGTATGGGCATTGACCGAACTGATGCTGGGCACCGGCGGGCGTCCGCGGATCTGGGTGCAATAGGAGCCTTTTATGTCATTTTTGCAGACGTTGGGGGCCGCTTTCAAGGCGGCGCCCGCGGCGCGTCCTCCGTTGGCGCCGCCTTTTGCCTCCCCCTGGCTTTTTGCCGATAGCGAGACAGGGTCAGCACCATATGAATATACAGGGTCGGTGCAACGCGCCTTCATTGAAAATCCGGTGGCGCAGCGGGCTGTGCGGATGGTCGCTGAAGGAGTGGCGAGTGCGCCGCTGATGTCCATGGATCCCCAATTGGCAAAGCTGGTCAATGCGACGAGCGCGGGGCAATCACTGCTGGAAACGCTGGCCGCTCAGGTACTTTTGCATGGCAATGGCTACATTCAGATCATCAAGGATGCGCAAGGCCGTCCCTGCGAGCTTTTCGCGCTGCGCCCGGAGCGGATCAGCGTGCTGCCAGGGCCGGATGGCTGGCCGCAGGCCTATCGCTACCGGGTGGGCGAAAGTCTGGTGAACCTGCCGGTCGAGGATGAGGCGCAATATCCAAATCTTGTCCATGTGAAGACCTTTCATCCTGGTGATGATCATTATGGTGCCGGCAGCCTGTCAGCGGCCGATCAGTCGGTGGCCATTCACAATGCGGCATCGCGCTGGAACCGGATGTTGCTCGAAAACGCGGCGCGTCCATCGGGAGCGATGGTTTATGATGCAGGCGACGGCAGCACGTTGACTGCCGAGCAGTTCGACCGGTTGAAGGCCGAGCTAGCCTCTGCTTTTCAAGGCAGCGGCAATGCAGGCCGACCCATGCTGCTTGAAGGCGGGTTGAAGTGGCAAAGCCTGTCGATGTCGCCGGCCGATATGGATTTTGCCACATTGAAGTCGGCAGCGGCACGGGACATTGCGCTGGCTTTTGGAGTACCGCCGATGTTGCTGGGACTGCCGGGAGACAACACCTATTCCAATTATCGCGAGGCCAATCGTGCATTGTGGCGGCTGACACTGCTGCCACTGGCGGCAAAGATTCTCGACGCTTTGGGTGAGGCGCTTGCTGCCTGGTGGCCTGATGTTGCGCTGCGCGTAGATCTGGATCAGGTGCCGGCGCTTGCCGAGGATCGCGAGAAACTGTGGTCTCTGGTTAGCGGGGCGGATTTCCTGACGAATGCCGAGAAGCGCAGCATGCTGGGACTGAGCCCGCCCGCCGCAGTAACCGGAGGAGAACGGCCATGACGCGCGAGGACATGCTGGCCCGACTGATTGCGCAGGCCAAGGAGACAGGTGGCGACCTGGTCACCTTGCGGGCGGTGGTCGAGGAGGCAAGCGAGCTTGGCGCCGGACGTGTGCTGAGCCGGATGGGACTGGATGATGCGACTGCGCATGGCGACCTTGCCGAATTGCGCGAATTGCTGCGCGCGTGGCGCGATGCCAAGCGCAGCGCTTGGAAGGCGGTCATCGACTGGACCGTGCGCGCGATGTTGGCTTTCCTGCTGTTCGCGATTGCCCTGCGCTTCGGCGCAGGGGAGATCCTGAAATGAGCCGGATTGATCACCACAGGAGCGTGGCACATCATGCCGGCTTGCGTTTTGCGGGTTATGCCGCGCTATTCGATAAAGTGGATGCCGGGCGCGATCTTATCAAAAAAGGTGCCTTCCTGCGCAGTCTTGCCGAGTTGCGTATGTCAGATCAGCGTCTTGCGTTGCTGTGGCAGCACCGGTGCGATCAGCGCGTCGGCTGGATTGAGCGCATCTGTGAGGATGAGCGCGGCTTGCGCGTGATTGGCTGCATTGACCATGCGGCAAGCCGCGCTGCGCGTCTGGTAAAGACAGGCGGGTTGAGCGGTCTTTCATTCGGATACCGGGCGCGGCACGCTGACATGGCAGTGCTCGGTGATGGGCGGCAAGGGCGTGCGCTGCACTGCGTCGATCTGTTTGAGGTCAGCCTCGTTTCGCGACCGATGCAGCATGGTTCGCGTATTCACTGCGTTTCATAAGTTCAAGCTCCTGCCGTGTGGCAGGCGATCATTCCGCCATAATCTTTGTGGCGTTTCAAAGGCTGCCTCCGGCGGCCTTTTTCATGTGCGAAAGGGTATTGCCTGATGACTATGGAATACAAGACGGAAAACCTCGATGCGTCCTTCGACATCGTTGCCCGTCAAGATGCCGCAGACGAGGCAATTGTCGGCCTGCGTACCGATGTGGACGAGGTCAGGGCGCGACTGGAAAAGGTCAGCCGGGCAGCTTCGCGTCCTGTCATCGATGGAGGTCAGCCTGACCGCACGGCAGAGGTGAAGGGGTTTGTCGATGGCTATCTGCGCAGCGGCCGTGACGCAGAGCTGAAAAGCATTTCTGGTGCGGTTGCCCGCGACGGTGGCTATGCCGTGCCGCGCGAGGTCGATGCGATGATCGCCCGCACCCTCGTCGAGATCAGCCCCATCCGCAGCATCGCCCAGGTGGTGCAGACAGGCACGTCGGGATATCGCAAGCTGGTCACATCAGGCGGCACCGCATCGGGCTGGGTCAGCGAAACGGCAGCCCGGCCGGAGACTGCCACGCCTGCGTTCCACGAGATCGCGCCGCCCACTGGCGAATTGTTCGCCAACCCGGCCGCGAGCCAGGCAATGCTGGATGATGCGGGATTCGATCTGGAAAGCTGGCTTGCTGCCGAAATCGCTTCGGAGTTTGCGCGTGCCGAAGGAGAGGCTTTTGTCCATGGCTCTGGCGTCGATCAGCCGGCTGGTTTCCTGACGGCGACGCTATCTGCCCTTGGCGACGGGGTGCGCGCTTTTGGCTCCCTCCAATATGTCGGATCAGGCGACGGGATTGGCTTCGACGCTGAACCGGAGGCACGGTTGATCGATTTGGTGCATACTTTGAAGGCTTCGCATCGCCAGGGCGCAAGCTGGGTGATGAACTCTGCGACCATGGCGAGCGTGCGCAAGCTCAAGACGACCGACGGAGCGTTCCTGTGGCAGCCGGGCATGGTCGAAGGTCAGCCTGATCGTCTGCTTGGCTATCCCATTGTCGAAGCGGAGGACATGCCGGATATTGCCGCAGGCGAGTGCCCGATCGCGTTCGGAAACTTTCGTGCAGGATATCTGATCGCCGAGCGCTCCGCGACCGCAATCCTGCGCGATCCGTTCACGCACAAGCCGTTCGTGCATTTCTACGCAACGAAGCGGATCGGCGGACAGGTGCTGGATTCCGATGCGATCAAGCTGCTTCGCATCGAGGCGTAAGCAATCTGCCTAGGGCAAGGCGTCAACCCCTTGCGTCATGCCTACTGTCGGCCCGTGGCTGCGAGCGATCGCAAGCGCGGGCTGGCAGGTCCAACCCACTCGACTTGAAAGGCTGCCCTCATGAAGCGCGCCATCATTGCGCCTATGGCGTTGCCGGCTGCGGCTCTTGCCGAGCTTAAGCAATGGCTTGGCATCAATACCATGCGCGAAGATGCGCTGCTGTTCCAATTGCTGGTTGCTGCACTCGATATCTGTGAAGGGTATACTGGTGTCAGCCTGATCGAGCGGGATTTCGAAGAAATGCATGCGGCGCGCGCGCCGTTCAGTCCAGGTGGCTGGCAGGAGGTTTCCACGCGGCCTGTTCAACAGGTCGTCTCTGTCACTGGCGTTCATGGCGATGGCACACGCGAAGTCCTGGCTCAATCTGCATTCCGCAGCGAAATCGATGCAAATGGTGTGGGTCGCTTTCGCATCACGGAGGCCGGCGGCGCTACGCGGGTGAGCGTGCGTTACCGGGCGGGCATGGTTACCGACTGGGCCAGCCTTCCCGAAGCATTGCGCCATGGGATCGTCCGGCTGGCAGCACACCACCATCGCTCCCGCGATGCGGCCGATGCCTCTGTGGCGCCTCCGCTTGCGGTAACGGCGCTGTGGCAGCCGTGGCGACGGATGCGGCTGACATGATCAGTGCAGGCAGCCGCTTTGACTGGGCAGCGCTGGCGCGCGCGGCGGCGCAGCGGGTCGCGCGACAAGCGAGGCCTGTAGCGCATGCAAGCCGCGATTTCAGGGACGATCCGTGCCGGTGGCGGCAGGCGGAATGGCTGTGGCCGCAGTTCACGTCTGACAGAAAGGATTGACAGCATGGAGATCGCCCTTCGCGCCCTCGTCTTGCGAGCGCTTGCCGATGACCCGGTACTGTCTGCCGAGCTTAACAGCATTACCGAAGAAGCTCCGGCAAGAGCAAGCCTGCCCTGGCTTGCCCTTGTTGCCAGCGCGAGCGTCGACTGGAGCCACAAAACCGGAGAAGGGCGCGAGATCCGCCTTGCCATCGAATTGCAGTGCCGCGGAGATGATCCTGCAACGGCGTCAGGCCTGGTGCGCAGGATCGAAGAGGTGATCGCGGGTCTGGCGAAAAACCAACCTGACTTCACCATAGCCTCTGTCCTTTTCTTGCGTGCCCGCACGCAGCAGCGGCTGCCCGCCACGCGTGCGGTCCTGATCGAACATCGTTTCCGCCTGTTGGCGGCCTGAAATCACCTTTGATGGAGAATCCAGATGACAGCCCAGAAGGGAAGTGCATTCCTGCTCAAGATCGGGAACAGCGAAAATCCGCCCAATTTTGAAACTGTCGCGGGGCTGCGAACAACGCAGATGTCAATTTCAGGTGATGCGGTGGTCATCACCAACAAGGCATCGGGAGGCTGGCGTGAACTGCTGTCGGGCGCCGGAGTTCGCCAGGTTTCCGTGAGCGCAGCCGGCATCTTCCTGGGATCGGATGGAGAAGCCGCGATCCGCGAAAACGCGCTTACCGGCCGGATCGACGACTACGAGCTGAGCTTCGAGGGCGGGGAGCGCATGCGCGGACGATTCTTGGTGCAGCGGCTCGATTATGCAGGCGATTTCAATGGCGAGCGCAATTATACAGTGGCGCTTGAAAGTTCCGGCCCCGTCTATCCGGTAACTGCATGACGGGCGGCGGCGATGCAGCGGCCAATCCGCTGCGCGGCGAAAGCTTCTTGATGATCGGCGGGAGGGAGCGGCGGCTGCGGCCGACTTTTGCCGCGCTTGTTGCTGCAGAAGAAGATCTCGGCTCGCTGTTCGAGCTGGTGGAGCGTGCCGGTGACGGCAAGCTGAGGCTGAGCGAGATGTCTGCCCTGTTCTGGCACTGCCTGGCTGACCGGTCCGGGATTGGTCGGGAGGATGTTGGTGCAGCTGTGGTGGAGCAGGGTCTGGCAGCGTCCGCCCCGGCGTTGCGCTCCATTCTGAAGCAGGTCCTGCAAGGTCTGCACTGATGGACTCTCCAGAAAAGCGGTTCGGGACTGTTGCACGGCAATTGTCCGGGCATTGCGCCTTGCTGCTGGGATGGCGGCCGCCGGAGTTCTGGGAGGCGACGCCTGCCGAACTGGCAAGCGTGCTTGAGGCTGTCGAAACGCGCAGCGGCACCTCCGCAACGTTTGACAGAGCAAAGTTGGAACAGCTGATGGAGCAGGAAGATGGATGATGATCTTGATGCGATGATGATCGACGTGCGCGCCAACACACAAGGGTTTGCCGCAGATATTGCAAAGATGCGCAGCCAGTTCGACACTACATTGATCGATGGTTTTTCCCGCTCGGGCGATGTGCTGGAGCGCAGCCTGTCGGGTGCGTTGCGCAACGGCAAGCTTGGCTTTGACGATCTGAAGCGGGCAGCCATCAATGTCCTTGATGATATTGCCGGCCGTGCGATGCAGGCAGGTATGGCGCAGATGGGCGGTGCAGGCGGTGGCCTGCTCTCTGCAGGAACCAGCCTGTTGAGCTCGATCCTCGGTCTCCCCGGGCGGGCCACGGGCGGCAATGTAGCTCCCAATGCGGCATATCTGGTGGGAGAGCGTGGCCCCGAAGTGTTCGTGCCGACAGCAGCTGGACGAATTGAGCAAGGAGCCTCGATGGCACAGCCGCGCGATGTGCGGGTATCCATCCACCTTACCACACCACCCGGCGGTACTGCCGCTCAGAACCTGCAACGTTCAAGCCGCCAAGTGGCCAGCGCGGTTCGCCGGGCGCTCACCGCAGATTGATGTGATCGAAGGACTGTCCTGATATGGCTTACTGGCTTGCAAAGACCCGCAACGGGCAGGAACGCGATTATATTCAGCGCTTCGATCCGCGGTTCTGGACCGTGAACTTCCCCCGGCCGATGATGGCAGCTGTCACGACTGCGGCTCATGACGCGTTGCGCGTTGATTGCGTATTTTACCGGCAACAAGATCTGGCCGGTCTGATCTGGGATAGCGAGGATACACTTGACCATCCGCTTGCCGCCTACACCACCAGCAGGGATTATCGTCATTCGACGTTGAGCTTTCGCTGGCGCTCTGAAGGCATCATGCCGCTTGACGTGCCAAACGGACCGACGCTGACCATCGAAGGTCGGGATCGCAGTGGCAATGCGCGGACGTGGTTCGTACGTCTTTGGAATTATGCGCAAGGTTTGCCCGAAGATGCGGTCGTCACGCTGCCGTTTTCCGAGCTTCGTGCCGGCTTCATTCTGCCTGATGAAGCCGATGCCGTTTTTGCGGGCGATATCGATCGAATGTTCATCTCGCTTGTTTCAGCTGCCTACGATCCTGAAGGTGGCGATCTGCCTGTGCCTGCCGAAGGGTGGGCGCAGATGGATTCGATCCGCGTGGACGGCGCAGGTGCAGTCATGGAGGTAGGCGATGTGATCCTGCCGCCTCATGGGATCGGCATGTGCACTGCTTTTGATGATAGCGGGACCCAGACACCGGCGCGGCTGCTGCGCAACATACGTGCATTGGGCTACCGCGGTGAGATTGTCCATTATCTAGGCATGAGCCATTATTTCACGCTGCAAAGAGAAGGGGCTGGAGTTTTTCTGGTCGATGATCGCGCGCCTGCCTTCAACGTCGCTGCGCAGGCATGGCACCGGTCGTTCTTTGAAGAATGTGTTCGGCTTGGCTTCGAACCGATAGCTTCTCTTTCTTATGAATTGCTGGCGCAGCATTGCCCGCCTGCATGGCAGCAACGTGATGCAAGCGGCAATCCTGCACAAACCGGGTGGGATCCACCTTCAAGCCTGCTTTCACCTGCCAACACTGCGGCCATGGCTTATTTGCAAAAGGTGGGTCGCGAAGTGGTGGCAATGCTGCAGGCTGCCGGTGCCCCAGTGCGTTTTCAGATTGGTGAACCATGGTGGTGGGTTTTCGGCGATGGGCGCATCTGTATATATGACGAGGCTGCGCGCGCAGAATTTGGCGGTGATCCGCTTGTCATTGAAACATTGGCCGCACCGTTAGATGCAGCACGCAAGGCGCTGCTGGACAAGGCAGGTGCGATGTTGGCGCGCTCCACCGCTGAGTTGACTGCCGCTGTTCGAACGGCGGCTGGCAGCGGAGGAGCGGATGTAAGGCTGCTGGCTTTCCTTCCGACCGTTCTGGACCCTGTAATGCCGGAGGCTCTGCGTGCCAACCTGCCGGTCGGCTGGGCAAGTCCTGCCTTTGATCGGCTGCAGATCGAAGATTACGATTGGCTCACCGCCGGGCGCCAGAACCTGCGTCGCGTGGCTTATGCGCTGGTCGACGAACGATTGGGGTATCCCATAGAAGAGCAAGACTACCTTGCCGGTTTTGTGCTGCGGCAGGAGGATGCTTCTGTGCAATGGCAATTTATCGATGCTGGGCTGGACGAGGCGCGCGAGCGAGGTGTGCCGCGTTGCTTCGTCTGGGCGTCACCACAGGTAGTTCGTGACGGTTATGTCCGGCTGCCATCAATGCGTCGCGAGGATGATATGCAAGCTTTTGATGATATAGCTTATCCGCTCGGCCTAGGGCGCGGTTCAGCCGTCATGCCAGAATTTTCTACCAATGTGGTCGTGACGGCATCGGGACATGAGCATCGCAACGCCCTCTGGTCAGATGCAAGGCTGCGGTTCGATGTAGGGCCAGGTGTGCGGTCAGAAGCCGAGTTGGGCATTCTGATCGAGTTTTTCCGTGCCCGACGCGGCGCTGCACGGGCGTTCCGCCTTCGCGATTCTTACGATTGCAGTTCAAGGCAAATGACTGGCGAGCCAACTGCCTTTGACCAGCTGATTGGCACTGGCGATGGCTCGAGAAGCGCCTTTGCCCTTTTGAAGCGGTACGGCTCCGGTGGCGATCCGCAGGAGCGTCGCATCACACGGCCAGATCCGGAAACTATCCTGATCAGTGTTGATGGCGTGGCTACGCGAGACTGGGTGCTCGGTCCTTTGGGTACAATTAATTTCGACACTGCGCCTGCATTCGGTGCGGCGGTGCGGGCGGGGTTTCTGTTTGATGTGCCGGTCCGCTTTGCCGAAGACCGGATTGACATCAACGGCGCGGTGTTCGCCGCAGGAGAAGCACCAAGCATCCCGCTTCTCGAGGTGAGGGAAATGTCATGAACAGGCACTGGTTTGCAGGGGAGCTTGAAACCGTGGCAAGTTTCTGGCGGCTCTATCGTCGGGATGGAATTACGTTCGGCTTTACGTCGCATGATCGTGATCTTGTCTTCGACGACATTCGACATCGCGCATCGCCCGGACTGGTCCATTCCGCGGTACGCCTGACCAGCGGACTTGAGCCAGACAGTGCCGAGGCTCACGGAGCCTTTACCCACGAAGCGATCACGTCGGATGATATCGCGCAGGGTTGCTATGACAGCGCCACGGTGGAGATGGGGCTGGTCGACTGGCGAAACATGGAACACAAGACGCTGTTCGGTGGGTCGATTGGCGCAGTCAATCACGATGAATTTGAGTTCACGGCCGAGCTGGAATCTGCAAAGTCTGTTCTTCGCAAGGAGCCTGTGCCCCGGACAAGCCCATCGTGTCGTGCCCTGTTTTGCGGGCCCGGCTGCAATCTGCCCGCGCCGCGTTTCACCCACGAGGTGTTCATCGGCGCAGTGGATCCGCAGACGCAGGAGATTTCCCTGTCTGGTGATGCCCTCGACCCGATGCTGCTGCTGGAAGGGACGCTTCGGTGGATCGATGGTCCGGCAGCTGGCAGTTCCCACCGGATTGTCGCGATCAACGATGGCAAGCTTGTGCTTGATCCTGTGCTGCGCACAAGGCCGAATGCCGGGACCCGTGCAATAGCGCGCGAAGGATGCGACCATCGCGTGCAGACCTGTGCCGACAGGTTTGGCAATGTGGCCAATTTTCGGGGCGAGCCATTCCTGCCAGGCAATGACAGCATAAGCCGATATCCGGTCAGCGAAGCATGATCGGCCAGCGCATGGCACAGGCAGCAGAAAGTCTTGTCGGCACGCCCTTTCGGCTTTGTGGCCGTGATCCTGCCACTGGATTGGACTGTGTCGGCCTGATTGGCGCGGCAGCGGCGCGTGCGGGCCGGCCGCTCGACCTGCCTGTAAGCTACAGCTTGCGAAATCTGAACGTCGATCGCCTGCTGGAGCATGCACGTGGGAGCGGCCTGGTCAGACTTGATGGCGAAGCGCGACGAGTGGGTGACATCCTGTTGTTCCGGCTGGGGCCAGTTCAGCTTCATCTGGCGCTGTTTGCCGGACCAAATTGCTACATCCATGCTCACGCAGGCTTGCGGCGTGTGGTCAAGAGCGAGGCCGAGCAGGGGTGGCATACCGAACGCCACTGGCGGCTCACGATCTCCCAAGAAGGACGATAGCAATGGCAACTCTGGTTCTTACCGCCGTGGGCACGGCCTTGGGCGGGCCACTCGGCGGCGCGATCGGCGCGCTTGCCGGCAGGTCGATCGACGGTGCGATCATCGGATCCAACACGCGTGAAGGCCCAAGATTAAACGATCTTCGCGTCACAACATCAAGTTACGGCAGCCCGGTTGCCAGGCATTTCGGCAAGGTGCGGTCGGCAGGGAGCGTGATCTGGGCAACCGAGCTTATCGAGCGCAAGGAGAAGGTCGGTGGAGGCAAGGGGCGCGGCAGTGTTGCAGCCTATTCCTATACGGCTTCGTTCGCAGTTGCTTTGAGCAGCCGGCCGATAAGCAGCATCGGACGGATCTGGGCTGATGGCAATCTTTTGCGCGGCAGGGCAGGGGATCTGAAGGTTGGTGGTGTCTTGCGAACCTATCTGGGCGAGGAAGACCAGCAGGTCGATCCCTTGATTGCCGCGGATGTGGGATTGGATCGCTGCCCGGCATTTCGCGGCCTTGCTTACGTCGTCTTCGAAGATCTGCAGCTTGCCGAATTCGGGAACAGACTGCCGGCATTGACCTTCGAGATCATCGCCGATGAACTGCAAGTTGCCCTGACCGACGTGCTTTCCGAGACTGCGGGGGCCATCGATCGGCCTCTGGCCGGGCTGACAGGCTTCAGCCATTCTGACGGGAGTTACCTGGATGCTCTTGCCATGCTTGATCCAGTCTTTCCGGTAAGCTGCAGCGTCACGGGATCTGTCCTGAAGATCAAGGATGCCACGCCGGCATCCGCCGCTGCGGCTCCTCTGCCTGCGCCACTGGAGGGTTGGGACAGCGATGGAGGGCTCAAGAAAGGCTTTTCCCGGCAGCGAACCGCACAGCATAAGGCAGCACAGGTCAGCTTGCGCTATTATGATTACGATCGTGATTATCAGCCGGGACTGCAACGCAGCACAGCGTCGTTCAACAGCGACCCTGTAACGCTTGAGCTGCCCGCAACACTGCTGTCAGATGATGCTCGCAAGCTGGCTGACAAGGCTGCAGTGCGTTTGTCAGCACAAAAGGGCAGAGTACTTTATCGCGTCGCGAGCATGGATCCGAACATCGAGGCAGGATCGTTCGTGCAGGTGCCTGGCGATCCCGCGCTATGGCAGGTCATGGCATTCGAGTGGGGAAGCAGCGGTGTCGAACTGGAACTGCAGGCAGTCAGTGGCATTCTGTCGCAAGGAGCCGTTCCTGCAGGTGACTCAGGCGCCATAAATGAGGCTCCCGACCAGCTTGGAGGACCAACCCAGCTTGTCGTGTTCGAACTGCCTTGGGATGGAGTTGGGTCACCAGACGTCGCAAATATGTATGCAGCTACGTCATCAGGTGCCAGCGGCTGGACCGGCGCTACGCTTTTCGTAAGCCGCGACGGCGCAGGTCTCGAGCCAATCGGTGCTGCGAGGCGCGAGCGGGCTATCATAGGTACCGTTCAGGAAGTGCTGGCGCCAGCCTCTTGCCACGTTATTGATCGCGAAACGCAGATCGTCGTGCAGCTGTGCGCAGATGATCTCGGTCTGGTCGGCGCCGATTTGATGTCTTTGTCGCAAGGCGCCAATCGCGCTTTGATAGGCGATGAGCTGATCCAGTTTGGCTCCGCCGAAGCGCTGGGTGCTGGTCGCTGGCGTTTGTCATTGCTGTTGCGAGGTCGGGGGGGGACGGAAGCTGCAATAAGCAGCCATAGGGGTCATGAGCCGTTCGTCCTTCTGGACGGGCGTCTTACTCGCCTTACACCGGAGAAGGTATTCAACCCTACCGCAGATGCAATTTACGCGTCGAGCATTGCCGATGCACAACCCATCTCGGCATCTGTTGCGCTGATCGGGGCGTCCTTGCGGCCGCTGAGCCCGGTTGCGGCAAAGGCTTTTCGCCGTGTTGATAATGGGGTGGACGTAAAATGGACCCGGCGCGCACGCGGTGCCTGGGCATGGCTGAACGATGTGGAAACGCCTTTGCCCGAGAATCTGGAGCGATACGAGGTACGGCTTGTCAGTGGCGAGCGGCTGGCAGGCAAATGGGATGTGGATCAACCCTTCCTGCATCTTTCCGCTCAGGAATTGTCCACTGCGCTGAGCGGAGCAAGGTCTGGCAACTTTCTGATCCGGCAGGTTGGCCGGGTTTCGGTCTCGCTGCCGGCGAGTGTCCGCTATTCCATTTGATCAATAAGGAGTTTGACCATGAACCCTCCGCAGTTTGCAGATACCACCGCGCGGTTTGGCCTTCCATTTCTGTTTGCTGCACAAGCGCAAAAAGAGTTCTTCGTGAACGAGGCGTTTGCGCGTGCAGATGCCATCATCCATTGTGCTGTCGAAGGCGGAGCAATAACTGCTCCTGCTGTTCCGGCGGACGGACAAAGCTGGCTTGTCATGGAAGCCGCAGAAGGTGTGTTCGCGGGGCGGGAGGGCGAGATTGCCTGCCGCCAGAATGGTCAGTGGATCTTTGTAGAGCCCGTGGTCGGCATGCGTGTGTTTGACAAGGAGCTCGGCAGGGACAGGCGGTACGTGGACGGTTGGCAGGTTGCAGCCGACATTACAGCGCCAGCAGGCGGCACACAGGTGGATGCCCAAGCACGCGAGGCCATAGAACAGATTCTCAGTGCGCTTGCTGCTGCCGGCGTGATTTCGACCTCGTGACAGGAACCAACCCACGCTGATAGCATTACTGCAGGAACGTGAGGGTAAAATGCGCCGTCCGCCAATTGTCTATGGGTGGCTAAGTGATGCTGAAATGCAACGCTCAATACATCTTACTTGCTTGCGTGGATATCTAACAATCGGTAGAAGCCGGGCCGTGGCCTCTATCAATAATTGTAAAATCAAGGGGAAACGCTGATGCGTAAACTGGTAATTGGGTTGGCTATGGCTTCGACAGCCATTGCTTCGCCCGCTCTTGCCCGGGATGGTGCCTGGTACATCGAACTCGATGGCGGTGCCATGATTGTAGAAGATACGGACTTTGACGTTCGTAACATTGATGATGATGACGTGAACATCGGCACTGCTAGTGCTGATTTCGACTATGGTGGCGACTTCGGCGGTATTGTCGGGTATGATTTCGGAGCGTTCCGCCTCGAGGTCGAAGGATCGTACAAGAAGGCAGATATGGACGAGCTGACTTCGACGGGCGTTGTGCCCGGCGGGTCGAATGGTAACATCGTTCCGGACGGTGTCTACCAAGTTGATGGCTCGGCTGAAGTGCTTTCGTTCATGGCCAATGCCATGGTAGACTTCGGTGCCGATGACGGGCTTCAGGGCTTTGTCGGTGGTGGCGCCGGTGTTGGCCGCCTCAAGGTTGATGCAAATGTTGACCTGAGTGGCCCAGGATTTCTGGACGATTCCGATACGCGGTTTGCATGGCAGGCGATTGCCGGCGTTCGCGCACCGCTATCACGTACGGTCGATGTGGGTTTGAAGTACCGCTACTTCAATCTTGATGGCGCAGACTTCGTCGATGGTCTTGGCCGTAATGCAGGTGGGGATTTCACTTCCCATTCGCTGCTTGGCACTCTGAGCTTCAACTTTGGAGCGGATGCTGCACCGCCACCGCCACCGCCACCGCCACCGCCACCGCCACCACCGCCGCCAGTGGCGCCACCGCCTCCGCCGCCACCTTCCGTTGCTGAGTGCAACACTGGGCCGTACATCGTGTTCTTCGATTGGGATTCTTCGCAGATTACTCCCGAAGCGGCGACTGTGCTCGATAGTGCAATCAGTGCATACGGCAGCTGCAATCGCGTTCCGATCATGCTTGCAGGTTACACGGACCGCTCCGGTTCGGTGCAGTACAACCTCGGCCTTTCCGAACGTCGCAACCAGTCGGTGCGTTCGTATTTGTCGGCTCGGAATATTCCATCTACGGCAATCAGTGGCCAAGCATTTGGCGAAGCCAATCCGCGGGTCCCAACTGCCGATGGTGTTCGTGAACTGCAGAACCGTCGGGTGGAAATCACCTATGGTCCGGGTTCGGGCATGTAAATACACGTTCAATAGACAACATGAAAAGGGGCCGGATTTTCTGGCCCCTTTTTTGTGGCAAAAGCGTCAATATTCCGGTTGCAGGCTTGCCTTGAAGGCCTCACACCATATAACAGCCGACTTTATCATCATCTGCTGTCGTAAAGACGCCGCCTGCTAAGCTATGTTATTCAACTGCAAATCTTTGCACGCGGCAAGCGGTCTGGCTGAGCAGGGCGATCCGGCGAGCCCGTCAGAAGCGCGCGAAGCGGCACGAACCATATTGGCAGGATACTTTCAAATCATTGATCCAATTGTGGGCATAAGCCCACGCTAGAAGTGCCTACTATCTTTCGACGGCGATTGCCTCACCTAGACCACGGCCAACCAGCGGGCACACAAGCAGAACGTTTCGCGACTGAAGGTCAGATGCGTGATCGCAAGCTCGACAAGCTCGTCCGGCTTGATTTGGAGTGCTGGCGTGCGGCTGAAACCGATTGCGACTTAAATCATCAAATGATTAACCGCGATATAGCCTTGATCAGGGCTTGCCTCAACCGAACGGTCGAATGGAAGTTGATCTCATCCAACCCGCTGACGCGGGTGAAGAAGGCCCGGATTGTTGCCATGCTCGAGGTCCGCAACCTCTCGGAGGCGGGGGAGATATGTCTGTGTTAGGAGGTCGGTGCCTATGCGGAACGTTGCCGGGCAAAGCACAATAGCGCCAACAGATTGCGAGACCAGCGCGGCTATGTGATGCCGCCCACGATACGCAACATAGCGTTTATCGACCCACCTGAACCCGATTTTGCTGCTGTCGCTCAATAATGGTTGTTGACGGGGCGAGCTGTTCGACCTGACATGGTCAAATATCGATCTCGACAAGCGTATTCTGACGGTGACTAGCTCAATGGCCGAATGTCAGCGAACCCGGCACATCCGGTTAACCGGCATGCAACCTTGATCCCCTACGCATTTGGCGGATGCCATAGGTGACGACCGATGGGTTGGTTTTCTGTGATGAGGCAGGCGAGCGGTTCGGCTAGGTCAACCTCCTGGCGGGGGTTGCTCAAGGAAGCCGAGATCACCATTTGCCCGTGGCACGACATGCCTTACCACTTTGACTTCCGCTTCGCAGCGGGGATTCGATCTCAACACGATGAGCGAATCGTTGAGCCACTTTGGCTCTGCAATGACGCTGCGCTAAGCGCAGCTTGCACCAGGTTTGGAACTGAAAACTATCGAGGTGCTCGACCGGGTTCCGGCTAGGGCAACGGTGGCGTGAAGGCCTGCCTCGGTAGAGGGGCGTCCGACGAGCTTATGCTGGAATTAGCGTATTAGCTAAATCTGCCGTTTTTCGCATATCGGCAGGCGGGACGACCGCGATCAGGAACGCCATTTGACGCTGCTACTCGCGCCTGTGGCTCAAGGGTTGCGTGAAGACGATTTCGGTAAGTCAATCTCGGACGGGCAAGCTTCGGAGGGATCAAATCCATCGTCAGCAAACGCACGTCAAGGCTCCCCCTCATAATCGGTTAGTGCGCTGCGCGCTGACAGGCGTGTCCGAGCCTAGCACTACTTTGGCAGATCTGTAATTTTAGGGATTTCCAACGCGAGGTTTCGCTGATTCATAGGGAGCCAGCTTTTATGGAGGCTGGTGATGGCAAAGGATTGGCGACGCGATCTTGAGGTTCGGCTTGAACCGTTTGCGTCAGCGCTGCAGCACAAGACGCGGGCCCGGATGTGTCCCGCTTATATAGCTGGCCTGATTGGCCCTGGCGATCGCAAGAGTGTGCAGCCGATGGCGTCACGGACCTTGGAAGCGAGCTATGATCAACTGCACCATTTTGTAGCAAGCGGCCTCTGGAATGAGCAGCCGCTGGAAGTAGCGTTGCTTGCCGAGGCGGACCGGATGGTTGGTGGTAAGGATGCATGGCTAATCATCGATGACACGGCCTTGCCCCAGAAGGGAAAAGCGTTCGGTGGGCGTTGCGCTGCAATATGCCACGGTGCTGGGCAAGAACGCCAACTGCCAGACGCTGGTATCCGTGACACTGGCGTCCCGCGAAGTCCCGGTCATGGCAGGGCTTCGGCTGTTTATGCCCGAGAGTTGGGTCAGCAATCCGGCTCGGCTAGATCGTGCCGGGGTGCCGCAGAACCGCAGGGACTATATCACCAAGCCCGAAATCGCATTGGCCAGGATCGATCGCATCCGCGCCGCCGGGATCCGCTTCGGCTGCGTTTTGGCGGATGCCGGTTATGGCTCTCTGTTTCATTCCGGCAGGGCCTGAGCGAGCGTCGCCTCACCCGGGCGGTGGGTATCCCATACAGGCAGAAGATCTATCCCGCCGATGTGACGATGATTTTTCCTGTCGCCGGACGCGGTCGTCCTTGCAAGAATGCCATACCCTATGTCAAATCAGTATCGGCAAAGGCGATGCTGGAGACGGCAAAGTGGAGCACGGTTGGCTGGCGGCGCGGAACTAAGGGCCCGCTTTGGGCCCGGTTCGCCACCCTGCGGGTGCGTGTCGCCGATGGTCCCGTCCAGCGGATCCTCGACAAAGGCGCACAGCATCTGCCCGGCGAAGAAGTCTGGCTTGTCGGTGAGCATCGCTCAACCGGCGAGCGTAAACATTATCTCTCCAGCCTTCCTGCAGACGCTACCCTGAAAGAGCTCGCCGGAGCGATCAAGGGACGTTGGGTCTGTGAGCAGGCGCACCAGCAATTGAAAGAAGAGCTCGGCCTGGACCATTTTGAAGGACGATCCTCGCGAGGCCTCCACCGACATTGCCTGATGGCTATGATGGCTCTTGCCTTCCTGCAATCCCGCGGTCTCAAGCAGGCCAAAGGGAAAAAAGAACCGCCGGACCACCACCTCAGCCAACCCTGCCTGCAGTGCGACAGGCCATCCTGACAGCGCTGGCACAACCACCGCCGATGCGTTGCCCCCACTGCAATAAAACCACCACAGAAAATCTGCCAAAGTAGTGCTAGGCCATCGGCATCAACGACCGATAGGCGCCGGGCTGGCTGCTCGGTCTCATCATCAAGAGGCGTCCGCAACGCGATCCGCCCTTAATCGGCACGACCTCGAATTGAAGGGGACAACCATTGCGGTTATCGTGGAACCAGGCGGCTCCGACCTTGGTCCAGAAGGCTGTCTCGCGGCGATTGCTGACGTGCCGGCGATGAAATCCGGAGCCTTGGGCTCGGGAGCAATAGTGGGTGTGGGAGCTTGGCGCGTGCAGGCTGCGGAATGTTCCCTTCGTGTTGGTGGCTCGTTGCACCAAGCAGTGCGGGTGCTCAAAACGAAGCCGCCAGACCGATGGAGAAACAGGCCGCAATACCAGCCTTGCTTGCACCGCGCGGCACTCTGCCCAAACCTTTGTCATGGCATTGGAAGGCACCGCGCGGAATCGCTGGAGCGATGAGGAGGTGGTGCTCGCGCTCTACCTTTATTTCCAGCTGCCGTTCGGGAAGTTGCTTTTGGGCAATCCGGAGATCCGGACGCATGGTGGAAGGCTCACATCTCCGCGGGCAACTCGCTCAGTAAGGCGAGGTAGACCGAACTGTCATAGCTGTGCCGCATGGGTGTCGACATTCCAAACACAATGAATTTGGATTGGAAGATCGACGTGAAAAAGGCGCCCGCCCAGCTTCCCCCTTGCCGTTCGAGAACAGATGCACCTGCTTATGGAACGGCTCGCGCTCACGTCGAAGCGCAGTTCTCAACGCTAAGAAGCTCTCGCACACCGAGTATTCTCCCGTTGGGCAACGCATCCGGCGCGACAGCGCAATCATCTCCCGGCCTGAGCTCTCTCATCCGCTGTTCGCCGCAGGATTTTCCGTCGAGTTCTTGGCCAACTGCGCCAATCTCGTGCGGTTGATCGGTTCGTCAATTCAGGCGGCGTCGCTGCTTTCGGATTTGGCCGACTCTCCGGAAGAAGTGAGAGCGGAAGAATACTGACGAGCAATCGTTGCTCAGCTGGCCGGTTCAGATATTCGATCTGGGGCTCAGTCCGCTGCCTGGACTGATTGTTGGACCAGAAGAATGCAACGCTATCAAAGATCAGGGCGGTGATAACAGGGGCGTGGTACTCTGGCGCGAAAGCGATTGCGATAGCGAGCAGGCACCAGCCAATTGACCCGCTACGGGCAATTGCAAGGTTCCATTGTCCCCCGCGCCTGCTCGGGCGGCGGCCTGCATTTTTCCGTCACATCTGACCAAATGATTGCATCGAAGGCGGCTCCGGTAAGCTTCTTCAGGAACGCCACGAACCCGTCCCTCACCTGCATGATTTCAAATGTCTGAGGGAGAGCTGTTCCTGCTTTCTGGCGGCGAAGCTGTGTCGCCAGAGCGCGGTTACAATTTCAGACCGCAGATTGTGTGCATCCGCAATGCAACGCGCATTACGCTATTGCTGTGGATTGCACCACTGGGCACCACCGGACCAAAAATGCTCAGCAAAGTTCGGGGGATCGTGAGCTAAATCCTTGTCCACTGGTCGGGACGAGAGGATTCGAACCTCCGACCCCCACACCCCCAGTGTGATGCGCTACCAGGCTGCGCTACGTCCCGACCATGCCGGACCTATAGGTTTGCACATGACGCTTGGCAAGCCGAACAGCGTTGTCAATTTGAGCGGTTCGAACCCAGGCATGTGTAATGCCTCATTTGTTGCCACGGTTCGGCATTGCTGCTAATCGCCTCCGACATGAAGTCTGCCGAACAGCAGCATCGATTGACGATTTTTCTCTCCAAGCTGGTAATTTTCCTATATGAACAGCCCGGAAGTACTTCTTGCCGCAGCACCAGTTGCGAGCGGCCCTCCTGCAATCATGAACCTGCTGCTGCTTGTTGCGATGGGCCTGATTTTCTGGTTTCTGGTTTTTCGTCCTCAGATGAAGAGGCAGAAGGCGCATCAGGCAAAGATTGCAGGCCTCAAGAAAAACGATCGGGTGGTTACCGCAGGTGGTCTGGTTGGCAAGATCGTGAAGCTTGATGATCAGTTTGTCGAGATTGAACTTGCCCAGAATGTTCGGGTCAAAGCTGTGCGTCAAACGATCGGTGACGTTCTGCCAGCTAACGGCAATCTGCCGGCAAACGACTGAGATAATCAATGCTCGATTTTCCCCGCTGGAAAGTCATCTGGCTGATCACGATCACCGTTCTTGGCGTGTTCTTTGCCTTACCTTCTCTGGTATCGCTGGCAGGCGGCAATTGGCCGAATTGGCTTCCTGACCCGGAGGTAAACCTTGGGCTTGATCTGGCCGGCGGCAGCCACATCCTTCTTGAAGCCGATGTCGAGCAAGTCCGCGCGCAGCGGCTCGAATCGATGGAAGAAGACGTGCGACGGGTTTTGCGCGACACGTCGCCACAGGTTCAAACCGGCGAGATCTCCCGTTCGGCAGGCCGTCTTACGTTTATGGTAGAAGATAGCGGGCAGATTGATGCGGCTCGTGAAGCACTTCTGCCGCTTACAGAGGGTGTTGGGCTGACTGGACAGCGCGACTGGACAATTCGTGTCGCTGACGGAACGCGCATCATCCTGGCGCCAACTGACCAAGGTCTTGAACAATCCATTGAACTGGCGATGGACACAGCAACTGACGTGGTCCGCCGTCGGATTGATGAACTTGGCACGCGAGAGCCAACCATCATTCGGCAGGGCAGCGACCGTATCGTGGTGCAGGTGCCCGGTTTGCGTGATCCTCAGGCCTTGAAGGATCTTCTTGGCCAAACCGCCAAGCTGGAATTCAAGCTGGTGGATCAGTCCGCAGCACCTTCTGATCTGACGCAAGGGATTGCTCCGCCCGGAAGCCAGTTGCTCAATTTCGCTCCTGGCGCCAATCAACAGGGGCAGATCGCGGTCAAGAGACTTGGTGGGATCCAAGGCGATCAATTGACCGACGCAAGGCAGGGCTATGACCAGAACGGCGCACCTGTTGTTAACATCACTTTCAATCAGGAGGGTGGCAGGCGCTTTGCTCAACTCACAACGCAGAACGTCAACAAGCCGTTCGCCATCATTCTGGACGGAGAGGCTCTGTCCGCTCCCAATATCAACGAACCCATTCTTGGCGGCACTGCGCAGATCAGCGGCGGTTTTACTGTAGAAACGGCAAATGCGTTGGCTATCTCTCTTCGCTCAGGCGCTCTTCCGGTGGACCTGCAGGTCGTGGAGGAGCGTACCGTCGGCCCTGATCTTGGCGCAGATTCCATTCGCAAGGGCATGCTCGCCCTGATCGTGGGCGGCGCCGCGGTGATGGCTTTCATGGTCGTGACCTATGGGCGTTTCGGCGTGTACGCCAACTTCGCCATCGTGCTCAACGTCCTGATGATCTTCGGGATCATGGCAGTTCTGGGATCGACCCTGACGCTGCCGGGTATTGCAGGGTTCGTCCTGACGATCGGCACTGCCGTTGATGCAAACGTCCTGATTAACGAACGTATCCGCGAGGAGCGTCGCAGGAACCGCCGGGTCTTGCAATCCGTCGAAGTCGGGTACCGGGAAGCGCGGCGGGCAATCTTCGATGCCAACATCACCAATGTCATCGCAGGCGTCCTCCTGTTTCTGTTCGGCTCCGGTCCGGTTCGCGGTTTTGCCATCGTTCTCATCATCGGTATCGTCACGTCCGTGTTCACTGCCGTGACGCTGAGCCGGATGTGGGTTGCGCGCTATCTGCGCAAGCGGCGTCCCGCTGAGCTGCAGATTTAAGGGCGGCTATATGAAACTTGTGAAACTCGTCCCTGATGACACCAATATCAGTTTTCTGCGCCTGCGTGTTCCGTTTTACGTCGTATCCCTGATCCTTGTGATCGCAAGCTGGGCGCTGGTGGCGGTAAATGGTCTGAATCTCGGAGTAGATTTCGTCGGCGGTCAGATGATCCGTGCAACCTTTACTCAGAGCGCGAATGCGCCAGTGGCGGATCTGCGCCGTGAAATCGGTGCGCTGGATTTCGGCGACCCAATCATCCAGAGGTTCGGGCAGCCGAACGAAGTGTCGATCCGGATGCGTTTGCCAGAGGCTACAGAGGATGGCAGCGACGTCATCGTACTTGCCGATCGCATGACGCAGCAGATTACCGCTGCAATGAAGACGGCCTATCCTGACGTTCGGATCGATGGCGTGGACTCTGTTTCGGGCAAAGTGTCGGATGAACTGTTCAACACAGGCATGCTGGCTTTATTGGCGGCAATGGTCGCTATCGCCATTTATATCTGGGTCCGATTTGAGTGGCAGTTCGGTGTAGGCGCTTTGCTGTCCCTGCTGCACGACGTGTCCCTTACCATGGGATTTTTCGCAATAAGTCAGCTGGAATTCGACCTCAACATCGTTGCCGCGATCCTCGCGATCATCGGCTATTCCTTGAATGACACCATCGTCGTTTACGACCGCATCAGGGAAAATCTGAAGAAGTTTCGCCGGATGCCGCTGGAGGAACTTCTGGATCTTTCGGTAAACGAAACCTTGGCACGGACGGTTGTTACCTCACTGACAACACTGATGGTGCTGATTGCGCTGTTGACGCTTGGTCCCGATGCGACTTTCGGTTTTGCAGCAGCGATAGCGCTTGGCATCTTCATCGGCACCTATTCATCAATCTACATGGCAGCGCCCATCCTGATCTGGCTGAAGGTCGATGCCAACAGTTTCGTGCCGAAAGAAACCGCCATGGATCGACAGGAGCGGATTGCCCGCGGAGAGGCTTGACAGCCGGTTAGCTATTGCCAAGCACAAGGTGCGGCCGTGCTGAGGATTGAAGCGGTGCGGGACCCGGCACCTTGATGATATCTTACAGTATGATCAAAGCGGCCGGGTAAGCAGGACTGCCACTGCCATCCACGGTGGAGCCGGCATGGTGATCGGCTCCTGGCCGACGCCGTGCGGCGACACACAGATTGATGTGGCATTCTGATCAAGCAGCCTGCCGAACACATAACGGCCACTTGTTCTGGGCACCAGAACATCGCGATTGGTCGCCCGGGTTGCATCTTCCAGCGCCACCTTGCGCACCCAGATCTGGTCTCCTGTGCGGTATTCGCCCACACTCCCTGTTACCTCGATCATGCTGATTGCCGGACCTCCCATCAGGCTTGTGGGCGCAATAGCCTCTCGTGTCCTCGTCAGCGCCTCTGCGCCTGCTCCATCCAACACGGCTATCACCATGGAAGGTTCATCATCCACATGCGACAGCAACATCTGCGGAGAGACGTCGAGCGCGCCGGCAAGCCTGTTCAACCAGTCAATCGAAAGCGTGCGCATGCCGGTTTCAAGGCGTCCGACAGTCTGGGCCGTCGTAGGTGGCGAGCAACGCTCGGCCAGTTCCGCCAATGTCAGGCCCTGACCCTGCCGCACGGCGCGAATGCGATTGATCATTTCAAAATCATCCTGTCCCGATGTTACCGCGCTTAGGTTTTTATTTTCCTACAATGACAGCCTTGCGCCAGCGTCGTCTCATTACGGCGCAGAAGGAACGGCGATATGACGGGTGACTACGCAATTCGCGAACTGACCAATGCAGGATCGCGCCCTGGCGGTTCTACACCAGCAACAGGCGCGCGAACTGCCCGTGTGAACCTTCGCGAATCGCCGCTTACCTGGCTTCACTCACGCGGCCATTTATCCGATCGGCAGCTGGACGCCGGCGAACGGCTGCGGTCCGATTATGAACGGGCGCAAATGGCTCCTTCGGTCACGATGCGCTGGGATGCTGTCCGCATCAAGGGCTCTGGCGACGGCGGGCTTGCGCCTTCGGAGCGGCAGATTGCCGCAAAAACCCGGTTCCATGCTGCTCTTGATACCGCAGGCCAGGACCTGTCAGACATATTGTGGCGAGTGGTGTGCGCCGGAGAAAGCCTGATTGACGCAGAAAAGGCGCTATCGTGGCCCACAAGGAGCGGCAAGCTTGTCCTGAAAATCGCGCTGGACCGGATTGCTGCCTATTACCGCATACAGGGTTGATCCGATCTGGCCGCAGATCGTCAGCCAAGCGCCTCCACCTGTTCGGCAAGTTCCAGCCACCGTTCTTCGGCCGCTTCCTTCTGCGCCCGCTTGGCATCGAGTGCAGCCGTCAATACTTCGAAACCTTGCGGATCGCGTGTGTAAAGGTCAGGATCAGCGAGCGACGCCTCATCGCGCGCTATCGCATCTTCCAGCATCTCGACCTGCCGCGGCAGAAGATCGTAGTCACGCTGGTCCTTGTATGACAGCTTGGTTCGCGTGGAGGCGATTGCGCTTACCGGTGCCTTTGCGTGCGACGCAGGCGTGGCGGCGGCAGCGGACTGGGTCGGGGAACCTGCCCGACGAATGCGCTTTGCCTCCCAGTCAGCATAACCACCTGCAACAATATCGACCATGCCGCTGCCGTCGAGACCCAGCGTCATCGTGACAGTCCGATCAAGAAAGTCGCGGTCATGGCTGACCAGCAGGACAGTGCCATCATAATCGGCAATCACCTCCTGAAGAAGGTCAAGAGTTTCCAGGTCCAGATCATTGGTAGGTTCATCAAGGACCAGCAGATTGGAAGAGCGCGCAAACTCCCGCGCCAGCAACAGCCGCGACTGCTCACCTCCTGACAGGGTGCCCACACGCGCATCGGCAAGCCCCGGGTCGAACAGGAACTCCTTCAGATATCCCTGAACATGTTTGCGCACGCCGCGCACATCAATCCAGTCACCGCCTTCAGCCAGCACGTCGCGCAGGCGCTTTTCATCGGAAAGAAGGCTGCGCTGCTGATCGATAAGGACGCAGGAGAGGCTGTTGGCCAGCGTGACCTTGCCTTCGTCAGGTGCCAACTCACCGGTCAGCATTTTGAGCAAAGTGGTCTTGCCCGTGCCGTTGGCGCCTACAATGCCGATCCGGTCGCCGCGCTGGATGCGAAGATCGAAATTGCGGATGATCGTGCGTCGGGCCTCTCCCTCGCCGAAATATTTGCTTACCCCTTCGGCCGTGATGACTGCCTTGGTTTTCACGTCGTCGCTTGTGATCGCGAGGCGCGCAGTTCCCTGCGTCGAGATCATTGCGGCACGGGCGGCGCGCATTTCATACAGCTTTTCAAGCCGACCCTGGTTGCGCTTGCGACGCCCTGTGACGCCGCGCTCCAGCCAGTGCGCTTCCAGCTTCAGCCTTGCGTCCAGCTTCTGCGTCGCGCGGGTGTCTTCGGTCTGGACCTGCTCCTCCCACGCTTCATAGCCGCCGAACCCCACTTCCTTGCGTCGCAGAACCTTGCGATCAAGCCAGAGCGTGGCGCGCGTGAGCCGGGTCAGGAAAGTGCGGTCATGGCTGATCGCGATGAACGCACCTCTGAAACGGCCCAGCCAATCTTCCAGCCATTTGATGGCCGCAAGATCGAGATGATTGGTCGGCTCGTCCAGCAGCAGGAGGTCAGGATCTAGCGCAAGTGCGCGTGCGATTGCCGCCCGGCGCCGCTCGCCGCCACTGGCACTTTGCGCATCGCGCTCCATGTCGATGCCAAGCTGGCCGGCAATCGTTTCGACCTCATGGCGGGCAGGGGCAGCATCGCCATGGAGCGCAAAATCCATCAGCGAGCGATAAGGCGTAAAATCATGCTCCTGCTGCAGCAAGACGATGTTCGTCCCCGGCTGCATCACCCGCTTGCCGCGATCAGCCTCAAGCGTGCCGGCCACCAGTTTGAGCAGCGTCGTCTTGCCCGCTCCGTTTCGTCCGATCAACGCCAGTCGGTCGCGTGGTCCGACATGGAGGTCGAGGCCATCAGTGCCCGGTCCGCCAAACAGCCATCCGCCGCCCTGCTGAAGGCCAAGCCCGTCCCAGCTCAAGATCGGTGCCTGTGCCATAAGGCCGCACGTAAGGACGAGGTTAAGCTTGCGCAAGCCATGGAGAAGCAGACATGATGCATGCGTATGTGCACAAGCATCACTGATGGAGAAATTGTCCCTATGCGCGCCTCCGCCTTGCATTCCGTTTCCGTCCGGCAACGCGCCGCACTGTTGGCCGTACTGATGTTGCCAGCCGGTCTGTCCGTACCTGCCCACGCCGCCGAGGTGCAGGTGCAGGTCGCCGGACCGGCAATCGAGCTTGCCGTCAGCCAGACCGTGCTTGCCGACCCCGACATGGCCACTATCAGCGCAGGGGTCACTACACGCGCGCCCACCGCGACCGCGGCGATGCAGCAGAATGCACAGGCCATGCAGCAGGTCATCGGCAGGATTGCCGCACTCGGCATCCCCGATCGCAAGATCCAGACCACGGGTGTCACACTCAACCCGCGCTACGATTATCGTAATGACGATCCGCCGAAGTTCCTCGGCTATGACGCCAGCAACACGGTCCGCGTCGAACTGACCGACATTGCCCCTATTGGTCGGGTTCTTGACACACTAGTCGAGGCAGGAGCAACCAATCTGTCCGGCCCCGACTTCGGCTTGCAGGACCCTGCACCGGCCCAGGCACAGGCACGAAGCAAGGCGTTCGAGACTGCACAGGCGCGCGCACAGGAATTTGCCCGCATGGCAGGCTATGCCGGCGTGCGGTTGCTGGCCGTTCAGGAAATAATGCACAGCGCCCGGCCCATGCCCATGCAGGAAGCAATGCTAAGCGCGCCGCGTGATGCAGTCAGCACGCCCGTCAAGCCGGGTCAGGTAGGCACTGCGGTCAATCTGACGGTAAAGTTCGAGATGACCCGCTGATCATTCAGACCTTGTTCAATGGGCGGGTGTCAGGCAGACTGCCATTATGCCTCGCCTCGACAACAATCTTGTTCTTGCCTTGCTGGCGATCTGTGTCGGCGGGTTGACCGCGACCGGATTTTCGGTGCCGGCATCTGCCGATCCCAACCAGCGTGACGGGCAGGTGGAGGCAAGGCGGGAATTGCGCGCGGGCAACGTGCAGACCTTGCGTCAGATAGAATCGCGCGTGCTGCCTCGCATGCGCGACATGGATTATCTGGGCATGGACGAGTTTGTGGCCAGCACTTACCGGCTCAAGTTCATTAAGGATGGCCGGGTGGTGTTTGTGGATGTGGATGCCCGGACCGGACGCATCATCAACGTCTTGAGGTGATGTGAGCGGCCCGGCCGAGGCTGTTCCTGCTTTTCCTCGGTCACTCTTCGGAGTGGATGATCGTGATGGCCAGTTGCGTTCGCTTTTAGCCATGGAAAAGGCCGTACAGGCAGTCGGTCGGACCTTTACCCGATGTCGTCCGTTCTTTCCGCCAGAAGCGGCGTGGGTGCGTTGCCATGAAGGGGGATCTTGAATGCGCATATTGATTGTGGAGGATGAACCCACGCTTGGTCAGCAGCTCAAGACAACTCTGGAACAGACCGGTTATGCCGTCGATCTTTCCGCCGATGGCGAGGATGGCCATTTTCTTGGCACGACAGAGGAGTATGATGCGGTCATTCTTGACCTTGGCTTGCCAGAGATCGATGGGCTTACGGTGCTCAACATGTGGCGCCGCGACGGCAAGACCTTCCCCGTGCTCGTGCTGACTGCCCGCGACAGCTGGTCAGACAAGGTAGCCGGACTTGACGCAGGGGCCGACGACTACCTTGCCAAGCCGTTTCAGACAGAAGAGCTGATCGCACGGTTGCGGGCGCTCATCCGCCGCTCGACGGGCAATGCCACATCGGAACTTGTCGCCGGAGAAGTGCGGCTGGACACCCGTTCGGGCCGGGTAACACTCGATGGCGAGCCGGTGAAGCTCACCGCGCAGGAATACAAGCTGCTCTCCTATCTCATGCATCACAAGGGCAAGGTCGTCAGCCGCACAGAACTGATCGAACATATCTACGATCAGGATTTCGATCGAGATTCCAATACAATCGAGGTTTTCGTCACCCGGATCAGGAAGAAGCTGGGATCCGATGTCATCACCACCATCCGCGGACTTGGCTACAGCCTTGATGATCCCGCTGACGCGCCGCGCGGCTGACATGCCAGCGCTGGCAGCCGCTGCTCGGGACAGCAGCAATGCCAGCGTTCGTGCAGCACGGCTGGGCGATTACAGGGATCGCGGGTTCAAGGAACCGGTCGCGCCATCCGCAGAGCAGCAGCCAGAACAGCAGACAATGCCCCCCCGCGGCCATACGGGGTCATTGTCCCGCCGCATGATGCTGATTGCATTTGCTTGGATCTTCATTCTCCTGCTTGCAGGCGGAGTGGCGCTCGATCGCACCTTGAGCAGCCTTGTCACTCGCAATTTCGATGAACAGCTCGAATACATGCTGACCGCCATGGTGGCATCTGCCGAGATCGGTCCTGGCGGGGAGGTGTTCTTTTCCCGGCCATTGGGCGATCAGCGTTTTCTGGAACCCAACAGCGGACTTTACTGGCAGATTGCCGGCAAGGGTCACGACGATTTCCCTTCCCGCTCCTTGTGGGATCGCACGCTGAAGGTGCAGGCGGCCGGTCACATGAATCCCGTTGTCTATGACAGCTTCGAATTTGTCGGCGAGCCGTTGCGGGTCATGCAGCGGCCTATCATTCTGCCGGACAGTGATACGGTCTGGTGGTTCACGGTCGCTGCATCACGCGGCGAACTCGATGTGCAGATCGCGCGGATCCGCTCGATCCTCGTTTACAGCTTTGCAATTCTGGGTGTCGGGCTTGTTCTCATGGCCGCCATGCAAACCTGGCTGGGATTGTCCCCGCTACGGGGCGTACGCCGCGCAATTCAGCGCATCCGCGTCAGCGGTGCAGCCCGCGTGGACGAACCGCTGCCGCTCGAGGTGCAACCCATGGTCGACGAACTGAATGCGCTGCTTGCTCATTCCGAACGACAGGCCGAGGAGGCGCGCACCCATGCCGGCAACCTTGCCCATGCACTCAAGACGCCGCTCACCGTGGTCAACAATGCGGCTGCTGCCCATGCGCCTGACCTTGATGCAGTGGTGCAGCGCGAAACGGCAGTCATGCGCCGACAGGTCGATCACCACCTTGCGCGTGCACGCGCGGTTGGCCGTCGGGCAAGTGGGCAGGCCCGGGCCGAAGTCCGCGCGTCTGCCGAAGGTGTGGAAAGAGCCGTTGCACGCCTCTACCCCAAGGTTCGCTTCGACATTGGCGGTGCGCACCACGTCGTCGTGGCTGTCGAACGGCAGGATTTGGACGAACTGCTCGGCAATCTCATCGAGAATGCTGCCAAATATGGTGGCGGCAGCGTGTTTGTTACGCTTGATGCGCGACCGCAAGCCGAACAGTGCGAAATCTGGATCGAGGATGACGGGGCTGGCATCGCCGAAAATGAGCGTGCCCGCATTTTCGACCGGGGGGTGCGGCTCGACACCAACAAGCCGGGAACGGGCCTTGGGCTTGCCATCGTGCGCGACGTAGCGGAAATTTATGGCGGCAGCGTTACCCTGCATGAAAGCGAGGACCTTGGCGGCCTGCTTGCCCGATTGCGCCTGCCACGCCCGGCCTGAGATCAGCGAAGGCGCGCAGTTTCGTGGTGGCGAATCACCTCGTCAATGATGAAGCGCAAGAATTTTTCGCTGAATTCAGGATCAAGATCGGCTTCTGCGGCGAGATTGCGCAGCCGTGCGATCTGCCGCTCCTCGCGCGCGGGATCGGCCGGCGGCAGTGCTGTCTGCGCCTTGAACCTGCCGACAGCCTGCGTGATCCGGAACCGTTCGGCAAGCATGTGCACCAGCGCTGCGTCGATATTGTCGATGCTGCGGCGAAAGGCGGCAAGCACCTCCTCGGGCGGGCGGGCGCTTTCATCTGTGTTCGCTTGTGCGTTCATGAACAACAGCCTAGCAGGCGTGGATGCCGCCGTGCAAAGCGAATTGGCGCACGATTGATAAATCTGCACCTGACCAACTTCTGTCCTTGCGTTGCGTGCGCATCGCCCCCAAACGAACCAGCGTGAGTGCAAGCGTGCATAGACTGTATCCAGGCGAACCGGCGCAGGCTCCTACCCTGACGCCGATGTTGTCGCTGACTGCCGATGGCATGGGTGGCGTGAACCAGATCATCCTTGACCGGATGCAATCCAAGATCCCGCTGATTCCTGCGCTTGCCGGCCATCTGATCGCAGGCGGAGGCAAGCGGATGCGTCCCATGCTCACGCTGGCAAGTGCAGCCTTGCTGGAATATGAAGGGGTGCGCCATCACAAGCTGGCAGCGGCGGTCGAATTCATTCACACAGCAACGCTGTTGCACGACGATGTCGTCGACCGCTCGGACATGCGTCGTGGCAAGCAGGCGGCAAACGTCGTGTTCGGCAATCCTGCAGCCGTGCTCGTCGGAGATTTCCTCTTTTCCCGCAGCTTCGAGCTGATGGTGGAGGATGGCAGTTTGAAGGTTCTGAAGATCCTCTCCAGCGCCAGTGCCATCATTGCAGAAGGCGAAGTCGATCAACTTACCGCGCAGCGCCAGGTCGAAACGGGCGAGGAACGGTACCTGCACATTGTCGGCGCGAAGACCGCCGCCCTGTTCGCTGCCGCCTGCCGGATTGCCGCTGTGGTGGCAGAACGCGATCCCAAGGTAGAACAGGCACTGGACGATTACGGCCGCAATCTGGGCATCGCCTTCCAGCTTGCAGATGATGCCATCGACTATGATTCCGAAGTCGGTGAAAGCGGCAAGGACAAGGGCGATGATTTCCGGGACGGGAAGATGACCTTGCCTGTCATTCTTGCCTACGCGCGTGGTAATGAAGCCGAACGCAGCTTCTGGCAGGAAGCCATCCGTGGCCGGAGCGTGGACGACGATGATCTTGCTCACGCCATCGCGCTGATTGCGAGGCACGATGCGGTCAGGGATACGCGCGAACGTGCGCGTCACTTCGCCAACCGGGCTATTGATGCGATCTCGGGCTTCCCTGTCAATGCTGCTCGCGACGCAATGATCGAGGCGGTGCAATTCGCAGTATCCCGCCGCTTCTGAACTCGCCATGGCGGACGCGCCACTTCCTGTAAAAGCCGTCATCGGGCAAGTTGCCGAGGCCTTGCGCGCAAGGGGCAAGGCGGTGTTGATCGCGCCGCCGGGTGCCGGCAAGACCACCGGCATCGCTCCAGCCTTGCTGAACGAGACTTGGTGCAGCGGCTCCATCCTCCTTCTCAGCCCGCGCCGGGTTGCCGCCCGGGCCGCTGCCGAACGCATGGCGGCACAGATGCAGCAGCAGGCAGGGCAGACGGTCGGCTATGCGACCCGCATGGATAGCCGGGTGTCTGCCGTCAGCCGCATCATTGTCATGACAGAGGCAATCTTTGTATCGCGCATCACCAGCGATCCTGATCTGGCAGGGATAAGCGCAGTGCTCTTCGATGAGGCGCACGAACGTCATCTCGACAGCGATCTGGGTCTTGCTTTGGCGCTGGAAGCGCAGAGCGTGCTTCGCCCGGATCTTCGCATCCTCATCATGTCGGCAACGATTGATGGCGCGCGCTTTGCCGAGCTGCTCGGCGATGCAGCGGTGGTGCAAAGCGAGGGCCGTTCCCATCCCCTTGCCATTGTTCACGACGGCGGCGGCGCGGATCAGCGGGTGGAGCACAGAGTCGCGCGGGCGGTACGCAGGGCCTGGGCAGATACTGCCGATGATCCATCGCGCGATATCCTCGTTTTCCTGCCCGGTGTGCGCGACATCGATCGCGTGCACGAGATCCTCGCACCGCAGCTTCCCGAAGCTGCCCTGCTGCTGCTGCACGGTCAGGTTGCACCGGCAGAGCAGCGGCGCGCACTCGTCCGCGACAAGCAGGGCAGGCGGCGGATAGTACTCGCCACTGCCATCGCCGAAACATCGCTGACGCTGGACGGCGTCTCGATCGTGGTGGATGCAGGGCTTTCCCGTCGGGCGAGGTTCGATGCCGAAACGGGGCTTACGCGGCTGGTGACAACCCGGGCCAGCCAGGCATCGGCGGCGCAGCGGGCTGGCCGGGCAGCCCGCCAGCGGGCGGGCACCTGCTACCGGTTGTGGGAGCAGGCGGCGAGCAGTGGCATGCCATCCTTCGATCCGCCGGAGATCTTGGGCGCCGACCTTGCGCCCATGACGCTCACCCTGGCAAAATGGGGCACCCGTGCAGAAGATCTGCGTTGGCTCGATCCCCCGTCACCTGCTGCACTGGTGGTCGCGCGCGCCGGGCTGCGGGCACTGGGTGCAATCGATGAAAATGACGCATTGACCCCTCATGGGACGCAGTTGGAAAGCATGGGACTGGCACCGCCGCTGGCAGCCATGGTGCTGTACGGCGCCCGTCATGGCGCATCGCAGACTGCGGCAAGGCTCGCCCTGCTGGTACAGGAGCGGCGGCTGGGCGGCACAAGCGATGATTTGTCGGTCCGGCTTGCGCAATGGAACCGCAGCACGGACGCGCATGCGGATGCCGCACGGGCTCTGGCAGCCGGATGGGCAAGACTGGCCCAGCAGATTGCCAATGTGCCCGACAGGTCTCCATCAGATAAACCCCTGCCACATGAAGTGCCGTCGTGCGGCGTCCTTCTTGCGCAAGCCTTTCCAAAGCAGGTGGCGCGGCGGCGCGACGCTTCGGGCGAATATTGGCTGACCGCTGGTGGGCGTGGCCTGCGCCTCGATCCCGCTTCCGCGCTGGCACGCAGCGAATGGCTGAGCGTCACGGCCGCCCAAGGAGAAGCCAGCGGGGCGCGGATCATGGCTGCCACGCCGCTCGAACCAAAGGCAGTGGAACAATGGCTTACGCAGAGGATTGACCGCCGGTCTGTCCTGCGGTGGCACGAGGGCCGGGTCGAGGCGCGGGTGCAACGCCGCTTGGGCGCGATCACCTTGGCCGAAGGGCCGGATCCGAACCCTGACCAAGAAGCCATTGCCGCCATGCTTGTTGCGAAATTGCGCAGCGCGGGCCTTGATGCGCTCCCACTCGGCACTGCATCCCAGGCTCTGTTGATGCGAGCGCATTTTGCAGGTCTGGAAGAGCTGGCACCGACGACTTTGCTGGCAGAAGCGGAGTGCTGGCTCCTGCCGCTTGTGGGCGGCAGCCGCAGCCTTGGCGATCTTGACGTGTCGGCAATTCACCATGCGCTCTACGCGCGGCTGGACTGGACGGCGCGGCAGACGCTCGAACGAGTGGCACCGCCGCTGTTTGTCTCGCCTGCCGGATCATCGCACCCGATCGACTATGCAGCGCCTGGTGGACCGCAGGTGACCTTGCGGGTGCAGGCGCTGTTCGGCCTCGACCTGCACCCCCTGTCGGGCAGTCCGCCGCGACCGCTGCTCCTGCAGCTTACTTCCCCTGCCGGACGGCCAATCCAGGCGACCGCCGACCTGCCGGGGTTCTGGCGCGGCAGCTGGGTCGATGTACGACGCGACATGAAAGGTCGGTATCCCCGCCATCGCTGGCCGGAACGGCCCTGGGAGGAGGCGCCCAGTCTCAAAACCCGGAACGCCTTCGAAAAAGGGCGTACAGGGGGCCAGCAGGCTTGATTTCACCTCAGTGATGCGCCAATCGCGAAAGCCATGGCAGCACGCATCTATCAGCGCCCTAAAAGCGCCATGCAGTCCGGTCGGGCACGCACCGACGATTGGATCCTGGAGTTTGAAGCGTCGGAGGCAAAGAAGCCCGATCCCTTGATGGGGTGGGCAGGATCTGGCGATACCCGGGCCCAGGTACAGCTGCAGTTTGCAACCTGCGAGGCGGCCACTGCCTATGCCGAAAAATACGCCATCGCGGCCCATGTTCTGCCCACGCCACCGCGCCGGTTGAAGATCCAGGCCTACGCGGACAATTTTCGCTGAAAAGAGGCGGATCGTCGCGTGGCAGCACTGTCCATGCCGCATCTATTGCCAAGTGGTTCGCATTGCCCTTGCCAACGCTGCCGACCAACGGCATAGCCCGCGACGGGAGTCGGGTGGACGCTTGCGTTCGCCAACCTGGTCAGATCCGGAAGGAAGCAGCCACAACGGATTGCTGCGGGTCATCCGGCTCCTTTTTCCCGCGCTTGCCACGCGGGCCCGCGCAGCAGTTGCACGCTGTCTGGCAACCATCCGGGACGTCGTGAAATCTTCGACAAACTGCGCGCTCACCACTAGCTTGTGACTTATGGATGATTCCCCTGAGTTCTTCGGCGCAGCCGACGGTGGCCATGCCGGTCCGGCGCCGGTGCAGCCTTATCGCGTTCTGGCACGCAAATACCGGCCTCGCAACTTTGCCCAGCTGATCGGTCAGGACGCCATGGTGCGCACGCTGGCCAACGCCATCAGTCGCGACCGGCTGGCGCATGCTTTCTTGATGACCGGGGTTCGCGGTGTCGGCAAGACATCCACCGCGCGGCTGATTGCCAAGGCGCTCAACTGCATCGGCCCCGACGGTGCTGGCGGGCCGACGATCGAGCCGTGTGGCCAGTGTGAGCCGTGCGTCGCAATCGGCGAAGGGCGGCACATCGATGTGATCGAGATGGACGCGGCCAGCCACACCGGCGTCGATGACGTGCGCGAAATCATCGAGGCGGTGCGCTACGCCGCCGTTTCGGCACGGTACAAGATCTACATCATCGATGAAGTGCACATGCTGTCGCGCAACGCGTTCAACGCCTTGCTCAAGACGCTCGAAGAACCGCCTGCGCATGTGAAGTTCCTGTTTGCCACAACCGAGGTCGACAAGCTGCCGGTGACGGTGCTCTCACGCACGCAGCGTTTTGATCTGCGCCGCATCACCGCGCCGATGCTGAAGGATCATTTCGCCTGGATCTGCCAACAGGAGGACGTGGAAGCAGAAGACGAGGCACTCGCCATCGTCGCGGCCGCTGCCGAAGGATCGGTGCGGGACGGCCTTTCCATTCTGGATCAGGCAATCGCCCATGCCGACATGGCGAGCGACGGCAAGGCCGCAATCGTTACGGCAGCGCAGGTGCGCGAGATGCTCGGCCTTGCAGACAAGAGCGTGCAAGGCCGCATGTTGGAGGATCTGCTCGGCGGCAAGGGCGCGGCGCTGCTTGATGGCGTGGAGCAGCAATATGCGCTCGGCGTGGAGCCTGTCGCGCTGCTGCGCGGACAGATGGAGCTTGTCCATCGTATCACTTTGCACCAGCTTGCCGCCACGGCCACAGAAGCAGGGTTGAAAGGTGCAAGGGGGGAAGCGGCTGCCGCTGCCGATGGCGATATTGTCGAGCAGTTTGCCGCCAGGCTTGGCGCGGCGCAGCTGCACAGGCTCTGGCAATTGCTTTTGAAAGGCTATGAAGAGGTGCGTACTGCGCCTGATCCTCTGGTTGCAGCGCAGATGGCGCTGCTGCGGGTGATGCACGCTGCCGACATGCCGGACCCCGGAACACTTGCGCGACAGCTGGAATCATTGACCGCCGGTGCAGCATCAATCGCCGCAGGATCGGTGGATCCAGAGACGTCCCGGCAGGGGCAGGCAGTTGTTCCTGCCACCGCAATGTCGGCCCTGACGGTGGCAGCGTCACCGCCTCCTTCCTGGGCTGATCTGGTTGCGCAGGTGGAGGACGCAGGAATGCTGCAGGCGGGGCAGATCATGCGCGACTGGGTGCGCGTCGTTGCGCTGACGCAAGGCAGCCTCGTGTATCGACCAGCGCCAGGATATGACGAAGATCTGCGGACAGAATTGCGCGATGCACTGTCGCGTGCCACGGCAGAACCGTGGACCGTGGTGCTGGCCGAAGCAGGCGTAGAAGCGCAACCCTCGCTTGGCGAAGCTGCAAAGGCGCAGGCACAAGCGGAACGGGACATCGTTCGCAACGCTCCGCTGGTGCAAGCTGCAATGGCTGCATTCGAAGGCGCACAATTGATGGAAGATGCAGAAGTCGCCGCGGTGCATGAACGCAAATGGCACCGGGCTTAGCAACAGCAATGGTCTGGAATGGCCTGACACAATCAAGGAGTGGCACGATGAAATCGATGGAAGAAATGATCCAGGCTGCACAGCAGGCGGCCGAGACGATCCAGAAACAGATGACCGATGCGCAAACGACGCTGGACAACATCGAGGTCGAAGGCGTGTCGGGAGGCGGCCTCGTCAAGATCCGCAGCACGGCCAAGGGCCGCATCCTCGGTGTCAGCATCGATGACAGCCTGATCGTGCCTTCTGACAAGCAGATGCTGGAGGACCTGATCACCGCAGCCTTCAACGATGCGCGCAGCCGCGCCGACAATCGCGCCAACGAAGAAATGCAGAAGATCCAGTCGCAATCGGGTCTGCCGCCGGGCTTCGATTTGTCCAAGCTGGGTCTTTGAGCGCCGCGGCACGGGAACACGCCTGCTTGCGCGTTCGCGGGGCGCTCCCATATCTGGGGAAAGCACTTTTGCAGACAGAAAGACCGTGCGCTTAATTTCCCGCCCGGCAGTTTGGACACATGATCAATGGCAGATTTTCCGCTTCTTCCCTTGCGCGACATTGTCGTTTTCCCTGGCATGGTGGTGCCGCTGTTCGTCGGCCGGGAGAAATCCGTGGCCGCGCTCGAGGCAGCGATGGCGCAGCCCGGCACTGCCGAGGATGGTGCAGGTGCTGCTGCAGATGAGGAGGATGGCGCAGGCGACAAGCGCATCCTGCTCGTCGCCCAGCTAGATCCTGCCTGCGATGACCCCGCTGAAACGGACCTTTATGACGTGGGCGTGGTTGCCAGCGTTCTTCAGCTACTGAAACTTCCTGACGGCACCGTGCGGGTGTTGGTGGAAGGTCAGGAGCGTGCCACACTGCAGTCTGTAAAGGACACGGGCGAAATGCTGTTGGCCGAGGCAGAGATGCTCGACGAGATCACCGCTTCCGGCAACGAAGCTGCCGCCATGATGCGGCAGGCGACCGAGCAGTTCGGCGACTATGCCAAGCTCAACAAGAAGCTGTCATCCGACGCGGGCGAACAGCTTTCCGAGATCGACGATGCCTCGCGCCTTGCCGATGCGATAGCCGCAAACATCGCGGTCAAGGTATCGGACAAGCAGGCCATGCTGAACGAACGCGATCCGCTGAAGCGGCTGGAAATGGGCATGTCGTTCATGGAAGGCGAGCTTGGCGTGCTGCAGGTCGAACGGCGCATCCGCGGCCGGGTCAAGCGGCAGATGGAAAAGACGCAGCGCGAATATTATCTCAACGAGCAACTGAAAGCGATCCAGTCGGAGCTGGGCGGCGAAGGTGACGACGGCGATGAACTTTCCGAGCTTGCCGAAAAGATCGCAAAGCTGAAGCTGTCGAAGGAAGCCAAGGCCAAGGCCACTGCCGAGCTGAAGAAGCTCAAGGCGATGCAGCCAATGAGCGCGGAAGCGACCGTAATACGCAATTATCTTGACGTGCTGCTGGGCCTGCCGTGGGGCAAGAAGTCGAAGCTGAAAAAGGACATCGGCCAGGCGCAGGAAGTCCTCGACGCCGATCACTATGCTCTTGAAAAGGTAAAGGATCGCATCGTCGAATACCTTGCCGTACAAGCGCGCACCAACAAGCTGAAGGGGCCGATCCTGTGTCTGGTCGGACCTCCAGGCGTTGGCAAAACGTCGCTTGGCCGGTCGATCGCGCGTGCAACGGGGCGGGAATTTGTGCGCCAGTCGCTGGGCGGGGTGCGGGATGAAGCCGAGATCAGAGGGCATCGCCGCACCTATATCGGTTCCCTGCCGGGCAAGGTAATCACCAATCTGAAGAAGGCCGGCACGTCCAATCCGCTGTTCCTGCTCGACGAGATCGACAAGCTGGGGCAGGATTTCCGGGGCGACCCTGCCTCTGCGCTGCTGGAAGTGCTGGACCCTGAACAGAACTCCAGGTTTCAGGACCATTATCTGGAGGTCGATTACGACCTTTCTGACGTGATGTTCGTGTGCACTGCCAATTCGCTCAACCTGCCGCAGGCGCTGCTCGACCGCATGGAGATCATTCGCCTTGAAGGTTACACCGAAGACGAAAAGGTAGAAATCGCCGAGCGTCACCTCATCGAAAAGCAGGTAGAGCAGCACGGGCTGAAGGAAGGCGAGTTCACGCTGACCAATGCGGCGCTGCGCGATCTTATCCGCTATTACACCCGGGAAGCAGGAGTGCGCACGCTGGAGCGGGAAATCGCCCGCCTGGCGCGCAAAAGCCTGCGGCGGATCCTGGAAGGCAAGGAAACCAGCGTCACCATCACACCTGAGAACCTTGGCGACTTCGCGGGCGTGCGCAAGTATCGCCACGGTGTATCCGACGAGGAAAATCAGGTCGGTGCGGTCACCGGTCTTGCCTGGACCGAAGTTGGCGGCGAGTTGCTGACTATCGAAAGCGTGACCGTTCCTGGTAAGGGACAGGCACGCACGACTGGCAAGCTTGGCGAAGTCATGAACGAAAGCGTGCAGGCGGCTTTCAGCTTTGTCAGGGCGCGCGCACCTGCCTATGGCATCAAACCGTCCATCTTCCAGCGCAAGGATATCCACATCCATCTGCCCGAAGGGGCGGTGCCAAAGGATGGACCCAGCGCCGGTGTCGGCATGGTGACATCGCTGGTATCGACGCTGACCGGTATCCCCGTGCGTGCCGATGTCGCCATGACCGGCGAGGTTACGCTGCGGGGGCGGGTGCTGGCGATCGGCGGGCTGAAGGAAAAGCTGCTGGCGGCTCTGCGGGGCGGCATCACCACTGTCCTCATTCCGGAGGAGAACCGCAAGGATCTGGTCGAGATCCCGGCAAACATTCTTGACCGGCTGAACATCGTTCCTGTCAGTCACGTGGATGCGGTGCTGGAACTGGCGCTAGCAGAGCCTACGCGGCCCATCGAATGGAGCGAGGCTGATGATCTTGCCAGTCAGCCCGTCCCTGCCACCGGCGTCATTTCGGCCACCGCACATTGATCTGACCCCAGCGGCAACGGTCCGCGATGATGGCGCCTTATCTGGTTACGCTGTCTTGAACATGGGCGCATCACGCGTGGATGTGCCCATGCGGGCGCATGGCCAGTCAAGCGGTCCGGTCAGATGTTGATGTGTGGCCGCATGGCACAGGCATAAAGCGCGATTGCCGCCGCGTTGGAGACGTTGAGGCTTTCCACCGCGGTTGCAATCGGCAGTCGCGCGATCTGGTCGCAATGCTGACCGATGTTGTAACGCAAGCCGTCACCTTCCGCGCCCAACACCAGCGCAACCGGGCCGCTGGGCAGTGCCTTTGAAAGGTTCGTCTCGCCATCGCCGTCAAGCCCGATGCGCCAGTATCCGGCGTCGGCCAATTCATCGAGTGTTCTTGCAAGATTGACCACGCGCACCCACGGCAGTGTTTCCAGCGCGCCTGAAGCTGCTTTCGCCAATACTCCTGTCTCACTTGGCGCATGCCGGTCCTGCGTCACCAGACAGGCAGCGCCGAACGCTGCGGCGGATCGCATGATCGCACCCACATTGTGCGGATCAGTCACGTGGTCGAGCACGACGACCGGTGCGTTGGCCTCGCCCGCCGCTACATCGGCGACAAACCTGTCGGGCAGCGGCGCGCATTCGAGCACCAGGCCCTGGTGCGGTGCGTCGCGGGCGACCATCCTCCCTAGGTCCGCGCTTTGAGCATAGGCAATGCCCGTTTGCGCCGGCATCGATAGATCATCGTTTGCAAGCAAGCCATCGATCGCTTCGCGCGTGCCCCAGATCTTGATGATGTCGCGGTCCGGATTGGCAAGCGCGGCGGCAACGGCATGCTGTCCCCACAGACGCACCGGTGCCGCGCCTGAACGACCGCTCCCGCGGCCGCCCTGCATCCGCCCTGCGCGACCGCGCAACGCCCGCTGGTCCTTTTTTGCCATGTTCCTGTTCAATCCCTGTGTCTGCGCAACGCTCCTGCCAGCCTGCCTGTTGACAGGCAAGCACCGCTTCGCCAAAGGAGCGCGGCACGGCCAGAGGGTAATCGGATTCCCTGGTTCCGCCGCGAAGCCTTTTGCTTTGCAGCATCGCCCTGTGTGGACAGGTGGCCGAGTGGTTAATGGCAGCAGACTGTAAATCTGCCCGCGAGAGCGTACGCTGGTTCGAATCCAGCCCTGTCCACCAACTTCTTATTCGCCAGCATCCGCAAAAGATCGTGGAAGTCCCGAAAATCTTAGCGAATCGTCCCCCTGCGTCCGGTGTCGTTCGCATACAGCCGGAGCAAAGTGTGGGGGAAGTGTGGGGGTAAATCGGCTTTCCCCCACACATTGGCCTCTCAAAATGGGGTCGGAAAGTGTGGGGGAACGCAATGGGCAAGCTTACGGCGCTGGCAGTCAGGGCAAATCTCTTGAAACCCGGCACCTATCAGGACGGTGACGGTTTGTTTCTTAAAGTGCGGGCGAACCGTGACGGCGGAGCAGGCAGTGCGCAAGGGCTTGTGCGGATCCAGTGTGACGGAAAGCGCCAAACTGTGAGGCTGGGTAGCGCCAAGATCGTCTCGCTGGCACAAGCGCGCGCTAAAGCGGACGAACTGCGCAACGCGATCAAGGTTGGAAAGCGCGACGTTCTGGCCGAGAAAAAGGACGAAGCTGCGGCCAGGGTGACGTTCCGCGTGGCTGCCCGCCAATATCACACCGAGAATGCGGCCATTCTTGCAGTAGCGGGCGCTAAACGGGGGCTGCAAGGAAGGCTCTGGCCAAAGCTGCGGCGGCCTTACGAGCAAGATCCCAATGCGCACTTAGGCCCGCGGTGGAGCCGCAGGCGTGCGCAGAACACCGTCAGGGACGCCCTCCTGGCTTCGGCCTGACCGGCGACGAGGTGTCCTGGTGTCGTGCTGTGCCCCAGTTGCTTGATTTGCCGGTGAACCCTCTCAAGGCGCTGCTCGCCGATAAGGGATACGACAGCGACGCCGTCCGCGAAACACTGCTGCTGCACAACATCCTCCCGGTCATCCCCGAGGCCAACCGCCGTGATCCAGCTTCATACGAATATCGGCGCTAACCGCGATCGGAACCATGTCGAGCGGCTGTGCAATGCTTGCGGGCAATTGCGCCGCATCGCGCCCGCTACGACAAGATTGCCGTCTCGTTTCATGGCTTCCTCTGCCTTGCCGCCACCTGCACATGGCTACCGCGCTATGCCAATAGGTCCTGAGCTGATCTATGGGCTTTCGCTCGTGAGTCTCTGATACCAGCCGTCAAATTAAACCTTTTGCTTGCCGCGTCGGGACAGCCGCTTACTTGCCTAAACGCTGCGTAGAGTGCTCTTCTACCGATCCAGCCAAGATCTTGCTCATGTTTATTTTAAGGCATAAAGTTCCTTGCGCATTGAATACTACGGCAAGCGGGCACCGGCGGCAGCGCGCGGGTGGCGCGTGCTCAACGTTGACTGAGAAGGTCTTCAAGGCGCCGAACACTTGTCGCCCCCACAGAATCAAACCAAGTTTGCGAGAACCTCTCCAGCACCCGCTCTCGTGCTGCCTGTCCCATGCCAGCGAGTTCCTGGGGGGCACTCAGCAATTGGCTCAGCGCGGTAGCCAGCGACTTCGGATCGGCAACTTCCACCACACGTCCAATGGCAGGATTGTCGACGGTCAACGGCATCTCTCCGGTGCGGGACACGATGACCGGCAAGCCCGCCTGCATCGCTTCATGCGCGGCGATGCAGAAGCCTTCACGGCGTGACGGTTGCAAGTAAAGATGAAGGTTTGCCAGAAACCCTGCGGTATCGTTTTCAAACCCTGTGAAGTAGATCCTTTCCACTCCCTTGTTCAAGGCGCGGGCGCGCAGTGCAGCCTCGTCTGCGCCGGTGCCTCCGATCACAATTCGGAAGGGCGTACTCGGCGTCAGGCGCTCGGCGTGCATCATGGCAAGCGCGTCGATAAGGATGTCGTAACCCTTGTTCGGGTGGAGCCTTCCGAGGCTGCCGACCTGCAGGGTTTCTCCCGGCTTCCAGGGCCGCGCCTTGAGAGCACACGGTTCGGCGGCGAAGATGGGCCAGGTGATGAGGCATTCTTTCGCAACGCCCAGGCGGTCCTTGGTCAATACGGCCACCTGCAAACTGTCCGCCACCCAGATGTGCGAAGCATCGGCACGCCAGCGCAGCAGCCGTTCGTTCCAGGGCTTGAGAAACGCATTGTGCTGCCAGGACACAACGGGAATGCCAAGCGTTTTGCCCGCAATCTGCCCAAGGAGAGTGGAGCGGGTCAAAGAGGTCCAGATCACATCTGCAGCCCATTCACGCGCCTGATCGTGGATCCAGCGGTAGGCGGTGAGGTGGTCCTTCTCGCCGCCATCGCGCACAACCGCTTCGATGCCGTTCGTCCTCAATCTCTCTATGGCAAGCCCGTTGCGCCGGGTGAGTGCCAGAACACGCACATGTGCTCCGGCCTTCTCGAGCGCGCAGACGATCTTGGGAAGAGAGGTTTGCGCTCCACCCCCCTCCATGGAGTTGATCACGTATGCTATCCGCATTGCAACCCGCCGTTTCGCTGTGCGACCGCGGCAGCGATCGCGTTGGCCGCCCGCTCCGCTGCTGGCGTGTCGGACAAGGCAAAGGTGTGGGCGACCAGTTGCACCTGCTCGGCGCAACAGCGCTTGCCGATCGCGGCCCGGTTGGCGAGTGCGGATACTACGTCGAATAGATGTTCTTCCCTCTTCCCTATTCGGAGGAAGGGCAGCGCCGCCTCTCCTTGCGAGCCGAGAGCGCTCCTGGAGGCTAGCAGGAACACGACCCGCGAGCGCACGAGGAACCCGTGGATCTGACTTGATGCTTCGCCGAGGTCACCGTCTGCTCCAAGGAGGAAGACATATCAAAGCGGCGCGGTCCGTCAACGTCGATCAGCATGTTTGAAGCCTCGCGCGTTTCCTCAGGGATTTCGGCTCACACTCTGCCGATCTTGTGTTCGGACAAAGTGTGTATGGCTTTTCGGAACAACATGCCATGTGGCATGAAGATCAGGTTGTTTCTCTGCCCGGCTTTGCTTGCGAACCAGCGGAACGAGTCCGGACCTGTATTGTACCAGCTCGACAGACGCGGATCGAAGTACAGCTTATGGAAGAATGTCGGAGGAGCGTTTTTGCAAAAACTGGGCGGGGCAGTGGTATAGATGGCGTCTGCTTGGCGTAGCGGTCACTTGGATCTTTGTCGCATCGACGCTGTAGGCGACAAGCTGTTCTTTCAACTTCGAACCGGCCACCAGGCTCAGGACTCATTTAAGTGATCCAGAAGGTGACGATTGCGGCGATGCAGATGGCCCAAAAGGCCGTGTAGGCGCACCGATCACAGCGGGTGTGGATGCAACGCCGGTCTTTGATCCTGCCAAACACATCTTCGACATTGTGGCGCTGGCAATAGAGTGCGCGGTCATGAGGAATGGGAATTTTGCGGATGGCTTTTGAAGGGATGCATGCGGTGATGCCGCGCCCTTGCAATCGCTCATCTGCCCTAGGATCAGCGGCCGCCCCGCGCCATCGCACATCGCGTGAAGCTTTGAGCTCAATGCGTCTATGGTGCGTCCAGTACGTCTGGGAACAACCTCTTTTTCAAGCGACGGGCCGCCGTGCGATGCGCCTTCGGACAAGTGGGACCAATCATCAACTGATCGGCTTGGCGTCCTTGAACCGCCGAGCCTGCGAAAATCTTGTTGCACACGCCCATGCGGCTCCAGCGGACAAACCGGTAATAGATCGTCCTGGGCGGGCCGTGATCGACGGGTGCATCGCGCCAGCGCAGGCCGTTGCGGATCACAAGGATAATCCCGCTGATAACCGGCGATCATTTACCCGCGGCACTCCGCGTGAAAGCAAAAAAACACGGCTCCATCCGGCGCATCTGCGCCTTCGGTAACCACCACAGATCAATTATGGGAACGCCTCCTGGCGCTGCCGTTGCACAGAAATACCGCCCCGGGTATTTTGGTCCGTCCCTTCGACCGTCACAATTTGGGGAGGAGGCGGTGCGCTCACATGTGCGTCGGCCTGCCCGCTTATTCAGACGTCCAAGATGGGGCACGATCGCGGCGATAGCGGCCAATCGGGCGCGGCGGTGCATCAGCGTGCCGCACACGTCACGATCGGCGCCAAGGTCGACTGTGGTGGCATCCTGAAACGTCGCATCGACCATGTTCTTGGCTGGCGCGCGCGGCTGGCGGCATCTGAAACACCAGATCGTTGCAGGCGCACATGGACGTTTGCGACTGGCGTTGCGCTTTGCCAAAGATGCGAGAACGGTTGCTTCGCCAAACAGGAAGAGGCAGTCCGTGCTGACTGGCTCAGGTCCTGTTACCTGCCAGTCCCGCACGGTGTTTTGTGGGCGTCGCAACAGGCGGCTAGCTCTGCCGCGCTGTGATCGCGGTGCAAATTTACCCGTTGTGGACTGTATGCCGCAGGCCCATGGCAGCTCTGCCCTTCCATCCGCGCGTGCAACGATGATGCCGGGATGATTGTCCGCCTGTCAATCTTGCGCACTTCCAGTCGTTCTTCGGATTAGGGTTGCTTTGCAGGCTGCGGCAGGAAGGAATGAAAACCGGCGTATGTGCCGGTGCCTATGTGATGGTCACCGACACTGTTCCAAGGGGCTGAATACCCGCGTCATCCCGCAATGACGCGTTGTCGCATGTGGTTTTAACAAGATGATCAGCGGCGACATGTCGTTGTCGGTGCCGACATCGACACTAGGGGCGTTGCTTCGTTGTCGGTCACGCGCTGCCGGTCTGGCGAATGTCACCGCGCAACGGCCAGTTGCTTGCCGCCTTTCGTCCGATGGCCTAGGTGCTGATACCATGGCAGGAGAAGTTCTCGACAATCGCGGGCGGGGCGATGCCCGGTGGCACTGGCCGCAGGTCCACCCCGAAGGTCGCAAATACGCGGTGATCGCCGCCGGATTGACCCTGTTCTTTGCCTATATGGCATGGGAAACCTTGGCCTGGCCGATGGCTGCTGTCACTGTGTGGGTGCTGGCGTTCTTCCGCGATCCTGCGCGGGTGGTTCCTCAGGACGATAGCCTTGTCATCGCTCCGGCTGACGGAATGATCACCTGCATCGCGACAACGTCCCTGCCGCTGGAGCTGCTGGTGGATGACGCAGCGCAAATGAGGACGGTTATCGGGGAACCGGTCACCCGCATCTCCATTTTCATGAGCGTGTTCGACATGCATATCAACCGCAGCCCGATTGCGGGGATGGTCCGGCGCATTGCCTACATTCCTGGCAAGTTCGTCAACGCCGAACTCGACAAGGCAAGCGAGGACAACGAGCGGCAGCATACCCTGATCGAACGCAGCGATGGCGTGCAGGTCGGCCTCACCCAGATCGCAGGTGTCGTCGCCAGGCGCATCGTGCCGTTCGTCAAACCCGGCGATCAGGTTGGGGCAGGGCAGCGGATCGGCCTCATCCGTTTCGGCAGCAGGGTCGATGTTTTCCTGCCGCACGGAACCGAACCATGCGTGGTGCTGGGACAAAGGACCATCGCTGGAGAAACGGTGCTTGCAAGGCTTGGCGAGGCATCTTTGATCGAAGGATATGCGTTATGAACGATCATGACCACGAGCTCCGTCAGGCAGAAGCCGGCGATGTCGGTCCAAGGATCAGCCAGGGGGAACGCGCGGTGCCATCGCGCCGCAGCCGCGGATTGTCAGTGCGGGCAATCGTGCCCAACGCGATTACCGCTGCTGCATTGTGCTTCGGCCTGACCGGCATCCGCTTTGCAACAGATGGCGCATGGGGGCAGGCTGTGCTTGCTGTTGTCCTGGCCGGGCTGCTGGACGGCATCGATGGGCGCATTGCCCGGCTGCTCAAGGCGCAGAGCCGCTTTGGAGCAGAGCTCGACAGTCTTGCCGATTCGCTGTCCTTCGGAGTCGCGCCTGCGCTCATCATCTTCTTGTGGTCGTTGCAGGATCTGCCGCGGATCGGCTGGTTTGCCGCGCTCGCACTGGCGTTGTGCTGCATGCTGCGCCTTGCCCGTTTCAATGCCCAGATCGACGAAGAGGAGCAGCCGCACAAATCGGCCGGATTTCTGACCGGTGTTCCAGCGCCTGTCGGGGCAGGCCTGGCGTTTCTCCCGCTGTATCTGTGGATGGCATTTGGCGAACCGCTGTTTCGCGAACCGGTCCTGGTTGCCTTGTGGATCGTGGCGATAGCGTTTCTCATGATTTCGAACCTTGCTACTCTCAGTTGGGCCGCGCTCAAGCCGCGCCGCTCCATTCGCATCGAACTGATTGCGCTGCTGGGCATCATGAGCGCTGCTGCACTGCTTGAACCGTGGTTCACCCTGGTCGCGGTGTGTGCAATCTATCTTGCGCTCCTACCCTACGGCTTTATCCGCTATCGCAAGGTCAAGCAGGCGCAGTTGAACGCATCGGATCGTGGCGCGCGCGCTTAGCCGAGACCGTTTTTTGGTTCCATTTTGCACGCCGTGCTGTTAAGCGCCGCGTGTCTGCAATCTTTGCGTCAGCCATCATGACCGGCGCATTGGCTTGCGGATAACTCCACATGGAAGGCAAACATGCCGGTGCCGTGAACTTGCTGTTCCCGGTTCCCGTCTTCCAGAGGCTCAACCGGAAAGGAATTACCTATGGCGTCCACTGGCGTCAGCATGCAGCAATTGATCGAGGCCGGAGCCCATTTCGGCCACCAGACCCACCGCTGGAACCCGCGGATGAAGCCGTATATCTTCGGCTCACGCAATGGCATTCACATCATCGACCTGTCGCAGACGGTGCCGTTGATGCAGCGCGCTCTCGATTTTGTATCGTCCACCGTGCAGGCCGGCGGCAAGGTGCTGTTTGTCGGCACCAAGCGACAGGCGCAGGACCCCATCCGGGAGGCTGCGCTGGCCAGTGGGCAGTATTTCGTCAACCATCGCTGGCTGGGCGGTATGCTTACCAATTGGCAGACGATCTCCAAGTCGATCAAGAAACTGAAGACCATTGAGGATCAGCTGTCGGGCGATACTTCCGGTCTGACGAAGAAGGAAATTCTCGATCTGACGCGCAAGCGGGACAAGCTCGAGATGTCGCTGGGCGGCATCCGTGACATGGGCGGCATTCCCGACGTGATGTTCGTGATCGACGCCAATGTCGAGGAACTGGCGATCAAGGAAGCCAATGTGCTTGGCATTCCCGTGGTGGCAGTGCTCGACACCAATGTCGATCCGTCCGGCATTGCCTTTCCCGTACCGGCCAACGACGATGCCAGCCGTGCCGTCCGGCTGTACTGCGATGCAATTGCGCAGGCCGCGACCAAGGGTAACGCCAAGGGTATTGCCGATTCCGGTGCCGACATCGGTGCCATGGACGTGCCGGTGGCGGAAGAAGCAGTCGCCTGACGCGGACGGTTCTGGACTAACAATCAACTCCGCCGGATGTGGAAACACGTTACGGCGGAGCTTTATTTATGTAAGAGGGTACGACGCAATGGCCTATACCGCCGCTGACGTGAAGAACCTGCGCGAAAAGACCGGCGCGGGCATGATGGATTGCAAGAAGGCGCTTGAGGAGACAGGTGGCGACATCGAGGCTGCCGTCGATTTCCTGCGGGCCAAGGGTCTTGCAGCAGCGCAGAAGAAATCGAGCCGCACTGCAGCTGAAGGGCTTGTCGGCGTCGCTGTCGAAGGCGCTCGCGGCGTTGCTGTCGAGGTGAATTCGGAAACCGATTTCGTTGCCAAGAACGACCAGTTCCAGGAATTTGTTCGCAACGTCACACAGCAGGCGCTTGCCGCTGGCAGCGATGACGTCGAGACGCTGAAAGCGGCGGATTACCCGGGCGGCGGCACCATTGCCGAAAAGCTGACGAACAATGTCGCCACGATCGGCGAGAATCAGTCGATTCGCCGCATCAAAAGCGTTTCGGTGTCAAGCGGCCTGGTGGTTCCATACATGCACAATGCCGTCGCGCCGAATCTCGGCAAGATTGGCGTGCTTGTTGCATTGGAAAGCGACGCGGGCGCCGCTGTCCTCGAGCAATTGGGCAAGCAGCTTGCAATGCATATCGCAGCAGCTTTTCCGCAGGCGCTCACCGCTGAGGATCTTGACGCCAACCTGATCGAGCGGGAGCGTGGTATCGCACGGGACAAGGCTGCCGAAAGTGGCAAGCCGGAAAACGTGCAGGAAAAGATGGTCGAAGGCGCGATAAACAAGTTCGCCAAGGAAAATGCGCTGCTCAGCCAGATTTTCGTGATGGACAACAAGACGCCGGTTTCGCAGATCGTGGAGCAGGCAGGCAAGGACGCTGGTACAAAAATCGTGCTGAAGGATTTCGTTCGCTTCCAGCTTGGCGAAGGTATCGAACGGCAGGAAAGCGATTTTGCCGCAGAGGTTGCCGCCGCTGCCGCTGGCTGATCAACGCTGTATTCTAGCGGAACGGCCGCCAGTCTCGATCGAGGCCGGCGGCCGTTTGCGTCTGATGCTGTAGCTGGTAGCGTCGCTTTGCCGCATCAGCTCCGTTAACGGCACAGGTTCGCCTGGCGCGGGCTTTCTCTTTGCGCCCGGCTCGCAGGGCGGCTAAGGAGCGCACTTTCTCCGTTTGCGGAACGTTCTCGCCCATGGCCTTGCCCCAATTCAAACGCATTTTGCTGAAACTGTCCGGCGAAGTCCTCATGGGGGAACAGCAGTTCGGCATTGATACCGCCTATGTCGATCGGCTTGCCGCCGAGGTTGTCGCAGTCAAGCAGACCGGGCTTGAAATTTGCCTGGTGATCGGCGGTGGCAATATTTTTCGTGGCATGGCCGGTGCGGCCAGTGGCATGGACCGGGCGCAGGCGGATTACATGGGTATGCTGGCAACCGTCATGAATGCGCTGGCGATGCAGAGCAGTCTCGAAAAGCTCGGCGTTGCAACACGCGTGCAATCCGCGGTGCAGATGGACACCGTATGCGAGCCGGTGATCCGCCGCCGGGCGGAACGCCACCTTGCCAAGGGGCGCATCGTCATTTTTGCCGCTGGCGTTGGCAGCCCCTATTTTACGACCGATTCCGGGGCCGCGTTGCGAGCTGCCGAAATGAAATGCGATGCGCTGTTCAAAGGAACAAGCGTGGATGGCGTGTACGATGCCGATCCCAAGCATGACAGCAATGCCAAACGCTACGATGTGGTCGATTACGACACTGTTCTTGCCGAAAATCTGAAAGTGATGGACGCTTCTGCAGTTGCCTTGTGCCGCGACAACAGCATTCCCATCATCGTCTTTTCCATCCGCGAGGAGGGCAATCTGGCCCGTGTCCTTGAAGGCAACGGTGTCCAGACGGTCGTTTGCGACACCACAGATCAACGAACAGGCTGAGAGGAATTAAAGATGGCCAAGTATGACAAGGCTGATCTGGAGCGCCGCATGGACGGTGCCAACGAATCGCTGCGCGGCGATCTTGCAAGTCTGCGTACCGGGCGTGCCAACACCAGCCTGCTCGACCCGATTGTCGTGGAGGTTTACGGAGCCAACATGCCGCTCAACCAGGTGGCGACAGTTTCCGCACCGGATCCGCGCATGCTCAGTGTGCAGGTCTGGGACCGATCCAACATGACGCCGGTCGAAAAGGCGATCCGGTCAGCCGGGCTGGGTCTCAACCCGATGATAGACGGGCAGAACATCCGGCTGCCGATCCCCGACCTTACCGAAGAGCGTCGCCGCGACCTTGCCAAGCTGGCCGGGCAATATGCGGAGAAAGCCAAGGTGGCCATTCGCAACGTGCGGCGCGACGGTATGGAAATGCTGAAAACCGACGAGAAGAAGAAAGAGATTTCCGAAGACGAGCGCAAGCGGCTTGAAGAGGAAGTCCAGAAGCTGACCGATGCTCATATTGCCAATGTCGATACCGCCGCTGCTGCCAAGGAAAAGGAAATCATGAGCCAGTGAGCGCGGCTGCGCCTTTTCCCGCTGCGGCGTCTGCTGCGCTGGCCGGGCCAGGCGCGGGCAGTCATCCGCGGCACGTTGCCATCATCATGGATGGCAACGGGCGCTGGGCCCGGCGGCGTCACTTGCCGCGCGCGATTGGTCACAAGCGGGGAGTGGATGCGGTGCGTGCCTTGCTGCGTGGGGTGAGGCAGACCAGGTTGGAGGCATTGACGCTCTTTGCCTTTTCATCGGAAAACTGGCGTCGTCCCCAGGATGAGATTTCCGATCTTACTACGCTCCTGAAGCATTTCATTCGTGCCGATCTTGATGAACTTGCCGCGGATGGCGTTCGGCTAAAGGTGCTGGGTGACTATCATGCCTTCGATTCAGAAGCTGTCACTCTCGTAGAAGATGCCGTTGATCGCACCTGTCGCAACACGGGCACCACGCTTGCGATCGCGCTCAACTATGGCGCGCAGCAGGAAATTGCCCGCGCGGCGCGTGCGGCAGCGGCGGAAGGAGAGGTTACGCAGGCCAGCATTGCCCGCCATCTTGACACAGCCGACATGCCGCCGCTTGACCTCTTGATCCGTACCTCGGGTGAGGTGCGCCTGTCCAATTTCCTGCTGTGGCAGGCGGCTTACGCCGAATTGTGTTTCCTCGACGTCTTGTGGCCCGATTTCACGATGCAGCATCTGCAAGCGGCCATGGACCAGTTCGCCAGCCGGGAACGACGTTATGGCGGACGCTGATCCGGTGCGGTCAAAGGTCCGCGCGCAGGGTGCACGCAATACCGACCTGCCGGTGCGGCTGACCAGCGCGGTCCTCATGCTTGCCATTGCCGGCTTTGCGCTGTGGCGCGGCGGCTGGATTCTTGATGCGCTTGTCCTCATCGTTGCAGCAGCGACCTTTTGGGAATGGGCGCGGCTTGTCCGGCGCTGGCCAGTCAGCACCGGACACGCGCTTGCCTGGCTTGCAGGCGGCGCGCTTTACATCGGCGCAGCTGCAGTCATGGCCGTGACCATGCCTGCTGCGGTTTTCGTCTTTGCGCTTGGCGTTGCAGTCATGACCGACACCTGCGCGTATCTTGCCGGTCGCACCATCGGCGGACCCAAGATCGCGCCCCGGATCAGCCCGTCGAAGACCTGGGCAGGGCTGTTGGGCGGCATGATCGGCGCGGCGCTGTGGTGCTGTGCGGCGGTTGCCGCTCATGTGGCGGTCACCACGCCAGCAGGCGGCGGTGCGTCAGTGCAGGGGTCTCTTGCACCCTACGGCGTGGCCGCAATGCTGGGCGCGTTGCTGGCAATAGCAGCGCAGGCCGGAGATTTCTTCGAAAGCTGGATGAAGCGCCGGGCTCTGGTCAAGGATTCGTCACGACTGATCCCCGGGCACGGCGGCATCTTCGATCGTACTGATGGCCTGCTGCCCGTGCTGTTGATTGTCGGCGTGCTCTATCCAACGATGATGCAGGCATGACGATGCACGAACCGCCCCGCTCCATCAGCATTCTTGGCGCTACCGGGTCGGTGGGATCATCGACGCTCGACCTGCTGCGGCGCAATCGCGCGCAGTGGCGGGTAATTGCCCTGACAGCAAATACGCAGGCGGAGGAACTTGCAACGCTGGCGCTCGAGTTCGGCGCCGAACTCGCTGTGGTTGCCGATGAAGCAGGTCTGCCTGCGCTGCGAAGCGCGCTTGCCGGCAGCAAGGTCAAGGCCGCCGCTGGAGAGCAGGCCATGATCGAGGCTGCGGCAAGCGGTGCCGATTTGACGATGGCAGCCATCGTAGGTTGTGCCGGGCTGGCCCCTACCATGGCCGCAATCGAGCAGGGAGAGACGATCGCGCTTGCCAACAAGGAGGCGCTGGTATCCGCAGGCTCGGTGATGATGGCAGCTGTCGCCCGGCATGGCGCAACGCTGCTTCCGGTCGATTCGGAGCACAATGCAATTTTCCAGTGCCTTCAGGGCAATCGCCTGTCGGAAGTGCGCACCATCACGCTGACGGCCAGTGGCGGCCCGTTTCGCGATGCCACGCGCGAGCAGATAATGGCAGCAACGCCTGCACAAGCAGTCGCGCACCCCAACTGGGATATGGGTGCCAAGATCAGCGTGGATTCTGCCACCATGATGAACAAGGGGCTCGAGCTGATCGAGGCCTTCCATCTTTTCCCCGTCGGGCTGGATCGGCTGCGGATCATTGTTCATCCGCAGTCGGTGGTGCATTCCATGGTGGAATACACCGATGGTTCGACGCTCGCCCAGCTTGGCCCTTCGGACATGCGTGTCCCGATCGCCTCGGCGCTTGCCTGGCCGCTACGCATGACGACGCCGTGTGAACCGCTCGATCTTGCCGCCATCGGGAAACTTGAATTTCGTACACCCGATGAGGCGCTGTTTCCCGCAACCCGGCTTGCACGGGAGGCCTGCGCCCGAGGTGGCTCCGCGCCCGCGATGCTGAATGCCACCAACGAAATTGCGGTCGCGGCTTTTCTTGCCGGTCAGATCGGGTTCACAAAGATCGCGGCAATGGTGGAGCAGATGCTCGACACCTGCTCTCATGTTCCGGCGGTCGCCAGCCTCGACGAGGTCATTGCGATTGACGCTGAAACCCGCGTCAGGGCGTCAGGAATGCTGCAGGACGCGTGATGTTCGAAAACGCCAACATCTTTACCGCGATCATCGGTTTTGCTCTGGTGCTCGGCCCGCTGGTGGTGGTGCATGAACTTGGCCACTACCTGGTTGGTCGCTGGTTCGGCGTCAAGGCCGAGGCGTTCTCGATCGGCTTTGGCAAGGAGCTTGCAGGGTTTACCGACCGGCATGGCACGCGCTGGAAATTGTCCGCTTTGCCGCTTGGCGGTTATGTGCAGTTTGCCGGAGACATGAACCCGGCCAGCCAGCCGACACAGGAGTGGCTGGATTTGCCGCCGCAGGAGCGTGACCGGACCTTCCAGGCGCGCACTCTGGGCCAGCGTGCGCTGATTGTTGCGGCAGGGCCAGTCACCAACCTGCTGGTTGCGATCCTGATCATTGCCGGGTTCACCTTTGCGTATGGCAAGGTTGTAACAGAGCCGGTAATCGGCGGCTTTGTGGCCGGTTCACCCGCAGCGCAGGCCGGGCTTCAGCCAGGCGACCGCATTATAGCCGTCGAAGGCAGTTCGATCGACGGTTTCCAGGAGTTGCGCGACAAGGTCTTGCCTTATCCGGGTGAAAATCTCGATTTGACCGTCGAGCGAGACGGCAGCCAGTTCGACACCCAGATGGTGATCGGGGTTCACGAAGAGGAGGACCGGTTCGGCAATCGCTTCCGCATGGGGCAGATTGGCGTATTTGCGACGGCAGGGGAACTGCAGCCGGTAGGCCCGATCGAGGCGCTGGGCGCCGGGACCCGCGAAACCGCCAAGATCATGAAGCTGTCCCTGGTCGGTCTGTGGCAGATCTTGTCGGGTCGCAGATCAGTCGATGAACTTGGCGGTCCGATCAAGATCGCCAAATTCTCGGGCGAACAGCTGGTGTCCGGATGGCGCGCCTTCATCGGATTTGTAGCGCTTATCTCGATCAATCTGGCTTTTATAAACCTGCTGCCGATCCCGGTCCTCGACGGAGGGCATCTGGCTTTCTATGCGGCAGAAGCGATACGGCGCAAGCCTGTTTCAGCACGTGGGCAGGAATGGGCGTTTCGCACAGGCATGGCGCTGGTGCTGGCGCTGATGGTTTTCGTGACCTTTATCGACCTTGCCTCCCTCGATCTGTTCGGGAGTTGATGATGCGAAGCAAGCAGCATTTTCAAGCAACGCCAGCTTCCTTTGTCAGGCTGCGCAAGCGGGACGCTTGCTCCTGCGGCACACATGCGGCAGGAACGCCTCTCGCGGATGGGGCGGCGATCAGGGACGGGGCAGCGACCGGTGCCGGACGGGTAAACCGCGGTAGGGGCCGGGCCGGCCTCTCCGGGTAAACAGACAGACGACGGGATATACAGTGACAGCAAGTCGGAACCAAGGTTTACAGGCCTTTGACAAGCCTGCCAGCATGACGGCGGCGGCCGGTCCGAGAAATCGGCTGGCACTCGCCTTGCTGGCGGGCACTGCCCTGTCCGTGCCTGTCTGGGCAGCGCCTGCGGATGCGCAGGAGACTGCACCGTTGCAGTCGCCCGCGACGCAGGACCCGGCCGTAGCGCAGGCTGCAGACCTTCCGCAAACAGCACCTGTACCGGCTTCTGCTACCATGGCGGAGCAGGGTCCGACGATACGAAGCGTTAGCGTGGCCGGGGCACAGCGGCTGGAGGCGCAGACGATACTGTCCTATATCAAGCTTGCGCCTGGTGACACTTACACGCAGGCAAAGGCCGACGCTGCGCTGAAGGATCTGTACGCCACCGAATTGTTCGCCGACGTCAGGATCGGCCAGGACGATGGCCGTGTCGTCATTCAGGTTCAGGAAAATCCGGTCATCAACCGCATCGTGCTGGAAGGCAACAAGCGGCTGAAGGACGACAAGATCTTGCCTGAAATCCGGCTTGCTCCGCGTCAGATCTATACCCGCTCGAAAGTGCGTGCCGATGTTGCCCGCATCATAGAACTCTATAAGCGGCAGGGTCGATTTGCTGCCACGGTCGAACCGCAGTCGGTGCAGCTTGACCAGAACCGCGTCGATATCGTGTTCGAGATCAAGGAAGGTCCCAAGTCCAAGGTCCGCCAGATCAACGTCATCGGCAACGAGAAGTTTTCTGACGGTACGCTGCGCGGTGAGATGCTGACCAAGCAGACAAGCACCTTTTCGTTCATTTCCGGCAACACCAGCTATGATCCCGACAAGCTGGCGTTCGATCAGCAGAAGCTGCGCCAGTTCTATCTGACGCAGGGCTATGCTGACTTCCGCGTGATTTCCGCCGTGGCCGAGCTTACGCCCGACAAGCGCGATTTCATCATCACCTATGTCGTCGAAGAGGGCGAACGCTACAAGTTCGGCGACGTCAAGGTCGACAGTCAGATCCGTGACTTCGACGACACGGCGCTGACCGCAACTCTGCCGATGGATGAAGGCGACTGGTATGATGCCAAGCTTGTCGAGGACACGATCGAGCGGCTGGCCGAGACCATTGGTGCATTCGGCTATGCATTTGGCGATGTGCAGCCGCAGTACACCCGCAACAAGGACGACCTCACCATGGGCGTCACGTTTCAGATTGCCGAGGCGCCGCGCGTCTATGTCGAACGGATCGACATCAACGGCAACACGCTGACGCAGGACAAGGTGATCCGCCGCGAATTCCGGCTGGCTGAAGGCGATGCGTTCAATTCCCTGCAGGTGCGCCGGTCCACTGCCCGCATCAATTCGCTCGGTTACTTTCAGGAAAACTTCGAGATCCAGCAAAGCCCGGGCAGCACGCCTGACCGCATCGTGCTGGCTGCCAATGTCGAGGAAAAGCCCACCGGCGAACTGCAATTGTCGGCAGGGTTTTCAAGTCTGGAAAGCTTCATCCTGCAAGGCTCCATCCAGCAGCGCAATTTCCGCGGTCGCGGCCAGACAGTCGGGCTGTCGCTCAACTATTCGCGATACACCAAATCAGCACAGATCAGTTTTACCGAACCTTATGTGTTCGACAGTAATGTTTCGTTCGGAGCCGATATTTACCGGCGTGACTATAACAGCTTCAACTATTTTAACAACGACCGCAACACGACTTACGAAAACACCACCACAGGTTTTTCCCTGCGCGCAGGAACACCGCTTAGCGAATACATGACGATCATCGGCCGGTACACACTGCAGGTCGAGGATGTGACACTGGGGGACCAGTATTTCGCCGATTTCGACAATGACGGCATCCGCACTTGCGAACCGCTGCTTGCCGGCCGCTATCTGTGTGACGCACTTGGCAATCGCACGAGTTCGCTGGTCGGTGCCTCGCTGGTGTACGATACGCTCAACAACCGGTTGCGGCCAAGCAAGGGCGAACGCGTCACCGTAAGCGGCGATTTTGCCGGGCTTGGTGGATCGGTGAAATACCTGCGTGGGCGGCTCAACGGCGCCAAGTATTGGGGTATGGGCAGCGGCTTCGTTTTCTCGGTACAGGGTGAAGGCGGATATATCCACGCGCTGGAAAGTCGGGGCGGCGCGTTCGTTGACGACATCCGGCTCACCGACCGGTTCTTCCTGGGCAATCCGCAGATGCGCGGCTTCGACATCCGCGGTGTGGGTCCGCGGGTCATCCGCAAGCCATTGCTGGATACTGATGACGATGGCATCTTCGAAACGGTAAGCGACGATCGCGACCGCTGGACCGACGATGCGTTGGGCGGCAAGGCTTATTATCTGACCCGTGCCGAACTGGAGATCCCGCTGGGATCGGGTGCGCGTGAGCTGGGGTTGCGTCCCTCGCTGTTCGTGGATGCAGGTGCCGTCTTTGCGCTTACCGACCCGCTGACGCAGAGTATAACGACCCCCTTGTATGCGCAACGGGTCGATGCAGAAGGTAAGCCCCTTCCCTCGATCATCTACACCGATCAGGCGACCGCGCCTGACGGCAAGACGCCGAACGCGCTGGTCGTCGGCCCGTTTGTGGAGCAATATCTGGGTGATACACCCAAGCCGCGTGTCGCGGTCGGCATCGGCGTCAACTGGAACTCGCCATTCGGACCGCTGCGAATCGACATTTCCAAAGCGCTGCTGAAGGAAGACGGTGACGACCCCAAAGCCTTTTCATTCAACGTAGGGACGCAATTTTGATGAACATGATGATGAAAGCCGCCGCAGCGGCACTGATCGCCGGCACCGCACCTGCCGCATTGCTGGTGGCGACGCCCGCTACCGCGCAAATCGTGCCGGGGATCGCGGTTGCCAATCCCGACGCGATCGTCGTCAATTCGGCCGCCTACAAGCTCGCTGAAACGCAACGGCAGACCACTTACAAGGCGCAGATCGACCAGGCCGAACAGCGCCGACAAGCGTTGGCCGCCCAGCTTCAGCCGCTTTATACCCGCATCCAGACAGACAGCCAGGCAGCTTCGCCCAATCAACAGTCGCTCCAGCAGCAGGCCGGGCAGATCCAGCAGCTGGAGCAGCGCGGACAGGCCGAGTTGCAGCAGCTTCTGGGCCCGGTGAGCATGTCACGCGCTTATGTGCTGGAACAGATCAGCGAAAAATTGCCGCAGGCCTTGCAGGCCGCACAGGGACGCAAGAAGATCACGCTGATCCTCACACCCGATTCAGTGCTGGCCGCAGACAACGCGTATAATCTCAATCAGGACATCCTGACTGAGCTTGACCGCCTTATCCCGCAGGCGCAGCTTGTGCCGCCCGCAGGCTGGATGCCGCGGGCGCAGCGCGAGGCGCTCGCCGCGCAGGGTCAGCCGCAGCCGCAACAGCCGCAGGGCAATGCCGCCGCTCCGGGTCGCTGATACCCGGTGGAGGCAAGATGACGATGCAAGGCGAAGACGCAGCAGGAAAAAGCGACGTAACGGACGTGTTCGACCACCGCCGGATCCTGGAATATCTGCCGCACCGCTACCCGTTGCTGCTGGTGGACCGGGTGATATCGCTTGCTGCGGATGACGCGATCCATGCAGTCAAGGCCGTTTCCTGCAACGAGCAGTTCTTCCAAGGCCATTTTCCCGGCCGTCCGATCATGCCGGGCGTGCTACAGATAGAAGCGCTGGCTCAGGCGGCAGGCATCCTTGCTGTAGAGACACTCCAACTGGCAGGCACGGGCCGGCTCGTCCTGTTCATGGGCATAGAAAATGCCAAGTTCAGGGCGCCGGTGGAACCAGGTCATTTGCTCAACCTGCGTGTCGGTTTTGTCCAGAAGCGGGCGCGGGTCTGCAAATTCCACGGCAAGGCAGACATCGAGGGCAGGGTCACCTGCGAAACGCAGTTTACCGCAATGATTGCCGACTGAGGCCGGGAGAGCCAATCGATCGTTATTGTGCGACAGATTGGCTCTACCGTTTGCGGCGGAAAGTATAGGTCAGTACAACGCCGCCGGTCCATTGGTCACGGCTGCCGAACAGCCGTGTGACAGGAGAATCCGCTGCATCGCCGACCAGGCGCTGATATCCGGCGAAACTCATCAATCCCCATTTACCATCGATCGGCAGATCGATGCTGGCGACGCCGCCAACTGACTGGATGCCGCCATCAGGGTCGTAAGCATCCAGCCCGCTGGCCAGAGCCTCTGCGTCCGTCACGCCGAAATACGCTTGCGCGTGTTTCGCATCGCCCCACTTCAGCCGAGGCCCGACAGACACGGCAAAGTCGCTATCGGCCGCCCGGACGATGTAATCGACGCCGGCCTGTCCTGTAAAAGCATTGTGCCCGTTGATCCCGCGGCGCACCTCGGCATAGGTATAGAAACGATCACCCAGTTCAGCCTGAAGCGCAACTCCAGGCTCTATCGTCGTGCCGATCGTGCGCAGACCCGGCGCGGTATCCTCCTGTTTGCGCTTGCCGGTCAGAGCGATCGCCGGTCCGATATAGAAACCGCCGAACTCCACGACCGGAATGCCAAAGCTTTCGTCAGGCGATTCGAACCCGAACAACTCGCCGTCAGCTGCAAGGTCAATGTCGAAATAAGGACCGAATGTCACATCGCCAGCCCCCGGATAGGCAGGGCCAAAGCCTGGACCTACTCCGACACGAACGCGCTGGAACGTCTCTGCCTCCTGTGCCTGCACGGGCAGGGCAATCATGGCAAGGCAGGCAGCGCCAAACGTCAGGCTGGCGCGGCACAAGGATGGAGATGGCAAGGCAGTTTCCCGGGGTGGCGCCGCGCGGACAGGCGGCAATCAGCCGTGCAGATACCAGCAAGGGTGCTGGCGCGCAATCAGGTGCCGCGCGCCAGTACCCCAGCACCCCAGACCCTTGCCAGCGAGACGCCGCTGTCGTAAGGGCGCGATTTTCCGGGTGTCGTTCCTGTCCCCGATGAAAGTTTCAGGCCGGTCGGAACCGGCTACATCTATGGAGAACCATGCCATGAAGGCCGATGCCCATCCCGATTATCATATGATCACCGTTCAGATGACGAATGGAGAGACGTTCCAGACCCGTTCAACGTGGGGCAAGGAAGGCGACACCATGACGCTGGAAATCGACCCGACGTCGCATCCGGCCTGGACAGGTGGACAGCGGCTTGTCAACGAAGGTGGCCGTGTTGCCCGCTTCAACAAGCGTTTTGGCGGCCTGTCGCTCAAGAAGTAAGCGCATGATCTGATGCACGATTGGGGGCGGCCGGTTCGGCTGCCCCTTTTTTGTAAACATCACGGGTTCGTGAGCATCACGGGCAGGCTTTCATAAATCCGGTGAACGAACTGGAGGTTCAGTCGTTCAATCATCGCAGGAGGATGCAGGCAGCGCATCCATACTGCTGCAAGGGAGCAGGGCATGGCGGCGGATCACACCGGAAGCGGCGAGGAAACACATTTCAACGGGCAGCAGCCTGACCAGCAGGCGCAAACGCCGCTGCACTCGGCAAACGGATCCTCCTCCCGAACGTTGGCGCAGCCGCGGGAATATCATGGCGCCGCCGGCGGTTTCGGTTCCCTTCAGGGTATCGCCCGTATCGAGCTGAAGCAACGGGCAGGGCCGGGTGCTGCTGAAACCCTCTATCGCCAGAACAAGCCCGAAGGCCACATGTGCACGTCCTGCGCCTGGGCAAAGCCGCCCAATCCGCATGTGGCGGAATTTTGCGAAAATGGCGCAAAAGCGACGTTGTGGGACCTGACCAGCGATCGCTGCACGCCTGAATGGATATGGCAGCATACCGTCACCGAACTGCGCAGCCGCAGCGATTACGAACTGGAGATGCGTGGCCGGCTGACAGAGCCGATGCGTTACGACGCGCAGACCGACCGTTACGTCCGCGCCAGCTGGGAGGAGGCGTTTGCCAACATCGCCGCCGAACTGAACCGTCTCGATCCCAAAGCCGTGACCTTCTACGCTTCTGGCAAGGCGGCGCTCGAACCGTCCTATCTCTATGCGATTTTCGCAAGAGCCTACGGGCACAACAATCTGCCCGACAGTTCCAACATGTGCCACGAAACGACGTCGGTCGGGTTGAAGGAAGTCATCGGCTCTCCTGTGGGCACCTGCACGCTTGAAGATCTCGATCATTGCGATGCCATCTTCTATCTTGGCCAGAACCCCGGCACCAACAGCCCGCGACTGATGCGCCCGCTGCAGCAGGCGGTGCAGCGCGGTTGCAAGATCGTGACGTTCAACCCGCTGCGCGAGAAGGGCCTGCTGGAGTTCATTGATCCGCAGAACCCGGTGCAGATGATTACCCAGCGGCCGACCAGCCTTTCGCACCTTTACATGCAGGTGAAGCCGGGCGGTGACATTGCCGCGCTGATGGGTGTGTGCAAGCGTGTGCTGGAACGCGACGCCATGGCCCGGGCAGCAGGAGCAAAACCTGTTCTCGATGACGATTTTCTCGCTCAGCATACAGCGGGTCTTGATGCGTTTCGGGCAAAAGTCGATGCGACCGGCTGGGATGAGATCGAACGCAACAGCGGCATCGACCGTCCCGAGCTGGAGCGGGCTGGCGATGTCTACGCCGAAGCGCGCAATGTCATGGGTATCTACGGCATGGGCATCACCCAGCATGTGCATGGTTCGCAGGCGATCGGCATGCTGGTGAACCTGCTCCTGCTCAACGGCAACATCGGTCGGCAGGGCGCAGGCTGCACGCCTATTCGCGGTCATTCCAACGTGCAGGGGCAGCGAACCGTCGGCATCACCGAAAAGACAAAGCTCGCCCCGGTCGCCAAGTACCGGGAATTGTTCGACCTTGAGACCCCTCCGGAGGACGGACACACCACGGTGGAGTTCGTGCAAGCCGTGCTTGACCGAACCAACAAGGGGTTCATCGGTCTTGGCGGCAATCTGGCAAAGGCAGTACCCGATCATGAACGGGTGCATGCCGCCTGGGGCGACATGGAACTGACCGTGCACATCGCGACCAAGCTCAACAAGACGCACATGATGCCCGGCAAGTCATCGTGGATTCTGCCATGCCTCGTGCGTGCGGAGGATGATGTGCAGGCATCTGGCCGTCAGACCGTCACCATGGAGGACAGTTTCAGCCATATCTACGGCTCCATCGGCAAGCGCGCGCCGGCCAGCGAGCATCTCAAAAGCGAGACGGCGATCATATGCGAATTGGCAAAGGCGACACTGCCGCCGCGCCAAAAGCTGCGCTGGGATGAATGGATGGGTGATTATGGCATCATCCGCGACCTGATCGCCCGCACATTTCTGGACGAGTTTCACGACATGAATGCGCGCATGAACCAGCCGGGGGGATTCTACCGTGGCAACGGAGCGCATGACCGTATCTGGAAGACGGACAGCGGCAAGGCGCAGTTCACTGACCCGACAGTGCTCAATGCTTGCGGGATCGGAGAGGCCGAAGGGCGCTACCACCTTGTTACGGTCCGCTCCAACGATCAGTTCAACACCACGATCTATGGCCATTCCGACCGGCTGCGCGGGTTGGAAGGGACGCGCATGATCGTATTGGTCAGCCCGCAGGACATGGCGCGCGACGGGTTGAGCGACGGGGACATGGTAACGCTGGTCGGGGATGCGGGCGATGACGTGCGCCGGGTGGTCAAGGGCTTGAAGGTTACCCCGTTCAACCTTCCGTCGGGGTGCGTCGCAGGGTATTTTCCCGAACTCAACCCGCTTGTCCCGCTATGGTATCATGATGTGCTGTCAAAGACGCCGGCGTCCAAGGGCGTGCCGGTCCGCCTGGTAAAGGAGTAATGACCAGCGGCCTTGTCCGGCAAGCCTTTGTCGAGCATTTTGCCGCTGGCACGCCGACCCGCAGGATTGACCGCGATCTGCCGGTCGAGGTTCCTGTGGCGCTGGAATACGATGGAATTACCTATGCCGTGATGATGGCAACGCCGGTCGACCTCGACGATTACGCGCGCGGGTTTGCCATAGGCGAAGGATTGCTGACGCCTGAAACTGCCCCGTTGTCCAGTCATTTTGCCGAGGTGGAGCATGGCTGGATTGTGCGCACCACGCTGCCGGGTGGAACAGCGCAGGCGATGGTCGCTCGCGTCCGCCGCCGCATTGGCGATTCAAGTTGCGGATTGTGCGGGATGGAGACGCTTGCCGAAGTAGCGCGTTCCCTGCCGCAGGTGGCGGTGCCCTGCCGACCGGAACCTGCTGCCGTATTTGCCGCATTGCGCGCGCTCCGGACGCTGCAGCCGCTTGGCCGCGCGACAGGTGCCATGCACGCAGCGGCCATCTGCGCTCCTGACGGGCGGATCGCGATCGTGCGTGAAGATGTCGGCAGGCACAATGCATTGGACAAGGCAATCGGCGCCCTTGCCGCGCAACAGGAGCAACGGCCCATGTTTGCGCTTCTGAGCGCACGATGCAGCTATGAACTGGTTGAAAAGGCAGTGCGCGGGGGATTGGGCGGTCTGGTCACGATCTCGGCGCCGACCAGCATGGCGATCCGCCGTGCAAGAGACGCAGGTCTTGCACTTTACGTTCTTGCACGCAGCGATTCCATACTCGAGCTTGCTTGATGGGACAGGCGATCGCGGGTTTTCCTGATCATGCGGCGAATCACGGCGGCGCTGATGGCCACGCCCGCGCTTTGCGCAGTCCGGGTCCCGCGAGCATTTTGTTGCGCATCATCTGTCAATGGCATCGTTTTTCCTTCACAAGACCGGCATCCTGTGCAAGAGGGCGCGCAGGCTTGCCTTAGCGCTTGACGTAGAGGCAGGGCAGTGAAAACAGGCGGTTCGGGTCATGACGAAGATGACCTCGCCTCGTTGTGGCGATCGTAGCTCAGTTGGTTAGAGCGCCGGTTTGTGGTACCGGAGGTCGCGGGTTCAAGACCCGTCGATCGCCCCATTTTTCCAATGGTATTCGCTTGCGCTGCTCGCCACGCAGCAGCAGGCGCGCTGCCGCACGTCCTCCGGAGACATGCTGATGTGGAATAATCCCGCCTTCGACGATCATGAGAAGGTGACGCTGATCCACGATGTCAGAAGCGGGCTTGCCGCAGTGATCGCGCTTCATTCGACGCATCTTGGACCCGGTGCCGGCGGCACGCGGTTCTGGCACTACCCCGATCGTGACGATGCAGTGACAGACGCGCTGCGCCTTTCCCAGGGCATGAGCTACAAGAACGCAATGGCCGACCTGCCCATGGGTGGCGGCAAGGCAGTGATCATTGCCGATGCGCAAGCAACAAAGACGCCGGAGATGCTGGCCGCCTTCGGCAAGGCGGTAGAGGCTCTGGGCGGGCAGTATGTTACCGCCGAGGATGTCGGCATGTCCGAGCAGGACATGGTCCGGATCGCCGCACACACCACTCATGTAACGGGCCTTCCGGTACAGGGCGAACACAGCGCGGGCGGCGATCCGTCGCCGTTCACGGCCATGGGAATCTACCTTGGACTTGCGGCCGCAGTGCAGCATCGGCTGGGCAGGGAAGATCTGGCCGGTGTTCATGTCGTGATACAGGGGACAGGCAGCGTGGGCGGGCGGCTGGCGCGTCTGCTTGCCCGTGACGGCGCCCGGCTCACGCTGGGTGACGTGGATGCAAAGCGTGCACAGGCCTTGGCTGCGGAACTGGGCGCGGAGGCAGTATCCGCCGATCGCATCATGAGCGTTCCGTGCGACGTGTTCAGCCCCAACGCCCTCGGCGCGATCCTCGACGATCATGGCATCGAACAGCTCAGGACGCAGATTGTCGCAGGCGGAGCAAACAACCAGCTGGCGCGGCCCGAGCATGGCCGCATACTGGAGGAAAACGGCGTTCTCTACACTCCGGACTATGTTCTGAACGCAGGCGGCATCATTTCGGTCGCAATCGAATACCTTGCCCGACAGGACGGGCGCATTGCCGAACGTGAGGAAGTGGTAGGCAGGATCGAGCAGATCCCGAACCGGCTTCGCGAGATCTGGAGCGAAAGTGAAAGCACCGGCAGAACTCCGTCCGCTGTTGCCGATGCAATGGCGCGGGCGCGGCTGGGACGCGCCTGACAATCGGCATGAAGGCCGGCATTTCCTTGCAAGATCCCGATTCTACGGGTTGCAGCTTTGGCCCGGCGCTGTCAAAGCATGGCTGGATACGACATGCACGGTTTTGCCAATCCCGCCCGGTTCTTGCGCATGGCCCGCTGGCTGACTCCTTTGCTGCTTGTGGCAGGTCTGGTGCTGACGGCGGTCGCCATGTTCTGGGGCGTCTTTGCCACACCGGCGGACCGGCTGATGGGCGAGACGGTGCGTATTCTCTACCTCCATGTTCCCGCTGCCTGGCTGGGCATGGGCGGCTGGACCATGATCGCGATTGCCAGCGTGGTCGAACTGGTATGGCGTCACCCTCTGGCGGCGATTGCGGCACGCGCGGCGGCCGTACCTGGCGCGGTGTTTACCGCTGTTTGCCTGGTAACCGGCTCCATCTGGGGCAGGCCGGCATGGGGAACATGGTGGGTATGGGACGGCCGGCTTACCTCGATGCTTGTGCTGCTGTTCCTCTACTTTGGCTATCTCGCGCTCGCGGGCGCAGCGCAGCGCGATATGTCGGCGGGTGCTGGCGGCAACCGGGTGACGGCAATTTTCGGGCTTGTCGGCGCGGTCAATATTCCCATCATCAACCGGTCGGTGATCTGGTGGAACTCGCTGCATCAGCCGCCAAGCATCACCTTGGGCAATTCGGCCATCGACACCGTGTTTCTCTTGCCGCTCCTGCTGGCAACGCTCGGATTTTCGCTGTTGTTTGCAGGAATAGTGCTGGCGCGCATGCGCACCTTGCTGGCGCAGGTCCAGACAGAAGCACGCCTGCGCCGCAGGGCGTTATCGTAAGGCAAGGGCATTGCAGGATGGCAGGATGCGCATCATGAACGAAGGTCTGCAGCATTGGCCTTTTGTCATTGCCGCCTACGCGATCGGTGTCTGTGCAACACTGGCCATGGTTGCATGGAGCTGGTTCGGCATGAAACGCGCTGAACAGCGCCGGGAAGAGGTGCGCCGCAAATGACGGGACTTGCGGCAACACGCCTGCGGCCCAAGCATCAGCGGCTGGTGTTGCTGATCGTCGCTGTTTTCGTGCTCATCGCAGCAGGGCTGCTGGCGGCCTATGCGCTGCGCAATCAGGCAAGCTATTTCTATGTTCCAAGTGACATGCTCGCAGCGTCACCTACGCCCGATCAGGCAGTCAGGCTGGGCGGCATGGTGCAGGAAGGCTCGCTGGTCACGCAGGCCGACGGGGTAACCGTCCGCTTCCTGGTCGGCGACGGCACCGCGATTGTTCCGGTGCAGTATTCCGGCATCACGCCTGACCTGTTTGTCGAAGGTTCGGGAGTCGTCGCTGAAGGTCGGCTTTCCGCAGATGGCATTTTCGTTGCCGATAATCTGCTCGCCAAGCATGATGAAAATTACGTTCCGCGTGAATTGCAGGACATGACGGACGCGCAGGCTCAAGGTCTGGTCGGGAAAAGCAGGCCGGGAACGAGCGGGTGATTGCAGAAGCCGGTCTTGTCCTGCTGTGGCTCGCGGCGGCGCTGGCGCTACTGCAACTTGTCACAGGAGCATTGGCACTGCGCTCCGCAGGGGCTCCTTACGCAGAGGCGGTGCGGCCTGTGGCGATTGCCCAAGGGGTGTTGGCGACGCTATCGTTCTTCCTGCTGATCTGGCTGTTCTTGCGGACCGATCTGTCCGTGCTGCTGGTGGCCACCAATTCGCACACGCTCAAGCCGCTCATCTTCAAATTTGCCGGATCTTGGGGCAACCACGAAGGTTCAATGCTGCTGTGGGTGGCGGTCATGGCGCTTTCCGGCACGCTTGTGGCGCTGCTTGAAAGAAGGTTGCCCGAACGCACCATGATAGCGACGCTGGCCGCGCAGGCGTTTGTCAGTCTGGGGTTCTACGCGTTCCTGCTATTCTCCTCCAATCCCTTTGAACGGATCAAGCCGGTTCCTACCGAAGGTGCGGGTCTGAACCCGCTGCTCCAGGATATCGGGCTCGCCTTCCATCCACCGACATTATATTTCGGTTACGTCGGTCTGTCGGTGGCATTCAGCTTTGCAGTAGGCGCACTGGTCACGCGGCAGGTCGGCCCTGATTTTGCGCGTGCGATGCGGCCATGGGTGCTGGGTGCCTGGATCTTTCTTACCATCGGCATCACGGCGGGAAGCTACTGGGCGTATTATGAATTGGGCTGGGGTGGCTGGTGGTTCTGGGACCCGGTGGAAAATGCCTCGCTCATGCCATGGCTGGCTGCGACGGCGCTGCTGCATTCGGTCAGCGTGCTTGCCGCGCGCGATGCCCTGCGAATCTGGACGATCATGCTGGGTGTGATCGCGTTTTCCATGTCAATGGTTGGCACGTTCCTCGTGCGGTCGGGCATCCTGACGAGCGTGCATGCCTTTGCCGTCAGTCCGGAGCGAGGCAGTTTCATCCTTGCTTTGCTGTGCATCTACATCGGCGGCGCGCTTGCCCTGTTCGGTTTGCGGGCAAGTACGGTGAACGAAGGCAAGCAGTTTGCATGGTCCAGCCGCGAAGCCAGTCTGGTGTTCAACAATGTCGCACTGACAGCGATACTGGGGATCGTGCTGGTTGGCACGCTGTATCCGCTTGTCACCGAAGCGTTTGGGGTTCGGGTATCGGTCGGGCCACCCTATTTCAATCCGGCCAGCGCGGTGTTTGTCTTTCCCATGCTGGTGGTCATGGCCATTGGTCCGCTGCTGCGCTGGCGCGATGACAGCCTGTCCCGGATTGCCGGGCGGCTGATTGTGCCCTTCGCTGTTCTTGTGCTTACATTGCTAGTCGGTTGGGTGTTTGCGCCCGATATGGGGCTGCTGCCGCTCGGGGGACTGGCTCTTGCCTTCATGCTGGCGATTGCCAGCCTGCTGCCGCTGGTCCGGCGTGACCTCCGCCGTGCCAAGCTGCCTTTATGGGGCATGGTGATCAGCCATTTCGGCATTGCGGTTGCGCTTGCCGGCATGGCCAGCAACGCTGCCTTTACCACAGAACGACTTGCGGCCACTGCTGTCGGCGACACGCTAATGGTGGGGCCGTGGACTTTGGGCTTGCTGGACATCGAACCTGTTGCCGGACAGAACTGGACCGCGCTGGAGGCCAGGCTGGTCGCTTCCTATCGTGAAGGTCCGCAAATCCTGCTGCATCCACAGTCCCGCAATTTTACCATGCCGCAAATGACCACCAGCGAATCGGCGCTTGTCACCCGATGGAACGGGCAGCTTTATGCGGTACTGGGAGAACAGGCGGATGATGGCCGCTGGCAGTTGCGGGTCTGGTGGAAGCCGTTTGTCCCGCTGATCTGGATCGGTGGCCTGCTCGTCGCACTTGGCGGCGCAATCGCTCTGGCTGGGCGGGTTACGGAAGATGTGAAGCGTCGCGCGATCGGTCAGCGCATTGCCGAACGGCGCCAGGATAGCGCGGCGTTGGCATGAAGGCGGGCCGGCACAGCGGCCGCGGCTGGGCAGTCTGGCTGCCGCTGGCACTGTTCGCCGGCTTCATTGCGCTTGCGTTAAGCGGCCTCTTCGCTCCTGCGGAACGCGATGTGCAAAGCGCCATGATCGGCCGGCCGCTGCCCGAATTTGCCTTGCCGCCGGCACTCGGCGACAAAGCTGACGAGGAACTCGACAGTGCCGTCGGCTTGTCCTCTGCCGCGTTTGGTGCTGGTCAACCGCGTCTGCTCAACATTTTTGCCAGCTGGTGCGTGCCTTGTGCAGTCGAAGCGCCGCAGCTTTCCACGCTGGCGCAGGAAGGCATCGCGATCGATGGCATCGCGATCCGCGACCGCCGTGAAGATATCGCAGCGTTCCTTGATGCACATGGCAACCCTTACCGTACGATCGGCAAGGACGATGTCAGCAAGGTGCAGCTGGCCATCGGCTCTTCAGGAGTGCCGGAAACCTTTGTCGTGGATGGCGCCGGCATTATCCGGTATCAGCATATCGGGCCGATCATGGATCGTGACATACCCCGGATCATTTCGGAATGGCGCAAAGCGAAAAGGCCGCTGCCGGCATGATGCCCCGCTCGCCGCTTCGGCTGCCGCGCAGTCTGCGCCAGGCTCTTTCATGCGCGCTACTGCTGTCGCTCCCTGGCGGCACGGATGTGCTGGCGCAGCAAAGCTTGCCGCCGGCACCCTACGCTTATGTTCAGCTCGAAGATCCCATGGCCGAGGCGCAGGCACAAACGCTGATGGAAAGCCTGCGCTGCCTCACCTGCCAGAGCCAGTCCATCGCCGATTCCGACGCTCCCATGGCCGGAGACATGCGAAACGAAGTGCGTAGCAGGATCGCGGCGGGGGAGGACCCGGAGGCGATCCGCGCGTGGCTGATGGAGCGATACGGCGATTATGTCAGCTACAAGCCAGTGGTGAACCCCTCCACATGGCCGTTGTTTGCTGCTCCCTTGTTGCTGATCCTGCTTGCGGTACTGCTGTTGCGGCGGCGGTTTCGCAAGGCGAACGTCGGATCGAGCGAACCGTGAGCCTGTTCAGATGGGTCTGATCCTCGCCGTCGCGCTGGGGCTTGCGTCCTTTGCCATCATGGTCCTTGTCCTGAAGCTGCCGCGCAGGCTGTGGGAAGTCACAGGCGCTGCAATCGTGATCGGCCTTGCCGGTTATGCCGCACAAGGCAGCCCCGGTTTTGCAGGATCGCCCGGCGCAATTCGCGAGACAGTCACTACCGACCTTGATGGAGCAGTGGAGCTGCGCAAGGCATTGGGCGGTGGAGAAATTTCGGGTTCCGCTTTCCTCATTACCGCCGACGCGCTTGCCCGCCGGGGACAGTTCGGCACGGCGGCGGGGCTGTTGCGTGGCGCAATCCGGCAGTCGCCTGACGATGCGGATCTGTGGCTGGCGCTGGGCAACGCGCTGGTTGGTCATACCGACGGCGTCATCACACCTGCTGCGCTTCTGGCATACAAGCGCGCCGCGGAAATTGCGCCTGATCATCCTGGCCCCCCATTTTTCACCGGCCTGGCGCTCGCCCAATCGGGCCGGTTCGCCGATGCCAGAGCGATCTGGGCAGAGCTGCTGGCCAAGCCGGGCGACGCCGATGCTGCGTGGAAAGCGGATCTTGCGTCAAGGGTGAAGCAGTTGGACATGATCCTCGCGCTCCAGAGACAGGGGTCGGCCCAAGCACAGGGGCAGGAGCAGGAGCAGGCTTTGGAACCGCTACAATCGCCGGGCCCGAAGCAGGCAAGCCCGATACAAGCTCCGGCGGCACCGCCTCCTCGCTGACCTTTGGTGCTCCGATGGCCGATCTGCTTGCCGGGCCTGAAGGCTGCTGCTAAGCGGCTCAGCGCGCTGCTGCAGGGCCAAGCTTAGGTTCTGCGGTGCGATACAGCCTTGGGGGCATTGAACACCGATGAGCGATATCGTCCGCGACGAGACAGTCTCAACATTGCCCGCAGGCCTGCCGGCGGACCAGCATCGGGCGCACGAGAAGAACGTGCTCAAGCTGGCGGTCGGCGCGATTGGCGTGGTGTTCGGCGATATCGGCACCAGCCCGCTTTATGCCATGCGCGACACCTTTGCCGGGCATCATCCCCTTCCGCTCGATGAATTGCATGTGTTCGGCATCATCAGCCTCATGTTCTGGTCGATGATCATCATCGTGACGGTCAAATATGTCACCATCATCATGCGCGCCGACAACCGCGGTGAAGGTGGCAGCCTGGCGCTTATTGCCCTGATCCAGGGCGCGCTGCGCAAGGACAAGCGCGGCACCCGTTACGTCGTGTTGATGGGCGTGTTCGCCACCGCGCTGTTCTACGGCGATTCCATGATTACGCCGGCGGTGTCGGTGATGGGCGCGATCGAGGGGCTGGCGGTCTATTCGCCGGGCCTGAAGGATGTCGTCGTGCCGATCGTGATGGTCATCATCGTCGGGTTGTTCTTCATCCAGTCGCGCGGTACCGCGCGGGTTGCGCGCCTGTTCGGCCCGGTCATGCTGGTCTATTTCGCCACCATTTCGGTGCTGGGCATTGCCAGCATCGTGCGCATGCCCGAGGTTCTGGCCGCGCTTTCACCGCATTACGCCATCACCATGTTCATCGCCGATCCCTTGCGCGGCTTTCTTGCCATGGGCGCGGCGGTTCTGGCCGTGACCGGGGCAGAGGCGCTGTATGCCGACATGGGCCATTTCGGTCGGCCACCGATCCGGGTTTCATGGCTGGTGTTCGTGCTGCCGGCGCTGACCATCAACTATCTGGGGCAGGCTGCCTTACTGCTGCGCAACCCGGCCGCTCTTGAAAGTCCGTTCTATTATCTTGCGCCACAATGGTTTCAGTGGCCGCTGCTCCTCATCGCTTCGATGGCGGCTGTCATTGCGAGCCAGGCGGTGATATCAGGCGCCTTCTCCGTGACGCAGCAGGCAATACAGCTGGGTTTCGTGCCGCGCATGACGATCAAGCACACGTCGGAAACCGCCGGACAGATCTTTATCCCGGTGGTGAACTGGGCGTTGATGATCGCAGTGCTCGTGCTGGTGGCGGTGTTCCAGCGTTCCTCGAACCTGACCGCTGCCTACGGCATCGCAGTGACAGGCGCGATGCTGATCGACAATTTCCTGCTGGCCGTCGTCCTGCGCAAGCTGTGGAACTGGAGTTGGTGGAAAGCGGCGCCTTTGCTGACGCTGTTCTTCGTGCTCGACATTGCCTATCTGGCCGCCAATCTCACCAAGATTCCCGATGGCGGCTGGGTGCCGCTGGTGATGGGGCTCATCATCTTCACCATGCTGACGACGTGGAACCGCGGCCGTGCGCTGATGCGGCAGAACATGGCGGTGGAATCCATTCCGCTGGGCGTATTTGCCAAATCGGCGCACAATTCTGCAGCACGGGTGCCGGGCACTGCCGTGTTCATGGCTTCAGCCCATGCCGGCGTGCCATCGGCGCTGCTGCATAACATCAAGCACAACAAGGTTCTGCACGAACGCGTGGTGGTGTTGACCGTGGTCATCGAGGATGTGCCTTACGTGGCCGATACACATCGTTCGTCGGTCGAGCAGTTCGGCGAGAGTTTCTACCGCGTGAAGCTGCATTTCGGCTTCCTGGAGGAAACCGACGTGCCGCGCGCATTGATGGAGGTGCGCATGTGCGGCGAAACGTTCGACATGATGCAAACGAGCTTCTTCCTGTCACGCCAGACGCTGCTGAGCGCAGACAAACCCGGCATGGCGTTGTGGCGCGAGAAGCTGTTTGCCTGGATGCTGCGCAATGCGGCCAGCGCGATGGAGTTCTTCCGCCTGCCGACCAACCGGGTGGTGGAACTGGGCAGTCAGCTCAAGATCTGAACCGTCATTCCCCGGTCGGCGGCTGCTTGGTCAGCGCTTCGGCCTCCTGCTCCTTGCCCAGCCCCTCACGCATCATCATCGGCAGCTGGGTGAAGGTGAACAGGAACGACAGCGGCAGGAATACCCACAGCTTGGCCGCAAGCCAACCATCGAAGCTCAGCGTCTGGCGCAGCACTTCATTCAGCGCGCCCAGAAAAATGAAATAAACGCCCCAGTTGCGCGACAGCAGCATCCAGCCGCGATCGGACAACCCCTCGAACGCGGCATCGAGCAAAGTGCGCAGCAAAGCTTTGCCGCGCCACACGCCGATCAACAGCGCTGCAGCGAACAAGGCATAGATGATGGTCGGTTTCACCTGCACGAACACCGGATCCTGGAACAGGATGGTCAACCCGCCAAAAAACACGATGAGAGCGGTTGAAAGCATCAGCATGGGCGTCACGTGGCCCAGTTTCCACTTGGATAATGCAAGCGCGATGAGGGCTGCGACGATGAACGCACCAGTGCCCTTCACCACCGCGAACACTTCACCGACCGCATCATTGTCGCCGTCGGGGCTGTAATAGCGATAGACAAGGAAAAAGATCAGCAGCGGCCCGTAATCGACCGCGATGTTCAACCAGCCCGATCTGGCCTTTTCCTGACTTTGCTGCGCCATCATGCCACTCCTGCGATAACCCGCGCGACAAGGTCGGCATCGAAGGGGCGCAGATCGTCGAGCTGCTCCCCCACTCCGATTGCATGGATGGGCAGCGCGAACTTCTGTGCCGCTGCAACCAGCACACCGCCGCGTGCGGTGCCGTCAAGCTTGGTCATGATCAATCCCGTCACTCCGGCCATCTGCTGGAAGACCTCCACCTGCTGCAAGGCATTCTGTCCGTTGGTGGCATCCAGCACCAGCACCACATCATGCGGCGCTTCGGGGTTGAGGCGGCCAAGCACCTTGCGAATCTTGGTAAGCTCATCCATCAGTTCGCGCCGGTTCTGCAGCCTCCCGGCGGTGTCCACGATGAGCGCATCAATGCCGCGCTGCGTCGCTTCCTTGACTGCGTCGAACACCACGCTGGCAGGATCGCCGCCTTCGGGTCCTGTCACAATGTCGATGTTCAGCCGTTGCGCCCAGATTTTCAGCTGACCGATCGCGGCGGCGCGGAATGTATCACCCGCAGCCAGCATGACGGAGTAATCCTGTTCCTGGAACAGATGCGCCAGCTTGGCGATGGTTGTCGTCTTGCCCGACCCGTTCACGCCAATGACGAGAATGACCTGCGGGCGGGGGAAGGCCACGATATCGAGCGGTTTTGCCACAGGCCGCAAGATGCTGGCGATTTCTTCTGCAACCACCAGTCGGATCGCCTGTTCATCGGCGCCGCTGTCAAACTGGTGTTCGGCAATCCTTTCCCGGATGCGCAGAGCCGCAGCAGGACCAAGATCAGACATGATCAGCGCGTCCTCCAGTTCGTCGAGCTGCGCGTCGGTCAGCCGGGTCTTGCCCACGATCCCGGCAAGGTTCAGCGACAGGCGGGCCGATGTCTTGCGAAATCCGCCGAGAATGCGGTCAGACCAGCTTTGCGTCATGCAACACTCCCCAGCAACAGCCCGTCTTCGACAGCGGTGGCCGTTAATTCGATGATGGTGCCCGCAGCGACCCCGGCCGGCAGGCGGAAGCGGGCAAAGTTTTCCGCATGACCGGTGCCATCGCCCTCGGCGAGGACGACATGCCGGGTATTGACCAGCGTTTGCAGCCATGCGGCCCGTTCGTTGGCAATTGCCTCGCGCAATTGTGCCGCGCGCGCCTTGATGTCGACTTGATCGACCTGCGGCATGCGTGCAGCAGGCGTGCCGGGCCGGGGTGAGAACGGGAAGACATGGCCGTGCACGATCCGGCATTCGCGCACGATCGCCAGCGTCGCTTCATGCATGGCGCGTGTCTCGGTCGGAAACCCTGCAATCAGATCGGCGCCGATCGCAATGTTGGGACGTGCCTTTTGCAAGCGTTCGGTCAGCGCAATGGCATCGGACCGGCTGTGGCGACGCTTCATCCGCTTAAGGATCATGTCGTCGCCTGACTGAAGCGACAGGTGGACGTGCGGCATCATGCGCGGCTCCTGCATGAAAAGCTCGATGAGCAGCGGGTCCATCTCGGCCCCATCCACCGAGGAGAGCCGCAGCCGGCGAAGCTCGGGGAAGGCATCCAGGATCGCCGCAGCCAGTTTGCCCAGAGAAGGCGCGTTAGCAAGGTCGTGCCCCCAGGAGGTCACATCCACGCCTGTCAGGACAATTTCCGCTGCGCCTGCGGCAAGGTGATCATCCACCCTTTGCAGCACTTCAACCACCGGCAGTGACCGGCTTGCGCCTCGCCCCTGCGGGATAACGCAGAAGGTACAGGCATGATCACAGCCGTTCTGCACCGCGACAAAGGCGCGGGTGTGTGCCCGATTGCGCGGCTGGATACCGGCACCGGCGGGCGGCGGCGACAGGTTCCAGCTTCTCGCGTCGAGCTTCGCGGCATTGGGGATGATGCCGTCTACCTCGTCCATTGCGCCAATCGCCTTGCGGTCGATCTCGGCCGCGCAACCTGTAACCAGCAGGCGTGCGTCGGGATGGTCACGACGCAGGCGGCGGATGGCCCGGCGGGTCTGGCGCACTGCTTCGGCAGTAACTGCGCAGCTGTTCACAACGACCGTGCGGCCGCCATCGCCGCCCCGTTCCAGCATGGCGGCGATGAACTCACTTTCGGCAAGATTGAGCCTGCATCCCAAAGTCACGACCTGAGCCTGGCTCATGCGTAATCACCCCAGTCGAACGAGCCGGTAAAGGAAATGGCAGCAGGCCCGCGCATCATTATCGTGTCATCGTCTGCCCATTCGATCGCAAGCACCCCGCCGGGCAAGGACACGCTGGTCTTGCGGTCCACCAGGCCCAGACGCATGGCAGCAACCGCCGTGGCGCACGCACCTGTACCACAGGCACGGGTCAGCCCGGCGCCGCGTTCCCACACGCGCAGGGTGATGGCGTCGCGCGCGTCAACCGCTGCTACATTGACATTGACCCTTTGAGGAAAAAGCGGATCGTTCTCGATCTGCGGACCAAGTTCATGGAGCGGCACTGCCTCTGCGTCGGCAACGAAGAAGACCAGGTGCGGGTTGCCGACATTGACTGCTACGGGCCGGTCGAGGCTATCCCATGCCACGGGCATCGCAAGCGTGTCCATCGCATAGGCGAGCGGGATCGCGCACCAGTCGAACGAGGGCGTGCCCATGTTCACCGCAATCTCGTTCGCCTCGCCATCCGGCCGGATGGAGATCACGCCGCCAAGTGTCTCCAGCGTTGCCGCAGCCTTGAGCAGCAGCCCTACAGCACGCGCAGCGTTGCCACAGGCTTCCACTTCGCTGCCATCGGCATTGATGATCCGCATCTTCCAATCGGCAATCACCGATGCTTCGATCAGCACGATCTGGTCGCAACCGATACCGGTGCGCCGGTCGGCAAGCGCGGTTGCGACACTGCGGGTGAGGGGTGGCAGCACCGCTTCGCGCGCGTCGAACACGACAAAATCATTGCCGAGGCCGTGCATTTTGGTGAAGGGTACGCGCATCGCGCACGCTCTATGCGCAAGCGCTGATTGCGTCCACCCTTGCCAGAGTATCGTCTGCCTCTTGCCGGACAGAAGTGTTTGCCGTAAGAGACTGCCGTTCACGACCCGGCCATGAGTGCCGATCGTGACGATATCGTATGCGCGCTGCATCGCGCTGCGCTGGTTGGCGAGGTTTCGCCCACCGGCGTTTTTCGCGTAAGGTGCTCACGTCCTGCGCAAGGCGCGTGCGTCAGAGGAGTTGCATCATGTTTGAATCGCTGGCCGACCGGCTCAACGGCGTGTTCGATTCGTTGCGTGGTCGCGGCGCCCTGCAGGAGGACGATGTCCGCGCCGCCATGCGCGAGGTCCGGATCGCCCTTCTGGAAGCGGATGTCGCGCTGCCCGTGGTGCGTCGCTTCATCGACAAGGTCACCGAACAGGCCGTCGGCCAGCAGGTGCTGCGGTCCGTCACGCCGGGGCAGCAGGTCATCAAGATCGTCAATGATGCGCTGGTCGAGATGCTGGGCGGCGGGGACGAGGATGCGTCGCGTCTGGACCTCGATGCCAAGCCGCCGGTCGTCATCATGATGGTCGGCTTGCAGGGGTCGGGCAAGACGACCAGCACGGCCAAGATTGCCAAGCGCCTGCGCGAGAAAGAAGGCAAGAAGGTGCTGATGGCGTCGCTCGACGTCAACCGCCCCGCCGCACAGGAACAGCTTGCGGTTCTGGGGCAGCAGGCCGATGTCGCCACGCTTCCCATCGTTGCAGGGCAGCAGCCGGTGGAGATCGCCAATCGCGCGCTTCAGGCGGCCCGGCTGCAAAGCTTTGACGTGCTGATGCTGGACACCGCCGGCCGGTTGCATGTGGATGAAGCCCTGATGGCGGAAATGAAGGCGGTTGCGTCCGTTGCCGTCCCGCGCGAAGTGCTGCTTGTCGTCGATGCCCTGTCCGGACAGGACGCGGTCAATGTCGCGCAGAGCTTTACTGGCGAAGTGCCGCTGACCGGTGTCGTGCTGACCCGGATGGACGGCGATGCGCGTGGCGGCGCCACCCTGTCCATGCGCGCGGTGACGGGCAAGCCAATCAAGTTTGCTGGCACGGGCGAAAAGCTCGACGCGATCGAGGAGTTTCACGCCGTCCGGGTTGCCAACCGTATCCTTGGCATGGGCGATATCGTGTCCATCGTCGAAAAGGCAGCCGAATCGGTCAAGGCCGAGGATGCCGAGCGTCTCGCAAAACGGATGGAGAAGGGCGAATTCGATCTGAACGACCTTCGCATGCAGTTGCAGCAGATGACCAAGATGGGCGGGTTGGGTGCGCTCGCCGGAATGATGCCGGGGATGAAAAAGGCAAAGCAGGCGATGGCCGCGTCCAACATGGACGACCGCGTCTTGCTGCGCATGGATGCAATCATCTCGTCCATGACGCCGGACGAACGGGCCAAGCCGGCCCTGCTGAACGCAAAGCGCAAGCGGCGCGTTGCGGCGGGATCGGGCGTTGAGGTGCAGGACGTGAACAAGGTGCTGAAGATGCACCAGGAAATGTCCAAGGCGATGAAGCAGATCAAGAAGATGGGCGGTCTCAAGGGTCTGGGCGCGCTGTTCGGCAAGGGTGGGCTGGATGCCGCAATGCCGGGGCTTGGCGGCGGAGCAGGTGCGGGTGGGCAATTGCCGCCTGATCTGGCGAAGCTGCTTGGCAACAAATGATCTAACGAATGTATAAATTTAACGAAAGAGGTTGATATACAATGGCAATTTCAATGCGTTTGTCGCGTGGCGGTGCAAAAAAGCGTCCTTATTACCGGATCATTGTTGCCGACAGCCGGTCGTCGCGTGATGGTAAATATCTCGAGCAGGTGGGTATCTACAATCCGCTGCTCGCCAAGGACGATGAAAACCGCGTCAAGTTGACCGAGGATCGCGTGCGCTACTGGCTGGGCGTCGGCGCGCAGCCGAGCGATCGGGTCGCTCGCTTCCTCGACAAGGCGGGCATCAAGGAACGTGCTGCACGCAGCAACCCCAAGAAGGGTGAGCCGGGCGAGAAGGCCAAGGAGCGCGAGGAAGAGCGTGCATCCAAGGCCGCCGAAGCGGCAGAGGCTCTGACCGCAGCGCAGGCAGCAACCCAGAACGCCAATGTCGCCACGCCGAGCGGCGAAGCCGGCGATGCAGGAGAGCCGATTGCGGGCGAGTCCACGCAGGCGCCTGCCGAGGGTGGCGAACAGCCGGCGGAGGCCTGACCCTTGGTGCAGCGCGTCGTCACCCTTGCTGCCGTCACAGGCGCGCATGGGGTGACGGGCGAGGTGCGGCTCAAGCTGTTTGGTGAAGGCGTGGAATCGCTGCGGCGGTTCCGCGTCTTCAACGATGGCGCATTGGCGCTGGTGAAGCTGCGTGAGGATGGCAAGGGCGGGGCAATCGCCCGCTTTGCCGAGATAGCTGATCGCAATGCGGCAGAAGCGCTGCGCGGCAGCGTGCTGACCGTGCCGCGCGAAATGCTGCCCCCGGCCGGCGAGGGCGAATATTATCATGCTGACCTGCTGGGGCTGCGGGTTACCACCACGTCCGGGCAGCCGCTTGGCTCTGTGGTGGCGGTGGAGAATTTCGGCGCCGGAGATGTGGTCGAAATCGAACGCATGAACGGCAAGCGCTTCATGGTGCCGATGACGGCAGAAGCAGTACCCGAATGGGATGAGCTGTGCCTTCAGGTCGCCGACGGCTTTCACGATGACTGATCACCGCATGTGCGGAGCGTCGGCAGGATGAGTTTTGCCGCAACGGTCGTGACGCTTTACCCCGCCATGTTCCCGGGGCCGCTGGGCATGTCGCTCGCTGGCCGGGCACTGGCTACGGGGATTTGGTCGCTGGATACGGTCCAGCTGCGTGATTTTGCACAGGACCGGCATCGCACGGTTGATGATACCCCAGCGGGTGGCGGTGCGGGCATGGTGCTCAAACCCGACGTGCTGGCGCGGGCGATAGATCATGTGCGCGCCACCTCCCCCACAGCGCCGGTGCTGGCGATGACGCCGCGTGGTGCCCCGCTGACGCAGCGCCGCATACGCATGCTGGCGCAGGGGAGCGGCGTCACCGTCTTGTGCGGCAGGTTTGAAGGTTTCGACGAACGGATCTTTGCCGGGCGCCACGTGGAAGAAATCTGCGTCGGCGACGTGGTCCTATCGGGCGGCGAACCGGCGGCGCTGCTGCTGCTGGATGCTTGCATTCGGCTGTTGCGCGGCGTAATGGGCGCGGCGGATAGCGGTGTGGAGGAATCGTTCGAGAACGGCCTTCTGGAGCATCCGCAATATACCCGGCCCGCTGAGTGGGAAGGGCGCACGGTTCCCGAAGTGCTGCGATCGGGGGATCATGCGAAAATCGCCGCCTGGCGTAGACAAAGGGCGGAGGATGACACACGGTTACGCAGGCCGGATCTTTGGGATCGTTATTGTGACGGTCGGATTCAGCCTGCCTCTGGCGCGCGGCACGATGATTGAAAGTACCAGGACATGAACCTGATCCAGCAGCTTGAGGCAGAAGCCATCGAGAGCCTGAAGCAAGGCAAGGAAATCCCGGAATTTCGCGCCGGTGACACCGTTCGCGTCGGCGTGCGCGTGGTCGAGGGTGCGCGTGAGCGTGTGCAGAACTTCGAAGGCGTGTGCATTGCCCGCTCGAACCGCGGCATGGGTTCGAATTTCACCGTGCGCAAGATGAGCTTTGGCGAAGGGGTGGAGCGCGTGTTTCCCCTGTATTCGCCAATCGTGGACGAAATCACCGTGGTGCGCCGCGGCATCGTGCGCCGCGCCAAGCTTTATTATCTGCGTGGACGCACCGGCAAGCGCGCCCGCATCGCGGAGCGCCGGGACGATCGCAAGAACGGCTGATCGCAGCCTGTCTGCTGTGCCTGTGCAAGCATGTTTCGATGGGGCGGTTTCCTTCAGGATGCCGCCCCATGTGGCGTGGCGCAGCACTACGCCGAAGAGGGCATTTGGTGATTGCATTACCGAAAGGAAAAGCCTGACATGGTGCATGCATTCGCCACCGCATTTGCAGGATTTGTGTTGATGGCGTGTGCAGCGCCTGGTGCTAACGCGCAGGACGCCCGGGTGTCCGCCCTCTCGACTGCGCGTTCATCTGGACCGCAACTGCCTGGCCTCGACATGCCGGTACCGCCCGTCGTGCAGCAGCCGCTGACGCTGGAAAGAGTGTTCGCCAGCCCCGCGCTTGACGGGTCTGCGCCGCGCGAGCTGCGCCTGTCTCCTGATGGCAGATATCTGAGCGTGTTGCGGCCCCGGATGGATGATCGCAACAGGTTTGACCTATGGGTGCAGGATCTTGCTACCGGCACCATGTCCATGCTGGTCGATTCGCAAGAACTGGGTGCAGGCCGCGCTTTGTCCGAAGCGGAAAAGATGCAGCGCGAACGCGCCCGGATCGGAGATCTTGCCGGCATTGTTTCCTACAGCTGGAGTGCAGATGGACAGTCGATCCTCGTGCCGCTCGACGGCGATTTGTACCTGGCGCGGCTGGATGGATCGACCCGGCGCCTGACTGACAGTGCGCAGAGCGAGCTCAATCCCGTGCTCAGCCCGCAAGGCACGTTCCTCTCCTTTGTTCGCGATGGACGCCTGTTCGTCGCGCCTGTCGGTGCCGAACCTGCACCCGTGACGCCGGCGCAGGCGAGTACAACGGTGCATTGGGGCGAAGCTGAATTCGTGGCTCAGGAAGAAATGGGACGTGACACCGGGTATTGGTGGTCACCCGACGAAACACAGATTGCCGTCTTGCGGTTCGACGAGGCGCAAGTGGGCATCGTGCAGCGCACCGCCATCGGCGCAGGCAACACACAGGTTTTCGAGCAGCGCTACCCGGCGGCTGGCACACCTAATGTCGCAATCAGTCTGTTTTTTGTAAAACCCGATGGAGCAGGCTTGATAGAAGCACAGCTGGGCGATGATGCCGACATCTATGTCACGCGCGTCGATTGGGCACCGGACTCCAGTGCCGTGTACGTGCAGCGGCAGAACCGCGCCCAGACCAGGATGGATATGCTCCGCGTCGATCCTGGTACTGGGCAAAGCCGCATCCTGTTTAGCGAAACGGCGGCCGACGGGCACTGGTTGAACCAGACATCCAATTACCGGTTCCTTGCGGACGGTTCGATAATCTGGTGGTCCGAACGGGACGGGTTCGGCCATCTCTACCGGTTTGTGGATAGTCAATGGACGCAGCTGACTACAGGCAATTGGGTGGTTACAGATCTCCTCGCGGTGGATGAGGCGCGGCAACGGCTGTGGCTGACCGGAACCCGCGACAATGTGCTCGAAAATCACGTATATTCTGTGGATTACGGACCGGACGTGCGCTCGGAAGCCGGCCAGGAACAGGAACAGGAACAGGAACAGGAACAGGAACAGCAACAGGGCAGCATGCCTGTGCGTCTGACCGAACTGGGGTTTACGCATGACGCGCGCATGGATCGGAGCGCGACAACGCTGATCGTGACGCGATCATCGCCTGTTCAGCCGCCGCAGACCTATCTTGCGGACGCTGCCGGCCAGCGCCTTGCCTGGGTGGCGCAAAACGCGCTGGATGCCGATCACCCCTATGCCCCGCACGCAGCAAGCCATCGAACGCCCGTGTTCGGCACGCTGACAGGCGATGACGGGACAACCCTGCACTATCGCATGATCCTGCCCACGATGGATCCGGATCTGCGATACCCGGTATGGTTTGCCCATTATGGCGGACCGCACGTGCAGGTGGTGACCCATGGCTGGGGTGGCGCGCTGGAACAGGCGATCGTGGATGCAGGATACATCTGGTTCCAGATCGACAACCGGGGCAGCGCCAACCGCGGTGTCGCTTTTGAACGTCCAATTCGGCAGGCAATGGGCACGGTCGAAGTGGCGGATCAGAAAGCGGGTGCGATGTTCCTGCAATCGCGGCCCTATGTAGATGCCGGGCGGATCGCCATCGATGGCTGGTCCTATGGCGGCTATCTTACACTGAAGATGCTGGAGGCGGATCCCGGCCTTTACGCTGCGGGCATCGCTGGCGCGCCGGTTACCCGCTGGGAATTGTACGACACCCACTACACAGAGCGCTACATGGGCGATCCGCGCAAAGTGCCCGAAGCCTACGCAGCGTCCAACACCATTGCGGATGCCGCCCGCATTGCCGATCCACTGCTGCTGATCCACGGCCTGAGCGACGACAATGTCGTGTTCGACCATTCCAGCGCCATGATTTCAGCGCTGCAGAACGCCGGTGTGCCGTTCGACATGATGCTCTACCCCGGTTATACGCACCGGGTGTCAGGTCCCGTCATCTCCGTACATCGGTACGAAACGGCATTACGCTTCCTTGCCGCCAACGCGGTGGAGGGTGGCGGGCAGTAGCATCTGCCCGCTTGCAGGGTGCGCACGCCCGGCCTAATCGGGCCATGACCAAAGCAGTCGCAAGCAGGATCGGACCCATGGTGAACAGCGCCGCGCCCATTTCTTTTCGGACAACGCCGCACCCCGCGCCAGTCCCCGGAGCAACACGCGCAGAGGCAATCGCGGATCCAGGTTTTGGCACGATCTTTACCGACCACATGGTCGTGATCGAATACACTGCGGGCAAAGGCTGGCATGACGCAACGGTCGGGCCAAGGCAGCCGATCCCGCTCGATCCGGCAGCAGCGGTGCTTCATTACGCGCAGGAAATTTTCGAGGGGTTGAAAGCGTACCGGCTTGCCGATGGCGGCATGGCACTGTTCCGGCCAACTGAAAATGCCGCGCGCTTCAACCGATCGGCACAGCGGCTTGCCATGCCAACCCTGCCGCAGGATCTGTTCGTGGAGGCTATCCGCCAGTTGGTCGCGGTGGACAAGGACTGGTTTCCCAGTGTCGAAGGCGGATCGCTCTATATTCGCCCGTTCATGTTTGCGTCCGAGGCGTTCCTGGGCGTGCGCCCCGCGCGGCAGTTCAAATTCGTGGTGATCGCGAGCCCTGTCGGTAATTATTTCAAATCCGGCGCACCAGCCGTTTCGATCTGGATCTCAAGCGATTACGCGCGCGCGGCACCCGGCGGCACCGGAGCAGCGAAGTGCGGCGGCAATTACGCAGCCAGCCTAGTCCCGCAGGCAGAGGCGATCGCGCGCGGTCACGATCAGGTCGTGTTCCTCGACGCTGCTGAACACAAATGGGTGGAGGAACTGGGCGGCATGAACCTGTTCTTCGTCATGGATGATGGGCAGGTCGTCACTCCGCCCCTGACCGGCACCATCCTACCCGGAATTACCCGCGACAGCCTGCTCCAGCTGCTGCGTGACGAAGGCCGCGCCGTAAGCGAGGAGCCTTACAGCGTGCAGCAATGGCAGGACGACGCACGCAGCGGGCGATTGGTGGAATGCTTTGCCTGCGGGACCGCTGCTGTCGTGACGGCAGTGGGCAACGTTGCGGGTGAAGACACGGAATTCACCATCGGATCAGGGCAGGCAGGGCCTTTGACCAACCACCTGCGTGCACAATTGACCGGTATTCAGCGCGGAGAACAGCCGGACCCGCACAGCTGGATCTTGCGGCTGGACTGATGCGCTGCGCATTGCGCTTGCCGGCCAGTGCTCATGCGGCTGTCATCAATTCGGCCGCGGCCGGGCTATCCTCCAGCATGGCGAGCAGCCCGCGCTCCTCACGCGTCAGCCAACGGGTCTTGCGCGGCAGGCGCAAACCTGCGCGCCACTGCGTCTGGCGTTCGACAAGGTCGATCACCGCTGGATGTATATAGCTTTTGCGGGCTACGGCAGGGGTGTTGCCAAGCCTGTCGGACACCACTTCCAGCAGGACTTTTATCGGCAGGTCCTCCTTGCCACTGGCAAGTGTGGCAAAGGCCAGCACGCTTGCATGGAAGGTGCGGAAATTCTTGGCTGTGAAGTCCTCCCCCATCGAATGGCGGATGTAGGCATTCACGTCGCCGGACGTGACCTGATGGTTTTCACCGTCATCATCGACATATTGGAACAATTGCTGCCCAGGAAGATCCTGCACCTCGCTTGCAAATCGAGCGAGGCCCTTGTCCTTCAAAGTAACGTTGCGCAGCTGGCCTGACTTGCCCTTGAACGTCAACCGCATTTCACCGCCTTCGATCCTCACATGGCGGTGGCGAAGCGTGGTTGCGCCGAAGCTCTTGTTCTGCTTGGTGTATTCAGAATTGCCGATGCGGATACGGCCAAGGTCAAGCAGCCGGACGACGCAGGCAACAGCCCGCTCCTGCGTCAGCTGGGGTGCCGCCATGTCAAGCTCCACCCGCTTGCGCAGAAGCGGCAGCAAATTGCCGAAAGCGAGGCACCGGTCGAATTTTTCCCCGTCGCGCATCTCGCGAAACTGGGGGTGGTACCGGTATTGCTTGCGACCACGCGCATCGTAGCCGGTGGCAAGGATATGGCCGTTCGCGGCAGGACAGAACCATGCATCTTCATAGGCTGGCGGCAAGGCAATCGCGTTAAGCCGCGCAATCTCCTGCACATCGGTGATCGGCGTGCCTTCGGCGGCAGAATACACCCATTTGTTGCGGCGGCGCTTGCGTCGGATGCCGGGCAGCGAATCATCGACATAGACAAGGCCATTATCGGCCGCCTGAGATGGTGGAGAGTTCGGCATCGTTTTGCAGAACCTGCAAGCAGGACACAGGTTCCCTTTGCGTGGCACCTGCAGATTACGTCAGCGACCTCAAAATGGCGCGAAACTGGCGCTTTCCTTCCGCGCTGGCGCAGCTATAAGCGCCCTGCAGTTGGGGCGTAGCCAAGCGGTAAGGCACCGGTTTTTGGTACCGGCATGCGCAGGTTCGAATCCTGCCGCCCCAGCCAGTTTTAAGATAAAGCTCAAGAGCCTGAAAAACATCAGTTTTACCTGCGAGTCAAAACCGTGTGTCACCCTGCCGTGGCACCTGATCGCGGTTCCGATATCAACACCATGAATCGGCTACATTCGAGATGCAAGGCGTGCGGCGAACTTTCCATCAGGAATCTGTAACGTCAGTGTGACAGGAGACCCTCGGCATAATGGGCAAACTCACCGTTCCACCCCGACGGGCGACATTCCGAAATGCTTCATTACCTGTTTTGCTGCGCTAGCCAGGTTTTTCTGATCAGGCGGTCGGATAGGGCCGGCACGCGCAATCATATCGTTCAATGCAGCCTCTTCCCAGCCGCCCTCACGCCTGCTGGTCAGCGAGGGCGAAAGTCGACGTAAGATCTTTCACCGCGGCTTTTAAGCGGTCGGCGCATCTCGCCAGCGCAGTCCGTTGCGGCTTACCAAGATGATGCCGCTGACAACCCTCGGATCATCCATTTGCGGTGCGCCAAGCGACGACGGACAATACGGCTCGCCCCGACGGATCTGTGCCTCGCTCATCATGCATGGGTCACTCACCGGCTTAACATCTGGATCATCTCAATGCCGCACCCGCAAATCCTTTAATAGGTCCTGAGTCTAGGCTCAAGACTCGATGATCACAGCCAGAAGATACCGGTTGTGGCGGTGCAAATGGCCAAGAAGAAGGTGTGGACGCACCGGTCATGCGGTATGGATACAGCGTTAGTCTTTGAGGCGGCCGAACATGATCTCGATCTTGTTCCGCTGACGATAGAGCTCGGTGTCGGCAGGGATGGTCACTCGCAGGATCGTCCTGGAGGGGATACAGGCGGTTGTCTTGCGGTCAGCCAACGCAGCGCGGAACCGGTCAGCGTCATAGCCTCGGTCGCCGAGCAGGGTTTTGGCCCTGGGCAGCGCATCAAGCATCAGCGCCCTTGTAGTCGCTCATCTGCCCTTCGCTCAGCGCCATGATCAGCGCCATGATCAGCGGTCGCCCCTTGCCGTCGCAAACGGCGTGAAGCTTAGAGTTCAGGCCGCCCTTAATGCCTCCGATACGGCGGGGAACAGCCCCTTTTTGAGCAGGCTGGCAGCGGTGCGGTGTGCCTTGAGGCGGGTTGCATCGATCATCAGCTGATCGGGCTTTCGGCCTGAGCCGGCGAGTGCCGCGAAGATCTTGTTGATCACGCCGGGCCGGCTCCAGCGGGCTAACCGGTTGTGGATCGTCTTGTGCGACCCGCAAGTGGTTGGCGTATCTCGCCAGCACAGCCCATTGTGGATCACGAAGATGATGCCGCTGACAATCCGTCGGTTATCGACGCGCGGATTTTGTGCGACATTGTAAAATAAGGTTCATTCCGGCGCATCTGCGCCTCGCTCAACATCCATGGGTCACTCACCGGCAGCGCCTCCTGACGCTACCATTTCAATCAGTTCAATGCGCATCCGCAAGCACCGCGATAGGTCGTGAGCCTAGGCATCGTCACTCCCTCATTGCAAGTAAAGCCGAAGGAGCGTCAGGCTTGATCCTGGTGCCATAAGCAAAGGCAATACGCCGGCAAGCAGCGAGATTTCGATCGCAGATCTTCTCAGCCGCCCGCATTGCGCAGCGCACCATTGCTTGGCAGTCATGCACCCGATCGCTGAGGCCAGGCTTGACCGCGATTGGCTTCGATAACGCAGCTTTCGATTCAAAGTCGGTGCATTGGATACGTTCAATGGTCGCAGAAGCCGCTCCAGACTTATTGTGCCGATATCGCGCGCTAGATTGAGCGGCATGTGCGCAATTTGACAGCGATAAGAATGCCAAACAGATGCCATCTGGTTGAAAGCGGATTGGCGATGCGCCAGCCTTCCTCGATTGTGCAGCTGGCGAAAAGACGTGCGCACAGTTCCTTATCGTGAAGATTGACCATACTGTGTAAGATCTTTTTTGATGCCTCGTCCGGCGCAGTGGCAATCTTGCTCGATGTCCGGATAAGCCCAACCTTATGCGGATCGGCAAACCATCGAACACAGAACCTCCGCGCGCACATGATGAGCCAGATGGACTTCGCCAAGCCCGTTGGCCAGCAGCGGAGGCAATATTCGATGCCGTGCCGGCGCACGAGCTCCCGGATTAAAGACCCGCTTCAACGAGAGGTAGAAATTACCCGCATTGCATCAGCCCTGCAGGAAGCCTGAACTTCCTTTGTTGTATTGATGCCATCCAGTTAATGAAAACACCTCACACTGATATTGGCCGAACTGATGGCATGCCAAAATAACATTCTTGCAAAAAAAATATCGTCAGTGTTATGTTGTGAACAACGACGGAGCGTATGACTATCTAATTAGATTGATCAACGCCTGCGGGGGGGCGAAATGGTGAATTATCGTTGGGCTGCAGCTTTGCAGTGCCTATTTTTTGCGAGCACTGCGCATGGTCAGAGCAGCACAGCTGCTCCAGTGGAAACTTCAGCACGTGAAATGGAAGAAGGGGGCGACATAATTGTCACCGCCCGTCGCCGCGAAGAAAGTGCGCAGAAGGTTCCAATCTCTTTGACCGCCTTAAGTGGCGATCAGGTTGCTCCACCTGGAGTTGTAGGATTAACTCAGGTTGCACAGCTTGCACCTAGCCTGCAGCTGACCGCCACGAATGCTCGACAAACCAACATCAACATTCGCGGCCTCGGTGCAACTCCCGCTTTTGCAAGTTTAGGCTTGGAATATGGCGTAGGCGTATATGTCGACCAAGTTTACCTCAGTCGGCCGTCACAGATGGCATTTGATCTCTACGATCTTGAGCGTGTAGAAGTGTTGCGCGGGCCTCAAGGCACGCTTTTCGGTAAAAACACTACGGCGGGT
>NZ_JAVRHS010000009.1:0-100794 GCF_031846435.1 Croceicoccus esteveae
CACGCAGTTCTTTTCGATGTCTTTGATCAGATATTTTATCTGCGCCATTTCCCGCCGCTGGGCGGAGATGATCTCGTGCGCGAGCTTGCATATTCGCGGATTGCGGATGTGCGCTCGTTTGCAGGTCATGAACGCAATCGAATAATTCGGAAACACCGCCTGTATGCAATCGGTATCAGTAACCTTGGTCTGGCTTCGTACCACCCACAGCGCCAAAGCGAACACGAACCCAGCAAGACCGAGGGTAATGAAGCTCGTGGTCCGAATCTTGTACATGCCCGTCACGAACGCCAGCCAGAACCGCGTCCCGTTTCAGAAGACGTATTTGATGCTGTAGCTGTTCAGGTACATCAGCACGAACATCGCCGCCGTGCTCGTGCCGACCATGGTCATGAAGCGCACGTAAATGCTCATGCCGCCGCTATGGCCCTTCTGCTCGTGTGCTCTCCTCGGCCGTTGCTTGCTCCGGCTGCCTTTCTGATGAACGCCGGCAATTATCCAAGGGTTCGAATCTTCGGTCCTTTTCCGCAGCTCCGCCCCTCAAGCGGCGCCATCAACCAGATTGAGCCGCCGCAGACGCAGTGCGTTGGTGATGACCGACACCGAGCTCAGGCTCATTGCTGCTGCTGCAATCATCGGGCTCAACAGCAATCCGAAGGCGGGGAACAGTACGCCGGCAGCGACTGGAATACCGAGCGTGTTGTACCCGAACGCGAAGATCAGGTTCTGGCGGATGTTACGCATCGTCGCGCGGGACAGGCGGATTGCCTGCGCCACGCCGAGAAGGTCGCCCCGGACCAACGTGACACCGGCGCTTTCCATGGCGACGTCGGTCCCGGTACCCATGGCAATCCCCACATCGGCGGCAGCGAGCGCAGGGGCATCGTTGATGCCATCGCCTGCCATGGCGACGCGGCGACCTTCGGCCTTTAGCGCTTCGATCTTGCGGTGCTTGTCTTCGGGCGAAACATTCGCCTCGATATTGTCAATTCCGAGCTGGCGGGCCACAGCCTCGGCGGTCGCCCGGCTGTCGCCGGTGAGCATCACGATGCGAATGCCACGATTGTGGATAGCCCGGATTGCAGCGGGCGTCGATGGCTTGATGGGATCGGCCACTGCCAGAAGCCCTCCGGGCGCGCCGTCTATTGCAACGAACATCACCGTCTGACCTTGAGCACGGCCTTTTTGTGCAGTCTCGAACCAAGTCTCATCGTAAATGCCCGCGCGGCGCATCATCTTTTCGTTGCCGATCGCCACGCGCCGCTCGCGGACGTCGGCTTCGATACCTTCACCGGTGGTGGAGGACAGGCCAGTAGCTTCCTCATGACGGACGCCGCGCGCCTCGGCCCCGGCGACGATCGCCGCGCCCAGCGGATGTTCGCTTCCCCGTTCCACAGCGGCGGCGAAGGCGAGCAGATCCTCCTCGGTGACCGTGCCGTACGGGATTACCGTGACAAGATCGGGCTTGCCCATCGTCAGCGTTCCGGTCTTGTCGACAACGAGCGTGTCGATTTTCTCAAGTGTCTCGAGAGCTTCGGCACTGCGGATCAGAATGCCGTGCTGGGCGCCCTTGCCAGTGCCGGTCATGATCGACATCGGCGTCGCGAGGCCGAGAGCGCATGGGCAGGCGATGATCAGGACGGCGATCGCATTCACCAGGGCGTAGGCAAGCGCCGGGGCCGGTCCCCAGATCGCCCAGACCACAAAGGTGGCGAGGGCCACGATCACTACCGCAGGCACGAACCAACCCGCCACCCTGTCTACAAGCCGCTGTATCGGCGCACGGCTGCGCTGCGCCTCAGCCACCATCTGCACGATCTTGGCCAGCATCGTATCCTTGCCGACGCCGGTCGCGCGCATGACAAAGCCACCGGTCTGATTGACTGTGCCGCCAATAACCCTGTCGCCCGCGCCCTTGACCACTGGCAGAGGCTCGCCGCTGATCATCGACTCATCGATGTTGCTCGATCCCTCCTCGACAAGTCCGTCTACCGGCACCTTGTCACCGGGACGCACGCGAAGGCGGTCGCCTTCATGCAACTGATCAAGCGCCACTTCGCGCTCGTCGCCGACGGCAAAGATCTTGAGTGCCGTGGGCGGGGCAAGTTCGAGCAGCGCCCGCAGTGCGCTCGATGTCGAGCCACGGGCCTTCAATTCGAGCACCTGGCCAAGGAGCACCAGCGTGGTGATTACTGCGGCCGCTTCGAAGTAGACGCCGACGCGACCGGAATGGTCGCGGAAGGCAGGTGGAAACAGGTGAGGCGCCAGAGTGGCGACAATGCTGAACAGATAGGCGATCGCAACGCCGAGTCCGATCAGCGTAAACATGTTCAGATTGCGCGTCTTAAGCGATTGCCAGGCGCGTACGAAGAACGGCCAGCCGCTCCACAGTACGACCGGCGTCGCCAGAGCAAGCTGAAGCCACTGCGCCCAGGCAGGATCGACAATCCGGTCGAGATCGAGCGAAACCATGTCGCTCATCGCGTAGAAGAACAGCGGCACGGTGAAGATCGCGCTCCACCAGAAGCGGCGGCGCATGTCGATCAGCTCCGGGTCGGGCCCCTCGTCGAGCGATACCGTCTCGGGCTCAAGCGCCATGCCACAGATCGGGCAGCTCCCCGGCCCCTGCTGACGGATCTCCGGATGCATCGGGCAGGTGTAAACTGTCCCCTCGCGCAGGTCCTCGGCGGCATCAAGATGGGCACCCGACAAATACAGCTCCGGGTCGGCCAGGAACTTGGTCTTGCAGTGGCCCGAGCAGAAATAATGCGTCGCCCCCTCGTGCTCGCAAACGTGTGCTGCCCCATCCATCTGAACCGACATGCCGCAGACCGGATCGATGGCAACGCCGTCCGCAGGTGATGGTGCGGTGTGGCTGCAGTGCGTGTGATCGCGCGCCATCAGTTCCACGTCCTCTGGCCGAGCAGAAGCAAGCTACGGTCGGTCTCTGCTCCAGCGATGCGCACGAAGTCGGCTGTATCGCCTGGCCTCGCTTCGCATCCGATGCCGCCATAAGGAGCGAACTCGCGAGCCAATTCATAGCGCAGCCGCAATCCGGCCTCGACCCTGGCGATGCCGGCGCCAGGCCTGCGCTCGGGTCCATCCTTGCCCGAACGCGAGAGTTCGGCTTTAGCCTGGAGGATCAGGCGCTGAGTGATGCGCTGATCGGATTGCGCCTCGATCCGCTTTGTAAGGTCGCCCTTGTTGAAGGGAAACGCAGCGGCATCGATTTTAAACATGTACGGCTCGAGCCCCTGCACACCCAGCACCGCCTGACTGTGGCTATCCGGCTCGCGGTCATAGCGGCCCCCGGCCTGCAAGCGGAACCACGGGCAGATCGCGTGGTTCATCAGGACCTGCATCTCGGCGCTTTGAACGCCACCACCCAACTTGCCTTCGCGTGAGCCACAGCTTGTCGAAACCGCAGCCGTACCAGCCTTGCGTATCCCACAGGCAAGGGTTCCGGTCTTCGAGATGTTTGGGCATGAGGGTGGTGAGCGCAATGATGGCCCTCGTGGCGAGTTCATCGCGCGCCGGCACCATGGCGGCAGCGCCGTAGATCCTGGCGGCGGCGTGTCGCGGTCCTTGGAGAGCGCGTGGCGGCGACCCCACTGCCGACGGTGCGGCGGGCTTGCTGCCATCGCTCATGTGTTCCACTTGATCGTTGTTCCGGTGGTGCATTTTCGAATGATCCGTCAGGCTATGGTCCATCGCCGCAGCCGGGCTACGGGCAGGGGCAGGGGCATGACTAACGCCCGGCATTTCGGGATGAGCATCTTGGTTCACGTCCTTGGCATTTGCGCCGTCCATGCTGCGCCCGCCCATGTCCGCCCAGGCGAGCGTTACTGGCTCGCGCAGCGGCGGCACCGCGCCCTGTTCACCGGCAGCAAAGGTCAGCGCGACGCGCCCCGTACCCGAGCGGTCCATTGCCTCGGCGACGATCGTGTGTGCATCTGCGCCAGGTTCTACCATGAGATCGTCGGTCTCGGTGACACTGATCTGAAGTTCGTCCATCTCTAGATCGCGCACGTCCTGCTCGTCCGCCTGAATCACGGCTAGCATGACGCGGGGGAAGTGGAAGTTGAAGAAAGTCATCGCGCTCTCGTTGATGATCCGTAGCCGGATCCGCTCGACCAGCGGCATGTCGCCCGAGGTCGCGGTCTGTCTGGTGTGGTTAAAACAATTTTCGCAGACCTTGAGCTTGAGCATTGCCTCGTGCGGGTGGAGTGGCATGAACTCGCTCAACAGGATGGCGTATTCGTGATGGTAGCGGCGTTCCTCTGACCAGGTTAAGTCAATGAGCAACGCGGCTACCATCTGCTCCTGCAGCCCCGAGTGACTGTGCCACCAGCAGGTGCCGGCCTGCCGAAGAGGGATTTGGCAGGTGAACGTCTTGCAGGTGTGAGTACCGGAGAAGCTTACGCTGGGCGCGCTGTCAAACTGGAACACCAGCAGGTCGCGCCAGTGAACCGAAGCGTCCTCATCAAGCTCGTTGGTGACATGGAACCGCACGGTACGGGCCTCAAGCAACCGCAGCTTCGGGCCGGGTAAGATCCCATCCATGGTCACGGCGTGGCCGGCCCGCGCGCCAGAAATCACATGGCTGCGGCTCACCGTCATCCGGATGTCGTCTTCGTGCAGCGTTCCGAAGGCCTCGCCGGTGTGACGCGCTGTGGCCGCGAGAGCAGCCGATCCGCTTGTCAGTCTGCGGCTTGAGAGTGGAAGCCGCTCGCGCGTGTCTTGCCTTCTCATGACGTCAGACTATATACCCCCACGGGGTAATTCAAGGCTTAAAAGACTGTTCTGTAACAGAGCATCAGGCCGAGGGTAAATTACCTCAACCGGATAACCGGTCAGGTGCGCGGGATCAGCCAGACGATTGATACGGCCGGTCTGCATCGACATCCTCATGCAGCCAACGCCTCGTTCCTCCGAGTGCGGGGCGCTGTCGCGAGCGCTCGCCAATGCCATGCCCGCGCGCTACGATGACGCCATGTGGACAGCCATTATATCAGCCCTCTCGGCAATCATTGCATCAGCAGGCGCGATTATCCTTGCAAAACACAAGGAGCGGGAGGCCGCGTGGCGTGCCAGGAAGCTCGATTATCACGAGGAGTTTTTCGGTGCGGCGAGCGGGATCGTGGGAGACACGGCGCCAACCGCTGCCAAAGTGCGCTTCGCCACCGCCGTGAACAACCTGCACCTCATTGGTTCGCGCGCCGTCATGGTCGCGCTGCACGCGTTCATCGACCAAATTGCGGAAAGCAACAAAGCAAATATGACGCGGGACCGACATGATGAACTGTGGTCGCGGCTGGTCTGGGAGATACGGAACGACCCTGGCGGCGGGCCGGGAGACCGTGAGACGTTCTCAGCGCGGCTCTGGGCTTCGGGCGCAGGGACCAACGTGGTACCCGGTTGCGGCTGAAAAACGCTGAAAAGCGCATATGCCACAGTAGTAAGACTTGCAGCCTTCGTCGCTAAGTTGCTGTAGCTTCTGGTGAATACTGGTGGACGCACTTGGGCTCGAACCAAGGACCCGCTGATTAAGAGTCAGCTGCTCTACCAACTGAGCTATGCGTCCGATGCCGGCCAAGCGGCAACCTGCTGACGAAAACCGCACCGCGATTCGTTGCAGGAGCGCTTCATATACAGATTGTCGGAGTGGAAGAAAGAGGAAAAGCGTTTGGCTTAGCGCCAATGCCCCTGCTGTCCCTGACCCCAGCGGTTCACCGCCATGATCAGCCCGACGCAGATCATGATGGTCAGCATCGACGAACCGCCGTGGCTCATGAAAGGCAAGGGAATTCCCACCACAGGAGCCAGCCCCATGACCATCATCAGATTGACCGCCGCATAAAAGAACACCGTTGCGGTAAGCCCGGCGGCAAGCAAACGGGAGAAACGGCCCGGTGCATCGCGCGACACGCGCAAACCCCAATTCAGCAACAGGCCGAATACCACCAACACGAAGAACCCGCCCAGCATGCCCCACTCCTCGGCCATAGTCGCAAATACGAAATCCGTATGGGGTTCAGGCAAATAGTTCAGATGGCTTTGTGTACCATTGCCGAAGCCCTTGCCGATGACCCCTCCAGATCCGATCGCGATCTTTGACTGTGTGATGTGGTAACCGGCACCCAGCGGGTCTGTTTCAGGATCGAGAAAGGTGAGCACCCGGTTCTGCTGATAGGGATGAAGAAGAAAAAAGAATGCGGCTGGTATGGCTGCAAGCATGGCAACACCGACGGCAATGAACCAACGCAATGGCAGGCCTGCCAGGAACATGACGACGACCGCACCAAACATGATGGCAAGGCTGGTGCCAAGATCAGGCTGCAGCAGGACCAGGCCCACCGGTATGCCGATAATGACCGCGGGCGCGATCATTGATCTGAAGCTGCCAACCAAGCCGCCGGGTAGCATGTCGTAGTAACGCGCCAGAATGAGAACGATGCCGGGCTTCATCAACTCGGACGGCTGCAGTGTCATGAAACCCAAATTGAGCCAGCGTTGACTGCCGCCGCCGACGAAGCCGATCGCTTCTACCGCGATGAGTGCAAGCACCAGCAGGATATAAACAGGGATTGCAAGCATTCGAATGAAATTGCGACTGAGGCGTGAGATGAAGATCGCCATCATCAGAAACATCATAAAACGTAATACGTGCATCAACGCCCACGGCTGCAATCGCCCGCCAGCCGCGGAATACAGCACGGACGCACCAAACAGCACCAGCACGATCAGAGGAAGGATTATTCCCCACGGTTCGCGCGCAATCGCTGCCGGAACAAAATCGCGGTTCACTGACGCACCTGCGCTTCGTCCGATGCGTCTATGGGCGAGGGGGCAGGGGCAGATTGCCTTCCTTCCTCGACCGCAGTTTCGATCTCGCCAAGCGATGGTTTGGGTGCACCACCGCCATAAACGCGCTCGTAAGAGGCATATTTTCGGGCCAGCCGTTCCTGCGCGGTGCCGCCCCATTGCTTTTCGAAATTGTGCAAAACCTCAAGTGCCTTGTCCGCGTCGAACAGGAAAGTCATGACATCACGCGCTACGGGGTAGGCAGAAGACGACCCGGCACCGTGTTCAATCGCAACCGCGCAGGCGTAGCGCGGGTTGTCGAAGGGAGCAAAGCAGATAAAATGACCGTGGTCGCGATATTTCCACGGCACACCCATGCCGCCGCGACCGTAGTTGAGCGATACCACCTGCGCAGTGCCGGTTTTTCCCGCAAGTTCAATGTCGTCGATGGGCAGGCGGGCGCGCCCCGCCGTTCCGGGACCATTGACTACATCACGCATTGCCTGGCGTACGAATGCCAGATGATTCTCCGAAATACCGAGCGCGGGGGCAGGACGCACTTCTGCAGTAAGAAGCAGTCTTGGCTGCGTACGCCGGCCGCTGGCGATGCGCGCGGTCATCACCGCCTGCTGCAGTGGGTTTACCAGCATATACCCTTGGCCGATGGTTGCGTTGACCGTATCGAAGGTCTGCCATTCACGCCCGTATTTCTTCATCTTCCAGGCCGGATCTGGAATCGTGCCATAGGACTGGCTCGCCACAGGCAGATCATATTGATAGCCTAAGCCAAGGCGCCGGGCCATTGCAGCGATCTGCGTCATTCCGACACGCTGCGCAAAATGATAGAAATACACGTCGCAGCTTTGGTAGATGCCCTTGGCCATGTTGGTCCGACCGTGACCACGTCGGTTCCAGCACCGAAATACGCGGTTGCCGACCCGGAGACCGCCGTTGCAGACAATAGTCTCCTCCGGGTCAAGCCCAGCCTCAAGGAAGGCTAGTGATACAAATGGCTTCACGGTTGAACCGGGCGGATATAACCCGCTCAAGACCTTGTTTCGGAGGGGCACATGGTCATCTTCCGACAACATCTTCCATTCCAGCCGTCCTATTCCGTCCGAAAAGCTGTTGGGGTCGAAACTGGGCATGGAAGATGCGGCCAGAATATCACCATTGGCAAGGTCCAGCACGACCACTGACCCGGACTCAGGACCCAGCCGTCTTGCCGCATAGTCCTGCAACGGACCTTTAATGGTAAGCTGGACCGGGTCCCCCTGCACATCTTCCCGGGTTTCAAGGTCGCGCACGATCTTGCCTCGAGCGGTAACCTCTGCGCGCCTGGCGCCAGGCACTCCTCGCAAGGCAGATTCAAACTGTTTTTCAACGCCATCCTTGCCAATCTTGAAGCCGGGCGTGATCAGCAGCGGTTCCGGTTTTTCCTCATATTCCTCGGCCGACACAGTCCCCACATAGCCAAGCAGGTGACCCACCGCCGCACCTGTCGGATAATAGCGTGAAAAACCGCGCTGAGGCACTACACCAGGCAGATCAGGCAAACGGACCGAAAGGGCGGCGAATTGTTCCCAGTTTACGCCTGTTGCAACTTCTACCGGGCGAAAGCCGCGCTCGTGTTCGATCTTGTCGCGCAGGTCAGTCACGGCCGCCGGCGCAAGATCCAGCACCTCTGCCAGCACGTTGAGTGTGCCGTCCTTGTCAACCAGTCGATCGGGAATAAGGTCGACGCGGAAATCGGCGCGATTGGACGCCAGCGGAACTCCGTCACGATCGAGTATCCAGCCACGCCGGGGTGGGATCAGCGTCAGATCTACCCGGTTGCTTTCCGAAGCAAGTTCGTATTTCCGGTTCTCGGCGACAGCCAGATAGGTCATGCGTCCCGCAAGCAGGATGCCGACGCCTCCTTGCACGGCGCCTATGAAGAACGTGCGCCGGTCAAATCTGTTGTTCAGCTCTCCTGCGCTTACTCGTTGAGGCGTCTTGGCGATGCGTCTTTGCCACCGCATTCGCCAGCCTGCAGAGCCACCGAGAGCCATCAGGCGACGACCCTGACGCGCGCCAAGCGCAGCAAGTCAAGCAAGGCAACCAGCCGGGTAAGCAGTGGAAACATGACAAAGGCGAGCAAGGTTTGCGGCACGATGAGCAAAAGGTTCCATGGCCCGCCTGCCAACGCGGCAACACAAAGCGCGAGCACCAGGTAACAAACGACGGTGACATTTGCCACCAGCCAATCTTGCCAGAACCCGCGCCAGCGCAACCAACCACTCAACACTTCCAGGGCGATCATCGTCGCAGACCAGAGGAAAATCGCACTGCCAAAAGGCTGCCCGCTGAACAGATCATCAAAAAGGCCCAGCGGGAACCCAGCCCAGAGCGGCAGCAGCCCGGGTCGCAACAGCTGCCAGCAAACAAGAAGCAGAAAGCCAAGCGGCGGCAACACAGGTGCAGAGGCAATAACAAAAGAGAGTGGCAGCATCGATCCGATGGCAATGCTGATCCATGGAACCACAAATGCCAATACAGGCGATGGCGCACGGTTAATGCGCTGTCGCTGCATTCGGGTATGGCTGATGAGGTTGCCGATCAAGCGCATCGATGCACTCTTCTTATGCGCCGGGTTCGGGCGGCGGCGGCGGCAAGTCGGTTATCGGAAGCCATATTGGCTCCACCGTGACGAAATCGCTAGCAGCAGGATCGGACAGGATGCGTGCAACCGCGCCATCGCGCGTGACATTCCTCACCACCGCAACCGGCACATTCGGCCGGTAAAGACCACCCGATCCGGACGTAACCAGTACATCGCCTGCGCGCAGCGGGTTGATACCCATCTCGATCAGCCGGACAACGAGCGTGCCGTCCGACTGCCCCTGCGCAAATCCGGCGACATTGCCGTTGGCACGACGAACCGGCACGATGCTTTGCGCGTCGGTCACCAGCAGAACTCTGGCAGTGTTCGTTCCGACTTCCAGCACGCGGCCAACCAGTCCGACGGGTGAACGAACAGGCTGCCCCTCGCGGATGCCGTCCGTTCGCCCGACGCCGATCAGTGCAAACCGCCTGCTGCTGCTTGGAGTGGAGCCTATCAGCCGTGCAACGGCGGCAGGCTGGCCATCGGTTTCTCGCAGACGCACCACCTGCTTCAGTCGCTTGTTTTCCTCGCCGATCGCCTGCGCCTCGATGAGCTGCGCCCGCGCAAGTTGCAATTCCTTGCGCAAGGCGGCGTTCTTGCTGCCGGCATCAATATAGCCTGCAATTGTGGCAAAAATGGATTTGCCGGCCGCGCGGCTACCGGCAGAAAATTGCCCGACAGGCTCAGCAATGTCCCCGGCAGCGGTGCGAGCAAAAGCAAAGCTCGCAGGGTGGACAAGTGACACAAACAGCAGAACGAACCCCAGCACGGCGCCGATGACCGCGGCCACGTAGCTTGTGAAGATTTCAAACTGCGCCCGCTTGGAAAAGCCGGGCCGCCGATGTTGCGGCACCGTCATTTGTCCGCCTCTCCCTTGCTGTTGTTCGAAGCGCTCAGCACACCATCGTCAGTGCGCCAGGACCAGCTTCAGGCTGTCATGAGGACACCGCGATAAACGCGATCTTCCAAGGCGCGACCGGTACCCAGTGCCACGCATGAGAGCGGATCTTCGGCAACGGTGACTGGAAGGCCGGTCTCCTCGCGCAGGTGTTCGTCAAGGCCCGAAATCAATGCGCCACCGCCGGTCAGTACAATGCCTTGATCCACGATGTCGGCCGCAAGCTCCGGCGCGGTATTTTCCAGCGCAATACGCACCGCTTCCACGATGGCGCCGATCGGTTCGGAAAGTGCTTCTGCAACATTGGCCTGCGTGATGGTAATCTCCTTGGGCACGCCGTTCACAAGGTCGCGGCCCCGAATGCTGATCTTCTTTCCTTCGCCATCCTTGGGAACCATTGCCACGGCATAACCCTGCTTGATGCGTTCCGCTGTGGACTCGCCAATCAGCAGATTGTGATGACGCCGCACATAGGAGACGATCGCTTCGTCCATCTTGTCCCCACCGACACGAACACTGGTGGTGTAAGCAAGGCCCCGCAGCGATAATACCGCAACCTCGGTCGTGCCGCCACCTATATCCACCACCATCGAGCCGACCGGCTCTGTCACCGGCATCCCGGCGCCGATTGCCGCTGCCATCGGTTCCAGGATCAGATAGACCTGGCTTGCCCCGGCATTGGATGCAGCATCGCGGATCGCGCGTCTTTCGACCGAAGTGGAACCGGACGGCACACAAATCACAATTTCAGGGTACTTCAACAAGTTGCGCTTACTATGCACTTTCCTGATGAAATATTTGATCATTTGCTCTGCGACTTCGATGTCGGCAATCACACCATCGCGTAGCGGCCTGATCGCCTCGATTGAATCAGGCGTCTTGCCCATCATCATCTTGGCATCGTCACCTACGGCCTTGACCTTCTTGATGCCATTGATGGTCTCGATCGCCACCACCGAAGGTTCGTTCAGAACGATGCCCCGGCCTTCGACATAGACCAGCGTATTTGCTGTGCCGAGATCGATCGCCATGTTCTGCGATCCGAACTTGAACAGGCGGGAAAGAAAAGAAGCCATAGTGAAGGTCGTTTCCATGAATCTGGGTGCAGCGCCGCTGGATGACGGCCGGGCAGCGGTTTGCCTAGCCTAAAGGTAGGCTCGATGGAAAAACTTTTGCCTCGGTTGTGGGTTTATCAACAGCACTCCACTCGAAAACGGTTACGCTTCTCGCTAGCATCGACGCGATCATGGCCATTATCCGTCGTCTTCCCGATACGCTGGTAAACCGCATCGCCGCTGGTGAAGTGGTCGAGCGTCCGGCGGCGGCGCTCAAGGAGCTGGTGGAAAACGCCATTGATGCGCAGGCCCAGCAGATCGACGTGTCGATTCGCGACGGCGGTCTGGATCTGATCGAAGTTATCGACAACGGTATTGGCATGACGCCTGCCGACATGGCCCTTGCCCTGGAGCGGCACGCCACCTCCAAGCTGCCTGGCGAATTGATTGAACATGTCACGACACTGGGTTTCAGAGGCGAGGCGCTGCCCTCGATTGCCAGTGTGGCGCGACTCTCCATCGAAAGCCGGACCAAAGGAGCAGAACAGGGCTGGTGCCGCACCGTGGATCACGGGTGTATCGTCGAAGACAAGCCTGTCGCGGTCCCTCATGGAACTTCTGTCCGGGTAGAAAAACTGTTCCACAAGGTGCCTGCCCGGCGCAAGTTTCTGCGCAGCGCGCGCAGCGAATATGCGGCATGTCACGACATCATGCGCAGGCTGGCAATGGCGCGGCCTCAGATCGGATTTGCCTTTTTTCATGAAGGTCGCAGGATTTTTGCGGTTCAGCCTCAGGAAGAGCTTGCCACCCGGATCAGCCGGCTGGTGGCGCGCGAACTTGCCGGTAATAGCGTGGCCATCGCCTTTGAACGCGGGCCTGCCGATGCACCGGTTCGGCTGACCGGACTGGCCGGTTTGCCGACTTACAACCGCGGCGTTGCCGATCACCAATATCTGTTCGTGAACGGCCGCCCGGTGAAGGACCGGTTGCTGACAGGCGCAGTGCGCGGTGCCTATGCCGACATGCTCGCGCGCGACCGCCATGCGGTGCTTGCGCTGTTTCTCGACGTGCCGGCCGATCAGGTGGATGTGAATGTGCATCCCGCCAAAACCGAAGTCCGGTTTCGCGACCCGCAAGCCATTCGCGGTCTGATCGTCAGCGGATTGCGGCATGCGTTGTCGTCGGTGGACCAGCGCAGCGCGCAACCTGCCGCAGCAGCGGCAATGGCAGCCTGGCAGCAGGAGCCGCTTCATGGCGGCGTCTCTGCTGACAATCCGATCAACTCCGTTCAAGAAGAAATGCGCAGTTTTGCATACGGCTCTTTTGACGGATCGGCCAGATATCAACCTCTTGCCAGAGATTCCGAGCAGACAACCGGTCTTGCATTATCCGGTCGCGCGGAACCGGCTGAGGGTCCGGTTCCTGATGCAGGAGAACATCCGCTCGGGGTGGCGCGTGGGCAGGTGGCGCAAACCTACATCGTCGCCGAAGCGTCTGATGGGCTGGTGCTGGTGGACCAGCATGCCGCACATGAGCGGCTCGTGCTGGAACGGCTGCGCACTGCCGGGACGGCCAGGGACGTAGCGCGTTCGCAGGCGCTGCTTGCCCCCGAAGTCGTCGAGATGGATGCGGCCGATTGCGACCGGGTCATCGGTGCTGCGGATCAACTGGGCGGTCTGGGACTTGTCGTTGAACGATTCGGTGACAATGCGGTGCTCGTGCGCGCCTTGCCGACGGCGATTGCGTCGGGGGACCCGGCTCGGCTGCTGCAGGATATTGCGGATGATATTGCCTGCAACGGTGCTCCGCTGCTGCTGGGCGAGCGGCTGGATCTGGTGCTTGCCACCATGGCGTGTCACGGGTCGGTGCGGGCAGGGCGCCAGCTCAACGTTGCCGAGATGAACGCGCTGTTGCGCGAAATGGAACGTACGCCAAGATCTGGTCAGTGCAATCATGGCCGCCCAACCTGGGTAAAGCTCTCCATGCATGATGTTGAAAAGCTGTTCGGACGCAAATGAGGAATCCTAATGCATCGTCTTGGCACTGCCTGTCTCCTTGCGCTCGCCTCCTGCAGCAATCCGGATCAGCCATCTGCCTCCGCCGGTAAACTGGGAGAGAGCGCAGCAGAAGCATCAACATTGATTTTCGAACCGGAGCGGATTACCTTCAGCGACATCGAAACCAATGATCTGTTCGGGGTTGGTTGCGGTTTTGCAGCCGGCACCGGCATGTCCGTTGTGCTGATGACCATGCCTGAACACGCCTACATGAAACTGGATGGCCGGATAGAGCAATTTGCTGCGGACAGAGGCTCGGCAAAGCTGCCGTTCGGAACCTGGGGCGCTTATCGCAACGATGCATATTCGGTAAAGCTCTCGCAGCCGACAGACCAAGGCAAGCCTGCCGGTTACGAGGTCACCAGTTGGCGCGGTTCAATGCGTGTGCTCGACCAAGACGGACGAATTGTCTACGATGAGACAGGCACACTGCAATGCGGAAGCTGATGTGTGACGCTGAAGCATGCAGCTTCAGGCCGGCAGCATCGGCTTCTTTCCGGTCGGATCGAGATCAGGAACGATGCGATAACGCGCCATGACGAGGCTGAAGATGCCGAAAAGCAGCAGCCCCGCCGCGACGATGTCGAACAGGACACCATTGTCACGCAAAGATGCCACTGCTTCTCCAAGTGATTTTAACTGCGTGCTGCTGTCGAACCAGGCAGATTGCAGCAAGGACCAGCCGATGAGCACGAAAACCACTCCACGGGCGGCATAGCCGGCCTGACCAAGATAGCGGGTAAAACGCGGCGCGCCGGGCGACACCCGCTTCATGAAAGTGGCGGTTATGGCTTTCTTGCCTTGCATGATCCCGGCAACGATCAACGCCAGACCGACCAGTCCGATCAACACTGGTCCCACACCGAACGACAACACCGTGCTGGTCGCTTCCTGCGCGCCGCCGCTGCCATTGGAAGTGGATTTGGTCCCTGACGCGAACTGGAACGCAGTATAGGCGAGAAAAAGATGCGCTACGCCGCTCCCCAGATGGCCGAGCCGATGGGCTATACCCTTGGTATCGGTGCCGTAGTTCTCAACATCGAAGAAGGTAGAGGCAAGCCGGTAGAACGCGTAGGCGAGCAGGCCAATGGCGCAAAGGTAGAGGATGAAAGCGCCAAGCGGAAGGTCCTGCAGATAGTCGAAAGCTCCGCTTGGCCCGTCATCGGCGCGGTTTTGACCAGGTGCGGACAGAAAGAGGTAACCAATCAGGATGTAAACCAGCCCTCTTGCTGCAAATCCCAATCGAACCAGCCAACCGAACTTCTCCGACTTGTCTATCATCATCGCCCCCTCCAGCTATAGCAACACGGCTGACACAGAGCGGCCCGCACGTAAAGTGCAGATCGATCCATCGTGCTTTCGCAAGGCAACTGATTGACGGCTGCGCCCGCCGAACAGGGTGAGCCGATTACACGTTGAACTTGAAATGCAGGACATCGCCGTCCTGAATGACGTACTCCTTGCCTTCCTGACGCAATTTGCCGGCTTCACGCGCGTGTGCTTCGCCGCCCAGCTCGATGTAATCATCGTAGGAAATCGTCTCGGCGCGAATAAAGCCCTTCTCGAAATCGGAATGGATCTCGCCTGCTGCCTGCGGTGCTCTTGCGCCCCGCGCAACGGTCCATGCCCGCGTTTCCTTGGGTCCGGCAGTGAAAAAGGTCAGCAGACCGAGCAATTCATAACCGGCGCGGATGATGCGACCGAGCCCTGTTTCCGCAAGACCCAGTTCAGCAAGATATTCGGACCGTTCCGAATCCTGCATCCCGACCAGCTCGGCCTCGATTGCGGCGGACACCACCACTGCCTGCGCCCCTTCGGTTGCTGCCTTGGCAAAGACTTGTCGGGTCATTGCGTTGCCTGTCGCCGCATCTTCTTCAGCGACATTGCAGACATAGAGCACTGGCTTGGCGGTAAGCAGTTGGGCTTGCGCGAGCACGCGCGCTTCCTCATCGTCGGCAGGTGTTGTCAAACGGGCAGGTTTTCCCTCGCGCAGGAGGGCCAATGCCTGGCCGAATACGCTGACCATGACGCGCGCTTCCTTGTCGCCGGTCTTGGCTTTCTTTTCAGCTGTGGCGACTCGCTTTTCCAGGCTTTCCAGATCGGCCAGCAGCAGTTCGGTCTCCACCACTTCTGCATCGGCCAGCGGATCGATCCTGTTTGCAACGTGCTGGATGTCGTCATCCTCGAAGCAGCGGATCACATGAACAACCGCATCCACCTCGCGGATGTTCCCCAGGAACTGATTGCCAAGCCCTTCGCCCCTGGAAGCGCCTTTCACCAACCCGGCGATGTCCACGAAGGCAAGCTGCGTCGGCAGGATTTTGGCCGATCCTGCAATTGCAGCAATCGCGTCCAGCCGTTCGTCAGGGACGCCCACCTGGCCGACGTTAGGCTCTATGGTGCAGAACGGGTAGTTCGCGGCCTGTGCCGCCTGCGTTTCGGTCAGCGCATTGAACAGCGTTGATTTGCCGACATTGGGCAGGCCGACGATGCCGCAACGAAATCCCATTTGAACACTCCGGACACGAAAGAAGCCGGCGCAATAGCCAGCACACGCCCTAAAGACCAGCCTGCCATTGCAGGCATGCTCGACAGGTGCGGGCAGATCGCTTGCAAGCGCGCATCGCGTTGCGGCCGTGAAACTGGAAGCTTACGCCTCTGCAAGGCGGAGGGCGACATCGTTCATGAACCTTGCATCTTCACCTTTGGCAAGCCACGTCGCCTCAGCCGCTATTGCCCCAAGCATTTCGGCAAGTGGATCCATCTCAGCTTTGGTGTAATTTCCCAGCACATGGCCGGTGACGCGATCCTTGGACCCGGGGTGGCCGATCCCGATGCGCACGCGCCTGAATTCGCGCTCCAGGTACTGATCGATGCTGCGCAGGCCGTTGTGGCCGGCCGTGCCGCCGCCCTGCTTCACCTTGACCTTGGCAGGCGCGAGGTCAAGCTCGTCATGGAACACGCACAAGGCATCCGGCTCCAGTTTGTAGAACCGTAACGCTTCGGCAACAGACCGGCCGCTTTCGTTCATGAATGTCGCGGGTTTCAGCAGCAGAATGCGCTGGTCAGCAATTCTGCCTTCCTGAAACCAGCCGGAAAACTTCTTCTGTACAGGGCCGAAGCTGTACACCTCGGCGACGGTATCAATTACCATGAAGCCGACATTGTGGCGATGCAGAGCATATTTGGCGCCCGGATTACCAAGACCTGCCCATAATTGCATGACGGCTCCTTTCGCCGCGCCCCGACAAGAACGCCGGCTCTGCCTAAGACAAAGCCGGCGTCGATGGCATGAAAAGCTGGTGCAGGATCAGCTGCCCTTGTTTTCCTGCTCCTGTGCTGCATCGGCATCGGGTCCCTGCTCGGTAGCAGCAGTCCCGCCCGGCTCCAGATCGGCTCCGGTCTGCTCCCCTTCGTCCCGCTTCAATGCCGAAGGCGCGACGATGGTGGCAATGGTGAAGTCACGATCGGTAATCGCGCTCTTCGATCCGTCGGGAAGATGCACTGTGCTGATGTGGATGGAGTCGCCCACTTCAAGCCCGGTAACGTCAATCTCGATCTGATCGGGAATCCGGTTCGCATCGCAGACCAGTTCCAGCTCGTGGCGAACGACATTGAGAACGCCGCCACGCTTCAGGCCGGGCGAAGCTTCCTCATTGGCGAAAATGACAGGGACCGATACGTCGACCGTTGCGTCCTTGCCAAGGCGCAGGAAATCCACGTGCAGCGGCGTATCGCGCACGGGATCAAGAGCGACATCCTTGGGCAGCGTGCGGACACGCGTGCCGCCAATGTCCACCATCACGATAGAGTTCATGAAGTAGCCAGTGTTCAGGAGCTTCACGAGCGCCTTTTCCTCAATGTGGATAGGCTGTGGCTGTTCCTTGCCGCCATAGATGACGGCTGGCACGCGACCGCTGCGACGCAGGACACGGGAGGCTCCCTTGCCAGCCCGTTCACGCATCTCGGCCGCCAGGGTAAGCTGATCGCTCATAATCCTAGACCTTCTGTATGCTTGTGTTGAACAATGTTCTTGCTGGCGCGCGCCTCCAGGGATGACCATGCGCCAAAAGAGCGCCTCGCCTATGGGTAACGCTGTAAAAAAGCAAGAGCGCGCACTATCAGTCAGCGCGTGCTACGACCATGCCGCGCTGTTCCAGCAAGGCGATCAGTCCATCGGAGCCGCCCAGATGACCAGCGCCCACCGCCACCAGCGGGCGTTCCCCGGCTTTCAGCAACGGCAGGATCTGCTCTATCCAGCGTGCGTTGCGCAAGGTCAGCACGGCATCGCGCAGATCTTCATTGCCTGACAACCCCTCTTCGGTGAGGCGGGCAAGGGTCTGAACGTCACCGCGCATCCATGCGTCTGACAAGACCGGGCCACGTTTTCCTGCGTCCGTGATCAGAGCATCGAGGAGCGCAAGCTGCGCATCTTCGTCAAGCCGGTCGAAGATCGAGAGCTGCTCCGTGGCCGTTTCAAGCCCGATGATCGGCCGGCCAGCAAAGGCATCGAGCAGCGCCAGATCCGTTCCCGCCGCGCGATCCATGCCATCGCCCGCAGAAAGCGCGCTGCCCAGACCTAAGGCTGCTGCCCAGGTTTCTACATCGCGGAACCGGCCAAGCTCCAGTCCGGCGGCATCGAACGCCGTTGCAAGCGCCTCGCGCCTTGAAGGCGCGACACGCTGCATCAGCGGCTCAAGCCCCGTTGTCGTGCCAAGCCGCCGAAGCGTGCCGGCGATTGCCTCCCCATCTTTAAGATCGCGCACTTCCACCACCAGCACGCCGGAGTCGGAAATAGCGGCGCGCAAGGCATCCGTCTGCCATTCGACATCTGCGGGAAGCGCATGGATTGTGCCGAACAACCATCCGACTTTCCGCCCCTGCGCGTCAGTTACTGCAAACAGCGCTGGCTGTGCCTGCCGCTTTGCCTTGGTACACCCCGTCGTCAGGATAGCCGCAAGCATCAGCGCGATAAGGAGCAGGATTGTGCGGCGCAGCGGAAAACGCGCTGCCAGCATCAAGAAAAGAGATGTGCTCTGTGGTTTGTCAGCCATCATGGTCAGATGCTCCGCTCAGCATTGACAACACTCCGTCGCTGCCAAGGGCGGGTTGAAGCACCAGCTTCATTCCAACTGCAGCGGGACACCGGATCGCGCGAGACGCGATCGCTTCCCGAAAGGGGGGGCTGCTGCACAAGGTGAAATCTCTCGGAACATTGGTGATTGTCACGAATGAACGCGCAGAACTGCTTTGGACAGGATCGATTTGCGTGATGATGATTTCGGCACCCATGCTGACAGCTTTTGCAATTCTGGCTGAGTCTGCCCGTGATGAAAAGGACGGGCATCCGCACTCCATATGTGACGAGATATGTGACGAGCAAAAAAGCCCCATCTTCGCTTAGGATTTTCTTCGCGTGAGATTTCAGCGCCACAGCCATCGTCGGATCCACTCGACCAGGCAGGAGCTGTGTGCCCGCGCAAATCGGCTCGCCAGCCATGATCGGCGCGAGGCAGGCAATGCGTGCTTGCCTCGAAGCTGTTGACGCTGTGTAGCCACCTTGCCATTGCGCTAGAACATGGAAACGCCTGCACGAAACCCCGGAACCAGTTTTCAGGACATGATCCTGAACCTGCACGATTATTGGAGCGCGAACGGCTGCCTGATCCTGCAACCCTACGACATGCGGGTCGGGGCGGGTACGTTTCACACCGCCACCACATTGCGCGCACTTGGTCCCGAGCCCTGGAATGCCGCTTTTGTCCAGCCTTGCCGGCGGCCGACCGATGGACGCTATGGTGACAACCCCATGCGGCTGCAGCATTATTATCAGTATCAGGTGATCCTGAAGCCATCGCCAGACGATTTGCAGGATCTGTATCTGCAAAGCCTGCGGGCCATCGGCGTTGATTTTGCAAAGCACGACATCCGGTTTGTCGAAGATGACTGGGAGAGCCCGACGCTCGGTGCGTGGGGTCTTGGGTGGGAGGTATGGTGCGACGGGATGGAGGTGACGCAGTTCACCTATTTCCAGCAGATGGGCGGTTTTGATTGCAAACCGGTGTCGGGTGAGCTGACCTACGGTCTTGAGCGGCTGGCAATGTATATTCAAGGCGTCGATAACGTCTATGAACTGAGCTTCGACGGGCGCGGGACCACGTATGGCGATGTGTTTCTCGAGAACGAGCGCCAGATGTCCCGCTGGAATTTCGAGGTCGCTGACACGGACATCCTCTTCGACCTGTTTCGCAAGGCGGTGGCAGAGTGCAAGAACTGCCTTGATGCGCAGCTGCCGATCCCGGCCTATGAGCAGGCGATCGAGGCCAGCCATGTTTTTAACCTTCTACAGGCGCGCGGTGTCATTTCGGTGCAGGAGCGGGCAAGCTACATGGCTCAGGTGCGCGACCTTGCGCGGGGTGCCTGCGAAGTGTTCATGGAAAGGAACCGCGCGCGTTGGGCAACTGATTTTCCGGAGTGGACGCCATGAGCGAATTTCTGCTCGAACTGCGGTCGGAGGAAATTCCCGCGCGCATGCAGGCGCGAGCACGCGAAGAGCTGCAGCGCCTCTTTTGCTCCGCTATGCACGAAGCGGGTGTGGCATGTGGGCCTGTCACCGTTTGGTCCACTCCGCGCCGATTGGCGTTGATTGCACGCGATCTGCCAGCAAGGACAAGCTCTTCACAAGAAGAGATCAAGGGTCCGCGCACCAGTGCGCCACAACAGGCTCTGGACGGTTTTCTGCGCAAGACTGGAGTGTCTCAAGATCAGCTGGAGGATCGGGGCGGCGTCTGGTTCGCGATCATCAACACGCCGGGCCGCGACATGGCAAAGGTGCTGGCGGACGTTCTTCCTGATCTGGTCCTGGGTTTTGCCTGGCCCAAGTCGATGCGCTGGGGCAAGGCTTCTGTATCAGGAAAGAGCCTGCGCTGGGTGCGACCACTGTCGGGCATTGTCGCGATCCTGGGGGAAGACCTGGTCCCGTTTTCCGTCGGGCAAATCAGGAGCGGCTTTGTCACTGTGGGGCATCGGTTCCATCACGACGGACAAATCACCATCGGCGGAGCAGGTGATTATCAGGAAAAGCTGCGCGCCTGCCATGTGATCGTCGATCATGAGGAACGCGAGGCGATCGTCAGGCATAAGGCGGAACTCGCTGCCCGGGGAGCCGAGCTCAGTTTGGTTGAGGATGAAGCGCTTGTCATCGAAAACGCCGGTCTGACGGAATGGCCAATGCCGCTGCTTGGCCGTTTTGATGATGCTTTTCTCGATGTTCCGGCTGAAGTGATCCAGCTCACCGCACGTGCCAATCAGAAATATTTTATCTGCCGCAATGACGATGGCCAGTTGGCCAACGCATTTGTCTGCACCGCCAATCTCGAAGCAGCGGACGGTGGCAACGCCATTATCGACGGGAACCGCAAGGTGCTCGCCGCGCGTCTGGCCGATGCACGCTTTTTCTGGTCAACCGATCGCAGCCGCACCCTGTCGCAGCATGCAGAAGAATTGTCGCGGATCGTTTTCCATGAACGGCTTGGCACGATTGCTGACAAGGCGGAGCGGGTGGCACGGCTTGCGCGCTGGCTGGTGGAAAGTGGCGCTGTAGGTCCGGCCGATGCAGATCTGGCGGCGCTTGCCGCGCGTCTCACCAAAGCCGACCTCGTAACCCAGATGGTCGGCGAATTTCCCGAGCTGCAGGGGATAATGGGTGGTCATTATGCACGCGCCGAGGGACTTCCCGAAGAGGTAGCCGATGCAATTCGCGATCATTACACTCCAGTAGGACACGGCGACAGTCCTCCCGCCGCGCCTGTCAGCGTTGCGGTGGCCCTGGCGGACAAGCTGGACAGTCTCGTTGCGTTTTTCATGATCGAGGAGCAGCCTACCGGGTCCAAAGACCCGTTCGCGCTGCGCCGCGCAACGCTGGGCATCATCAGCATCATCGTGGAAAACCGCATCAGCCTGCCCTTGACGCAGGCGATTTCACAAGCTGCTGACATCATAAGGAATGATGTTGTTGGTCATTGCGGCGACGCAGCAGGGGTGCAACCCTTCATCAAGGACCGGCTCAAGGTGCAGCAAAGGGCGGCTGGAGCCAGACACGACCTCATCGATGCGGTCTTGGCGCTTGGGAACGAAGATGACTTGCTGCGTATTCTATCACGTGTGAACGCCTTGCAAACCTATCTCGCGTCGCAGGATGGCGTCGACCTGCTGGCAGCCTACAAGCGCGCTGCCAACATCTTGAAGCGGGAAGGGTATGAAGGGGCACGGCACCGGATCGCGCAAACCGGCGAAGAAGATCCACTTGCGCTGGTCGATGATCCGGACCTGGGTCCCATTGTCGCAGAACGGGCAAGGGGAGGTGACGGCCCAAGCTACAACTGCGAGCCTGCTGAACAGCAGTTGGTTGATGCCTTGGATCAGGCTGAGAATGACGCGCGCGAGTTGATCGAAAATGAAAATTTTGCAGGAGCCATGGCTATTCTCGCCAGGCTGCGCGCAGCGATCGACGTGTTTTTTGACGAAGTCACCGTCAAGGATGTTGATGCGGTCAAACGCACTGCCCGGCTGGCGTTGCTCGACCGGTTTCGTAATGCGGTGCATCAGATTGCCGATTTTTCACGGATCGAAAGCTGAGGCCATGCCATGAACGGCAAATCGGGAAACAGTGCGCAATGACTCAATATGTTTATGGTTTTGGTGCCGGTGTCGTTTCAGATGATCCGCGCGCCAGGGACAAGGGTATTACAGGCGGCAAAGGAGCCAATCTTGCTGAAATGTCCGCGATCGGACTGCCTGTTCCGCCAGGGTTTACCATCACCACAGAGATGTGCGTACGCTATCTTGCCGAAGGCGCTAACTTTTCAGACCCGTTACGCAGTTCAGTTGCCAATGCGTTGGGAGACATAGAAAAAGCGGTAGGCAAACGCTTCGGTGATCCCGCTGATCCGTTGCTGGTTTCCGTAAGGTCAGGCGCGCGGGTTTCGATGCCGGGCATGATGGACACGGTTCTGAACCTTGGTCTCAACGACATCACGGTTCAGGGCTTGGCGACGATATCCGGAGATGAGCGGTTTGCCTGGGACAGCTATCGCAGGTTCATCCAGATGTATGGCGATGTGGTGCTTGGCGTCGACCATAGCCTGTTTGAAGAAGCGCTGGAGATCGCAAAGGAAAACAAAGGTTTCAGCGCCGATCTTGAGATGTCATCACAGGATTGGCGCGATCTTGTGCAAAGCTACAAGGACATTGTCCAGGAAGCGCTTGGAAAGCCTTTCCCAATGGATGTGACCGAGCAATTGTGGGGGGCGATTGCCGCTGTGTTCGGAAGCTGGGACACGGAGAGAGCACGTATCTATCGCCGGCTTAACGGCATTTCGGCGCAGTGGGGCACGGCTGTCAACGTGCAGGCGATGGTGTTCGGCAACATGGGCGATACCAGCGCCACTGGTGTCGCGTTCACGCGCGACCCGGCAACAGGCGAACGGCAGTTTTATGGTGAATGGCTTATCAACGCGCAGGGCGAGGATGTGGTGGCGGGCATCAGGACACCACAATATCTGACGAGGAAAGCGCGTGAGGACGCAGGCGCAACGCTGCCATCAATGCAGGAGGCGATGCCTCACGCTTACGATGAGCTGAACCGCGTGTTCGTGCTCTTGGAAAACCACTACCGCGATATGCAGGATATCGAGTTCACAGTGCAGCAGGGCAAGCTGTGGATGCTGCAAACCCGCACCGGCAAGCGTACGGCCAAGGCTGCCTTGAAGATCGCCGTAGACATGGTTGAAGAAGGTTTGATCACGCAAGGCGAGGCAATCATGCGGATCGATCCGATGGCGCTTGACCAGTTGCTGCATCCCACGCTTGATCCCGCTGCGCCGCGCGACGTGCTGACAACCGGCTTGCCTGCATCGCCTGGCGCCGCGTCGGGCAAGGTCGTGTTCGACGCAGATACGGCCGAACAGATGGCACAGCGCGGCCAGGATGTCATTCTGGTCCGGGTCGAGACCAGTCCTGAAGACATACACGGGATGCATGCCGCCAAAGGCATTCTTACAGCACGCGGCGGCATGACCAGTCATGCCGCCGTCGTTGCTCGGGGAATGGGCCGTCCCTGCGTGTCAGGCGCTTCTGCCCTATCGATTGATCGCAAAAGCGGGGTAGCGCTGATCAATGGCGAGGCTTTGCACGAAGGCGAGATCATCACGCTTGATGGAGCAAATGGTCAAGTCATGCGAGGCGAGGTTCCGACCATCGAGCCGGAGATGGCAGGCGAATTTGCCAGCCTCATGGAATGGGCTGATGCAAAGCGGCGCATGGCCGTACGTGCCAATGCGGAGACACCGCAGGATTGCCGCAAGGCGCGCCAGTTCGGCGCTCAAGGGATCGGGCTTTGCCGCACGGAACACATGTTCTTCGATGATGCGAGGATCAGCCTGGTGCGGCAGATGATCCTTGCTGAAGACGAACCGACCCGGCGCGGGGCACTTGATCGGCTGCTCCCGGAACAGCGCAGCGATTTTCATGCCATCTTTAGCGAAATGGCGGGATTGCCGGTTACCATCAGGCTGCTTGATCCGCCGTTGCACGAATTTCTTCCGGCCAGCGACGCAGAGTTCGAGGAACTGGCGCAGGCGAGCGGATATGGCGCGGACCATCTGAAACGCAGAGCCGGTGAACTGCACGAAGCCAACCCGATGCTGGGGCATCGCGGTTGTCGGCTGGGCATCACATACCCGGAAATCTACGAAATGCAGGTCCGCGCGATTTTCGAAGCTGCAACAAGAGTAGCTGAGGAAAGCGGCACTGCGCCTCTGCCGGAAATAATGATCCCGCTGGTCGGCACGCGGCGGGAACTGCAGATCTTGAAAGATCTGATCGACAGTACAGCCGAAACGGTTTTCTCGGAAAAGAAGTGCCGGATTGCGTATCTTGTTGGCACCATGATCGAACTGCCTCGAGCGGCTTTGATGGCTGGGCAGATCGCGCATGAGGCGGCATTTTTCTCCTTTGGGACGAATGACCTTACGCAAACGACGCTTGGCGTATCGCGCGATGATGCGTCGCGGTTTCTCGGCCCCTATGTCGACAAGGGCATCTATCCGCGCGATCCGTTCGTCAGCCTTGATATTGAAGGGGTGGGACAGCTTGTCGAACTGGCAGTGGAGCGCGGCCGCGCCACCCGGGCGGATATCAAGCTTGGCATTTGCGGTGAACATGGCGGAGATCCGGCCTCAATCGCATTTTGCGAGGAGCAGGGGCTCGATTATGTATCGGCTTCACCCTATCGCGTGCCGATTGCCCGCCTGGCCGCTGCGCAGGCGGCGATTAACGCGGTCCCTGACTGATCGGGCGCGCCGGGGGTTATTTCTCCGTCGCGCTCCAGCCACTCAGAGTGATGATTTCAAACCGCTCCTGCAGGGTCCCATCCTTATCGGCCAGATCGGCAAAAGCGGTGAGCGCGCGGTCAAGGCCCGCCTTGTTCACGGACGCACCTGGATTCATAAGTACTGCGCCTGACGCCTGCCCACGCAGATCGTGCAGCAACTGCCAGAAGGAACTGAATTTAACGTCGAATCCCCAGCCGTCCACCACTGGATTGGCAAAGCCAAGCCTGTTCATCAACTGCCCGGCGCCACGCACGTCGACTTGCGGGTGGATGCGCGGGGCAGGCCGGGTGGCATCGGCCGCCAGCATGATGGCGCGCAGCCCAGGCAGGCTGCCGGAACCTGCGAAGCTCGCGATCATCAACCCACCCGGTGTCAAAGCACGCCGCATCAAAACGAGAGCGCCGGGCAGATCGTTCAGAGTATCCAGAAGGCCCAGCGAAACGATCAGGTCGAATGGCCTACCTGGCAAAGGCTGCAGTTCATCAACGGGACTATCCGCCAGATAGCCGCATGGGTCGGTTGTTGTTGTTCGCGTTCCGCGCTCTTCCAGCCATGCGCTCAGCTTGCCAGTAGTGTCGCCAAGCACCATTGCCGACGCAAATCGGGAAGTGACGAATGCAATGCGGTCAATTGCATCAAGCGCCATCTCGCGATGCAGCGTTTGCGCGGCGTCTTTGGACCGACGCTGGATCGACGCCATTCGCGCGCGCGCATTCATTCGCCGCTGCGCTGAAAAGATGACGGGAGGCGCTGGCATGGTCATCGCCGTGCTGTGCCAAGCCGCCGATACAGATGCAAGCTTGCCAAAGCGGTGACGCAACGGCACATCGCGCAGACCATGTCATTGCAAGCACTGCTGTCTCCTCTTGTCGACTTTGCCTACCCGCCACGCTGTCCCGCTTGCGGCGGTGCTGTTGCTGGTGTGGAGGCATTCAGCGGGGGTGTGGGTGTCGGTGACGTGCTGTGCATGGATTGCTGGACATTGCTTGAACTGCCGGGGAACCCTTCGTGCACAAGCTGTCAGCGACCCTTTGCAAGCGACCGGACAGACGATGAGCCGACATGTGCATCTTGCCGCAGGAACGCGCCTGCTTATGCAGGTGTGGCTGCCGCTACGATTTACGGGCCGGTGTCGAAGGATCTTGTACTCGCCCTTAAATACAATGGCAGGATAGGTCTTGCCCAGCCGCTCGGCCGGATGATGGCAGCGCGGTTACCAACTGATCTGCAGGATCCGCTGATTGTTCCTGTGCCGTTGCACCGCTGGCGATTGTGGAAGCGCGGCTATAACCAAGCGGCGCTATTGGCCATTAGCATTGGAAAAGCGCGGCACTGGCGTGTCTGCGTCGATGCCCTCCAACGTAACAGGCACACATCGCCACTTGGTCATATGAGTGCGGGAGAGCGGCACAGGGCGTTGGCAGGAGCAATAGCAGTTCCCGCCCGGCGACAGGCACAGGTCAGCCAACGTACGATACTGCTGGTAGATGATGTCGTCACCAGCGGAGCCACAACTGATGCATGCGTGCACGCGCTTTTAAGCAATGGCGCAGCCAAAGTGGTCATTGCCTGCTTTGCACGGGCACTGAATCCTGCCGAAGTGCCTGACCACAAGGCCGGCAGGCATGGCTGACAGCAAGACGCCCGGAGCAATACAACTCCGGGCGCCCGCGTGACGATATCTATTTTTACAGTACATCCATCGTCTATGCGACATTCGGTTTCCGACTATGCCGCAGACCCCTCAACCAGGCGACTTCCCCAAATCTGCACCGGTTGTTCCCTGAACACTGACCATGTTATTCACCCGAAGGCCCTGCCGTTGTTCTCGACAAGCACATGTCTTGTTGCGCATGCTTCGCCAGATGCAAAGCGGACATTGCAGGTCCATCAATCATTGCAGCAACTCTGTTGCTACTATGCAACAACGCAAACGGCGATTATCGATGCAAGACAAGGAGCTCCAGAATGGATCTGGAAACAACCACTGAATTCAGACCTGTATTCGGCACCGATGGCCTTATTGCAGCCGTCTGCGTAGATGATCGCGACAGCGCCGTGCTCATGGTTGCGCACATGAACGCAGATGCGCTTGATCTGACACGCAGGTCAGGATTTGCGCATTTCTGGTCCCGATCCCGGCAGGAGATCTGGAAAAAGGGCGAATCTTCGGGCCACACCCTGCGCCTGGTCACCATGTTTACCGATTGTGATCAGGATTGTCTGCTGCTGCGGGTGCTTCCTGCAGGTCCGGCGTGTCACACCTTGGCCAGGAGCTGCTTTTATCGGCAGGTAACCGACGCGGGATTGACGCGGGCACCTGCCTGAAGATGGGCTGAAATGCGGAGTTCCATGAATTACTGCGGCAGGAAGTCCGGCACCGACAGATACCGCTCCCCGGTGTCATAATTAAAGCCGAGCACCCGCGTCGAGCGGTCGAGCTCCGGGAGCTTTTTGGCAATAGCAGCCAGCGTCGCACCTGAACTGATGCCAACCAGCAATCCCTCCAGCCGGGCACAATTGCGCGCCATTTCCTTGGCGTTGTCGGCATCTACCTCAATGGCTCCGTCAATTGCGCGCGTGTGCAGGTTTTCAGGAATGAAACCGGCGCCGATTCCCTGCAGCGGGTGAGGGCCAGGTTGCCCTCCGGAGATGACGGGAGACAGCGCAGGTTCGACTGCATAGGCGCGCATCTTGGGCCAATGCTTCTTCAACTCCTCGGCGCAACCTGTGATATGTCCGCCGGTTCCGACGCCTGTAATCATCACATCGACCGGCGACGCTGAAAAGTCGGCGAGGATTTCCTGCGCGGTTTTCTGCGCATGAACCGTCACATTGGCCGGGTTGTCAAACTGCTGCGGCATCCAGCCACCATCGGTTTCATCGACCAGTTCCCTCGCGCGGGAGATCGCCGCCTTCATTCCGCCTTCCTTCGGCGTGAGTTCGAAGCGCGCACCATAGGCCAGCATCAGCCGTCGCCGTTCCATCGACATGGATTCGGGCATCACCAGCACAAGCTTGTACCCTTTGACTGCGGCCACCATGGCAAGCCCAACCCCGGTATTTCCGGAGGTTGGCTCGATAATGGTTCCGCCCGGTTTCAGCTTCCCATCCGCCTCTGCTGCTTCCACCATGGCAAGCGCGATGCGATCCTTGATCGATCCACCCGGGTTTGCCCGCTCGGATTTCACCCACACCTCATGATCAGGGAACAGCCGCGACAGCCGGATGTGCGGGGTATTGCCGATCGTCTGCAGGACATTGTCTGCTTTCATGCCGTCATTCCTCTTGTGCTCTTGCCCACCTGCGGCGTCATAAAATCAAAGTTCGCAAGCAGCTTTGGTTCCGCAAAACCTATGGTCAGTTTGCCGGTTCGAACTGGCCTGAGCGTTCATCAAGCCAGTGAAGTACACCATCGGAAATGGCGAAGAAGGCGCCGCGCAGCCGCAGCCGTGGTTTGCCTGTGTCATCCTGCCGCTCATTCTTGCGGATGCAGGGGAAGGTGCGAAGATTGGCAAGGCTGACCCTCACGCCGGCATGCTCCATGGCGCGTTCCGCTTCGCGACCTTCTGCACCAAACCGGGCCACCACCTCATCGCGCGCTTCGTCCAGCAACGCAATCCAGTTGGCGATGAACCCGCCCTTGCCTGGTTCGGCGCCGTGCATCTGCCGGGTGAGAGCCGCCTTGCAGCCGCCGCACATGCCGTGACCCAGCACGACGATCTCCTCCACCTTGAGCACCTGAACCGCAAATTCCAGAGCGGCCGACACCCCGTGATTGCCTTCGGTCTGTTCGAACGGAGGCACCATTGCTGCCACATTGCGCACCACGAAGATTTCGCCCGGATCGACATCGAAGATCTGCGCGGGATCTACCCGGCTGTCCGAACAGGCGATGATCATGACTCGTGGAGCCTGGCCTGCACTCAGTTGCAGCCACCGCGCCCGCTGCGGATGCCAGTGCTTGTCACGAAAGCGGTGGTATCCGGCCGTGAGACTGGAAATTACGTCCACGGTCTGCGGCACGGCATCCGGTGAGGATTCATGCGCCGGGTCGGGCGAAGCTTCTGGCGGGTCAATCATGCTATCGCTCTTTGCCGCGTAGCATTGCACGTGGCAAGCGTGTTGCCTATGTGAAATCCATGACGATCAAAGCATCAGAATCGGACAGTCAAACGGCACAGCCCGCAGAAAGGCTGCGCAAGCCCGATTGGATCAGGGTCCGCGCCCCCACCAGCAAGGGCTATGCTGAAACGCGCAAGCTCATGCGCGATTTGAAGCTCAACACCGTTTGCGAAGAGGCTGCATGCCCTAACATCGGGGAATGCTGGACCAAGAAGCACGCTACGGTGATGATCCTTGGCGATGTATGCACGCGCGCCTGTGCCTTCTGCAATGTAAAGACCGGCATGCCACGCATTGTGGACGACACCGAGCCGCAGCATGTCGCCGATGCCGCCGCGGCAATGGGGCTTGAGCATATCGTCATCACCTCTGTCGATCGCGACGATCTGCCTGATGGCGGGGCAGGGCACTTCGTCAAAGTCATTGGGGCACTGCGCCGAACGACGCCGGGCACGACGATAGAGATTCTGACGCCGGATTTTCGCGGCAAGATGCGTCCGGCGATCGAAGCGATCGTCGCGGCCGGCCCCGACGTATTCAATCACAACCTTGAAACGGTGCCGCGACTTTATCCCACGATCCGGCCCGGTGCACGATATTACGCTTCGCTGCGGTTGCTGGAGGAGGTGAAGCGGCACAATCCGGCGATTTTTACCAAATCGGGTATAATGCTTGGTCTGGGAGAACAGCGGCTGGAAATTCATCAGGTGATGGATGACATGCGTTGTGCCGACATCGACTTCCTGACCATGGGTCAATATCTGCAGCCAACTCCAAAACATGCGGCAGTGATCGACTTTGTCACGCCGCAGCAGTTCAATGCGCTTGGTGCAATCGCCCGGGCAAAGGGATTTCTGCAGGTCGCGTCCAGTCCGCTTACCCGGTCAAGCTACCACGCAGGCGATGATTTTGCGCAGATGCGCGCCGAGCGTGAAAAGCGGCTGGCGAAAGACGGCGCCCGGCATGCCGGCGCGACCGCTCGTTCCGATCGCCGGCAAGAAACGAGCTGCTGAGCTGACATGCCCACCATTCGCGAGTCAAGGGAGCTTCCTTACAGCGCCGAACAGATGTTCGCGCTGGTGGCCGATGTGCGTCGTTATCCCGAATTTCTGCCGTGGGTCGTTGCGACGCGGGTGAGGTCGGAACAGGGCGACGAGACGGTCGCTGACATGATGGTGGGTTTCAAGGCATTGCGCGAAAAGTTTACATCGCGCGTTCGCAAACAGCCGCCGGAACGTATCACCGTGGACTACATCGAAGGTCCACTGAGTCATCTTGAGAATATCTGGCGCTTCGAGCCTGTGACGGAGCACAGTTGCAGGATCGATTTTTGTGTAAACTTCGCCTTCCGCAACCCCGTTTTCGAAAAGCTAGCAGGCAGCTATCTCGACCGTGCCTTTCGCAAGATGGTGGGTGCTTTTGAAGAACGCGCCGCGCAGCTCTACGGAAGCAGCAGTTCAAGCGCACACAAGGTGGCGTGATAGCGGACCTCGGCACGGCTGCTGCAGGAGAAAAGCCGCAGCTCTGCGGTAGGCTCATCATCGATCTGCCCGCGTATTGCCCTGGCGAACACCACGGTGCCAACCGGCTTTCGTTCGGTTCCGCCGTCAGGACCGGCCACGCCGCTGATAGCGACCGCCACATCGGCATCGCACGCGGCCAGCGCGCCCTGCGCCATTGACCAAGCAACCGCGATCGATACCGCCCCAAAGGTTTCAAGCAGATCGGACGGCACACCCAGCAGTTTCGTCTTGGCGTCATTGGAATAGGTCACGAAACCACGTTCGAAGACCTTTGACGCACCCGCAATTTCGGTAAGCGCTGCGCTGACCAACCCGCCTGTGCAGCTTTCCGCAAGTGTCAGCTTCCGACCAGCGGCAATGTTCTGGGCAACAACGCGTTCTGCGACCGTGAAGATACCGTCCGGAAGGAGGCTGATCATCTGATTTCCTTGTCATCAATACGGTGGAGCAACACGCTTGCCTGTGCAGCGATGCCTTCTGCGCGACCGGTAAAGCCAAGCCTTTCCGTAGTCGTTGCCTTTACCGAGATTGTCCGGAGATCACCTCCGCTTAATTCCGCAAGCCGGTTGCGCATGTTCTGGCGATGTGCGCCGATCTTAGGTTCTTCACAAATGATCGTTACATCAAGATTTGCGATTGCGTAGCCAGCAATCCGTGCAAGTTGCATTGCATGAGTAAAGAAATGATCGGAAGAGGCTCCTTTCCATTGCGGATCGCTGGGCGGGAAGTGCTCACCGATATCTCCTGCGGCGATTGCCCCAAGCACTGCGTCGGTAAGGGCGTGAAGCGCGACATCGGCGTCGCTGTGCCCGCTCAAGCTGCGATGGTGCGGGATGCGGATGCCGCATAGCCAGACGCCGTCCCCTGGAACGAGCCGATGAACGTCGTAGCCGCTGCCGATACGAAATGCCGTGCGCAAAGGAGGTTTGTCTATCATCTGGTTCCTTGCAAAATCGGTCCGGAACGTCAGCTTGCGCAGACGCGGATCGCCTGCGACCAGCGCCACGTCGAACCCCGCAGCTTGCAGCACCGTGGCATCGTCACCGGCGGTTGGTTCTGTTGGCCAGATCCGGTGGGCGTGCAGGATTTCGGAAAAGCGGAACGCCTGCGGTGTCTGCACCCGCCGCAACCCCTCGCGTTCGACCCCCGCTCCTGCAATGTCTCCGTTTACTGTCAGCAGACTGTCAGCGACGGGAAGTACCGGCACCGCGCCTGAATGACGGATCAGTGCGTCAGCAAGGCGGCCTACGACCGCGCGCGGCAAATCGGGACGGGCAGCGTCATGAATAAGAACCTGCGCGGGCAAATGGGATGCCAGTCGCTCCAGCCCTGCGAGGGCGGATAACTGCCGCGTGGCACCGCCAATTACGAAATCGATCTGAGGATGGTTGCCGACCGCAGCACGCGCTGCATCTTCATCTCCGGCCGGAATCACTATAATGACCGGGCCGGTGACAGCCTCTCTCATGCGTGCAACTGCAAGACCCAGCACAGTGGACCCGCCCCATCGGGCGTATTGCTTTGCAGTGTCCAGTCCGGCACGTGTTCCGCGGCCACCTGCCAGGATCACGCCCGCAAATGGGGATGGGGCTTGAGCATCAGGCATGGCTGTCCCGTACATCCTTGTCGCTGTCTCTACAATCAACTAAGAAATGCGCACAAAGGCAGGTGTTAGCGTTACAGTGACAGGCTTGAGAAAACTGAACCCGATCAAGATCGGCCCGGTGACAATTGACACTCCCGTTATCCTTGCGCCCATGACGGGCGTGACGGACCGTCCGTTTCGCACCCTGGTGCGGCGCTTTGGCTCGGGGTTGAATGTTACCGAGATGATCGCAAGCCCGGCGATGATCCGCGCCACGCGCCAATCCTTGCAGAAGGCGGAGTGGGCGCCAAGCGAGGAGCCGGTGTCCTTGCAGCTTGCCGGCTGCAATCCTGCAGAGATGGCACAGGCCGCCAGGTTGAACGCGGACAAGGGTGCTGCCATTATCGACATCAATATGGGTTGTCCTGTCAAGAAGGTAGTCAACGGGGATGCGGGTTCGGCCCTCATGCGAGATCTGCCGCTGGCCGCAGCATTGATAGACGCGGTTGTAAAAGCGGTGGATGTTCCCGTGACAGTAAAGATGCGCATGGGTTGGGATCATGAGTCGCTCAATGCTCCTGAACTTGCACGCATCGCCGAGGATCTGGGTGCGCGCATGATTACGGTGCATGGCCGCACGCGCAATCAGATGTACAAAGGTTCTGCCGACTGGAGCTTTGTCAGGAGTGTCAAGAACGCGGTGAACGTGCCTGTCATTGTCAATGGCGACATCAATGGCGTTGTCGAGGCAGACGCAGCACTTCGTCAAAGCGGCGCAGACGGGGTCATGATCGGACGCGGAGCTTATGGCAAACCCTGGCTGCTGTCGCAGGTGATGTCTTGGGCAGAAGGCGGTACACCACGACCGGACCCGAACCCGCAGCAGTTGTTTGCCTTGATTACAGAGCACTATGAAGCAATGTTAAACCATTACGGCAAGGAGACCGGCGTCAAGATGGCTCGCAAGCATCTGGGTTGGTACACCAAGGGTCTGCAAAGCTCCGCCGAATTTCGCAACAAGGTCAACTTCGTCGATGACCCTGCAATGGTGATGGCGATGCTGGAGCAGTTCTTCGACGGATTGCGGAACGAGGCGAACGCATTGCAGGCAGCGTGAGCAGGCGTGCAAACTTGCTGCATGCGTGACGCCGATGCTCCGATGACCCTCCGTTATGGATGAGATCGGACTTGCCTTTCGGCAACTGCGGTGTTGTTGATTGGCAACTATGACGATGCCGCACTATTCAGGCCAGGGCAGCCGTTCCGCCGATCGTACAAGTGCGGCGGCTTTCGTCGGACGCCTGAGGCGGCAGGTCGGCATTGGCTGGCGGCGTGCCAATGGTTTCCTGCTGCTGGAAATCGCCGCTGGGACATTCCTGGTCGTCATGCTGTTCGGCGGATGGACGACGCTCAACTCCGTGCAGACACGCGGTGACCTTCTGCCCAGTGCCACCACGACGTCATTGTTGGTGGCGACATTGGTGCCGGCCATGGCCTTGCTGGTTCTGCTTGGCCGCAGGCTGGCCCTGCGACGGGCCCAACGACAGATCGGCAGCACCGGCCGCCTGCATGTGCGGCTGGTGTTTTTCTTCTCCTTGCTCGCCGCAGTGCCGACCTTGCTGGTGGTGGCGTTCGCCTCGTTCCTGTTCCAGTCAGGCGTCGAGTTCTGGTTTTCGGAGCGATCGCGCGGCATGCTGGAAGATGCCAATCAACTCGCACGCGGATATTATGAGGAGAACCTGCGGGATGTTGGGGATGAAAGTGTCGCCATGGCAGGCGACATCCGCTCATATCTGTCGCAGACGCCGATCACCAGTCCCGAATTTGCACAAGCCTATTCGCTGCAGGTCGTTTATCGGAAGCTGGATAAATCGGCCATTCTGGAGAGAGGCACCAGCGGGGAAATCAATACCGCCGCCATCGTCGATCCCGATGATGGTGCAGGAACGCAGACCATTGCGCCCGACGTATTCAACAGGCTGTCGTCCGGGGAGCCGGTGGTGGTGACTGCAACGGCGCAGCGGATCGAAGCGGTGACACCGCTCGATGCAGCGAATGAAATTTATCTGTACACGGCGCGCGACTCCGATGCTCAGGCGCTCAGCCAATGGCGGCGGGCACAAAGTGTGCTTGCCAATTACGACCAGATTACGGGCCGGGCGCGGACGCTCCAGCTTCGCTTCAACATAGCGTTGCTTGGCGTCTCGCTGATGCTGGTTGGGTTTGCGGTGTGGGTCGCACTGCGCTTTGCAGACCGGCAAGTTGCGCCATTGGCCGATCTTGTGACAGCAGCAAGAACAGTAGGTGCAGGTAATTTCTCGATGCGGGTAGGTGGACGCAGCGGTGCCGACGAAATCGGGCTTTTGAACCGCGCTTTCAACCGTATGACGGGTCAGATTGAACGGCAGACCCGTGCCTTGATACGGGCAAACGAACAACTGGACGAGCGCCGCGCGTTTACAGAAGCTGTACTCGATTCCGCTACGGCTGGCATCATGTCTGTCAATCACGATGGCGTTATTCTTCTGGCCAATGATTCCGCGCTGCTCATGCTGGAAGATGGAGATTGTCGCGTAGGCAGGATGCTTGCCGACGTGGCTCCGCCCTTGTGGCAATTGGTGAAGGACCAACGCAGAAGTGGGCTTGTGCAGTTTGCCCGGGAGGGGGACATGCGAACTCTTGCTGTCAAGGCAGCCAAGACGCAGCACGGACAGGTGCTTACTTTTGAAGATATAACCCGACAACTACTCGACCAACGCCGTGCTGCATGGTCTGATGTAGCCCGGCGGATCGCTCATGAAATCAAGAACCCGCTGACGCCGATCCAGCTTGCCACCGAGCGGCTTGGCCGGCGCTTTCGCCGTCAGATTGGCACAGATGCTTATCTGTTTGACGAACTCACCAGCACCATAATTCGTCAGGTGGGTGACCTGCGCAAGATGGTGGATGAGTTTTCGTCCTTCGCACGCATGCCCAAACCCCATTTCCGTAAGGAAGACGTCTCCGAACTGGTGAAGCAAGCCATGTTTCTTCAGGAAATCGCGCGGCCGCAGCTGTCTTACAGCTTCAACGGCTCGGAGGCTGATACCAACATTGCCTGTGACCGCCATCAGATTGGGCAAGCCATGACGAACGTTTTGAAGAACGCAGCGGAAGCTGTGGACACAGTGCGTGAATCCGATCCCGATTACCAGGGCAGGATTGCTGTTGATGTTCGTGGCGAAGACCACCGTGTCGTAATCAGTGTCACCGATAACGGGATCGGGCTGCCGAATGACAGCCGCACACTGATTGAACCTTACATGACGACGCGCGACAAGGGAACCGGCCTTGGTCTGGCGATAGTTCACACGATCCTTGCTGAACATGGCGGTGAGATACGGTTCGAACGGCCGGAGCAGGGGGGTGCGCGCGTGCAGATGTACCTCCCGCGCCAGCCGCAACTTCAAGAACGGGAGGAAGCGGAAGGATGAAGCCGAACAGCTTTGAAGAGAAGGTATCTCATGGCGCTTGAAATCTTGGTGGTGGATGACGAGCGCGACATTCGCGAGCTGGTGGCAGGAGTGCTGGGCGACGAGGGATACGAATGCCGCACCGCTGCCGACAGCACCGCAGCCTTGGCAGCCATCGATGAACGCCGCCCCTCGCTCGTGCTGCTCGACGTGTGGCTGCACGGTTCACGAATGGACGGATTGGAATTGCTGGATGCGATCAAGGCGCGAGAACCCGATCTGCCGGTGATCATCTTTTCCGGGCATGGGAATATCGATACCGCCGTTGCCGCGGTATCACGAGGAGCGGTCGACTTTATCGAAAAGCCCTTCGAATCCGAACGTTTGCTCCTCATGGTCGATCGCGCTACCGAGACCGACCGGCTGCGCCGCGAAAACGCTCGTCTCAAACAAGACGACGATGGTGGCTTCGACGGATTCACCGGCAATAGTTCAATCATCAATCAGGTGCGGGCAACCCTTAAACGGGTGGCAAATACCGGCAGTCGCGTTCTGATAACCGGCCCCGCCGGATCAGGCAAAGAAGTCGCAGCCCGCCTGCTTCATCACTGGAGTCCACGCGCTGACAAACCTTTTGTCACGGTAAGTTCAGCACGCATCACTGCCGAACGTTTTGAGCAGGAGTTGTTTGGCGAAGAAGCCGAGGGCCATCTGGTGCGAACCGGTCTGTTGGAGATGGCCGATGGCGGCATGCTCTATCTCGATGAAATCGCTGACATGCCGCTGTCAACCCAAGCTCGTATCCTGCGGGTACTTACCGACCAATCCTTTGCCCGGGTGGGTGGCAACAGACAATTGCGGGTGGATGTGCGGATCGCATCATCCACGTCGACCGATCTTGAAGAGGCGATAGCCGAACGGCGTTTCCGCGAGGATCTCTACTACCGGCTGAATGTGGTGCCGGTCGCTATTCCGGCCTTGTCGGCTCGGCGAAGCGATATTCCTGCGTTGGTGGATTATTTCTTTTCCCGGTTCGCCTCACGGCAAGGAATTGCTCCTCCAGTGATTAGCGATGATGCCATGGCGGTGCTGCAAAGCTACGACTGGCCGGGTAATGTGCGCCAGCTACGCAATGTAGTGGAACGCACAGTTATTCTCACCCCGCGAGAGCAGATGGCGCATATCGAAGCTGACATGCTTCCAGCCGAACTTACCTCGATCACCGGCGGCGAGGGACCAGGGCTTGCTGCCATAATGGGCGTGCCCTTGCGGGAAGCACGCGAATATTTCGAAAGGGAGTATCTGCGCGTGCAAATTCGCCGCTTTTCAGGAAATATATCCCGCACTGCCGGCTTTATCGGGATGGAACGATCAGCCCTGCATCGCAAACTCAAGATCCTGGGCATCAACGACAGGAAAGATGATGATGATGATGTTTCCTGATGCGGGAACTTCCGAAGCTGTCATGCTTTGCCAGTAACGACGGTCCTTGAACCTGAGACGCAGATGCATGCTCACGGGCTGCCCGCAATTTCGCTAAATGGCAGATCGACCAGACCGACAGTTCGACAGGCGCAGGAGAGTTTTAATGGCCGGAAAGACGCTGACTGTGAAAACCACAGTTCCTGACGACAGCGAACGGCTTGACCAGCTTTCTGTCAAAGCGTCGGGAAAGCAGCCTGCAAAATCGACCCAAAACCTGCAAGATCTCTTCCTGAACCTCCTGCGGAGAAACAGGACACCTATAACCATGTTTCTGGTAAAGGGTGTCAAGCTACAGGGTATCGTCACCTGGTTTGACAATTTTTCGATCTTGCTGCGGCGTGATGGCCAATCGCAACTGGTTTACAAGCATGCAATATCAACCATCATGCCCACACAGCCAATCGACACAAGTACGGTCGAATACCACAGCGCCGCAAAGTCAAAGCGACAGTTGCAGGACATCTTTCTCAGCGCGATCCGCGATGCTAATGCGCAAGTCACCATGTTCCTGGTCAACGGAGTAATGCTGCAAGGCCGTGCTGCCGCGTTCGACCAATTTTGTATTTTGCTCGAACGTGAGGGGTACGTTCAGCTCGCCTACAAACATGCCGTGTCAACGATACAACCCTTGACCCCGGTGGATCTTTCCAACGAAGATGAAGATATTGACAACGTTCCGCTATAAGGAGAGTTTATTCTGAGCGAGCATTTTGCCGAAGATGTGACCCGCGGTGCTCGAGCCATCGTTGTTGTGCCTGACATACGCTCGGCGCACCTTGTCGACCCTGATGCCAGGCTGGAAGAGGGACGGGGCCTCGCCAAGGCGATAAGCATCGTTGTTGCCGATAGTTTCATCATTCCTGTCCGCCAGGTACGTCCCGGGACATTATTTGGCGCAGGGCAGATAGAACGCATTGCAGCGGCATGCGAAATGGCAGAAGCCGAGCTTGTGATTGTTGACGGCACCTTATCAGCAGTCCAGCAGCGAAACTTGGAAGAGCAACTTGGTCGAAAAATCATAGATCGTACCGGCTTGATCCTTGAGATTTTCGGGGAGCGCGCTGCGACCGCCGAAGGGCGCATGCAGGTAGAACTGGCACATCTTGACTATCAGGCAGGCCGACTGGTTCGCAGCTGGACCCATCTTGAGCGGCAGCGGGGCGGCTATGGTTTCTTGGGTGGTCCCGGCGAGACGCAGATCGAAGCGGACCGCCGCATGATCCGCGATCGAATGGCACGGCTGCGCAATGACCTTGATCAGGTTCGCCGCACCCGCGCTCTGCATCGGTCGCGGCGAGAGAGGGCGCCTTGGCCGCTGGTTGCTCTGGTTGGATATACCAACGCTGGAAAATCTACCCTATTCAACAGCTTGACAGGCGCTACTGTCATGGCTGAGGATCTGTTGTTTGCCACACTGGACCCCACTATGCGTGCGGTCTCGCTTCCGGGACTGGACAAGATCATCCTGTCCGACACGGTGGGGTTCATTTCCGATCTTCCCACACAGCTCGTCGCTGCTTTCAGGGCAACCTTGGAAGAGGTTACTGCCGCTGACCTCATCATCCATGTCCGTGACATCTCCAGTCCCGCAGCCGATGAGCAGAAGATACAGGTTGAGAAGGTCTTGCGGGATCTGGATATCAATACCGGATCTGATACAGCATCACAGATACCTGTAATAGAGGCTTGGAATAAATGGGATCTACTATCAGCTCAGCGTGCTGACGAACTCGGAACCCTGGCGACTTCCGCGGACGTCGACACAGTAGCGATTTCCGCAACTGGCGGGTTCGGCCTGGCCGAGCTGGAACAGTTGATCACACGCCATCTGACGCCTGACGCCGAGCAGCACGATTTCGTGATACCTGCCTCGGATGGTAAGCGGATTGCTTGGCTACATGCCCATGGAGATGTCCTGATGGAACGTGATGGCGGAACTGATCAGCAAGGACCGCTGGTAAACATTAGCGTTAAACTGACGCCGTTACAATATGGACGATTTGAAAGCTTGTAATTTGAATAGTGGTCTAGGGGATGTTGCAGTCTGCACCTACTCCGCTTGCTTCACTCGACGCCACAATTGATCCTGAGCCTCAGCATCAAGATCTGAAAAGTTAATGTCGTCAGCGGCGGCCATGGCTTCCATCATTCTGAACCTGCGTTCGAACTTGGCGTTGGCTGCATGCATAGCCTGGTCGGAAGAGATCCCGTGTTTTCGCAGCCAGTTGATTACAGAAAACAGCACATCGCCGGCTTCCTCAAGCTGCGCGGCTTTCGTATCACTCGCGGTGAACTCAGCAATTTCTTCCTGCAGTTTTTCAGCAGCGCCTTTGGTGTCTGGCCAGTCGAACCCTGCATGAGCAGCACGTTTTTGCAGCTTTTCTGCTCTGATCATGGCTGGCAAGGCAGGGGCAACGCCGTCGAGCACTCCATTCAAGCCACGCTCTGTACGTTCTGCGGCTTTGATGATTTCCCAGGCATGCTCAGCTGACATATCCCTTTTGGTCCCAGTTGGAGTTTTTGCCGCATGTGGGAAGAAACCCGGGTGTCGACGTTCCATCTTGTCCGCTATTGAGGTGGTGACGTCGCCAAATTTAAAGAGCGCGCGCTCTTCTGCAATGCAGGACAGGAACACAACCTGCAAAAGAAGGTCGCCGAGTTCATCCTGCAGATCGACAGCATGGTCGCGTGCGATTGCGTCTGCAACCTCGTATGCCTCTTCTACCACAAAGGGCGCTATATCGGCGAAACTACGGCTGGATGTCCATTCACATCCATCTTTTGGATCACGAAGCTGCTTAATGATGGAAATAAGTCTTTGCAGGTGTTTGAAATCATCAAACATATTCAACACCCACCAATCAGATAATATATATTATGTAAAATAGATGAATTGATAGGCCGCTTCATCTGCTTGCAATGCGTTCACCAGCACGACCATTCCCATGAACAGCGCAATCCAAAGAAGCGCCGACTTGATCAGCGCTGATCGCTCTAATCGGTGGCCCTTCAATTCGGTCCCGGCAAGCAAAAGCCAGCCGATCATCGAAATCAGCGCGACGATTGCTGCTGCCGTCACAGAGCAATAACCATTCCGTCATACGCCGGATACACATGCGACGGCGTTTCTTCGACCAGACTGGTGTAATCCATGCTTTTGTCCAGATGTGTCAGGATCACGCGTTTTGATTGGGTTTGTGCGGCAAGATCAAGCGACATCGACAGATGCGCATGGGTCGGGTGCGGCTCACGTCGCAAGCAATCAACTACCAGCACGTCCAGATTTGTAAAAAGATCAACAAGGTCATTGCGGATTTCGCTGAAGTCCGTTGCGTAGCCGATTGATTTGCCTGCCGCGTCAAATCGGTACGCTGTGCTCTGCGCTGGACCATGCGGCATGCGACACCATGAAAGCCGCATTCCACATAGCAGTTTCAGCCGGTCCAGGGTTTCAATGTTGCAAATCGTTGAATAGCCATGCTGTCCGGCAAAGACATAGCCGAACCGTTGGCGTAATCTGCGCACGGTTTCCTCGGTGCCATATGCTGGAATTGGCCCCCCTCTTCCGTAACGCAGCGCTCGTAAGTCATCTATGCCATGGCAGTGATCAGCATGATCATGAGTCCAGCATACCGCATCTATTCTGTCGATATTCGCAGCAAGCAATTGATGACGCAGATCGGGAGATGTGTCGACCAAAACGCGTTCCCCGCCGTCGCTTTCAACGATGATCGACACCCGGGTGCGGCGGTTTCTGGCATCCTTCGGGTCACAGGCTCCCCAGTCATTGCCGATCCGTGGTACTCCGGTCGAGGTGCCGCACCCCAGCACAAAAAGCTTCATTGCCTTGCCTTGCGAAACAGCGTGAAGAAGTTCTGCGTCGTCTGCTCTGCCAAGGATGCCTGATCCACACCGCGCAAGTCGGCAAGAAAAGCCAGAGTATCAGCGACAAAGGCTGGTTCGCAGACCTTTCCGCGATTTGGTGTTGGCGCAAGGAAGGGTGCATCTGTTTCTACCAACAGGCGATTTTCCGGAACTTTGGCCGCAATCGCCTGGAGGTCGCGAGCGTTCTTGAACGTCACTATACCGGAAATCGATATGAACAGCCCCAGATCCAGCACCTCACGCGCAAACTGGTCCGATGCCGTGAAGCAGTGGATCAACGCTGGAAACTCCCCTTCCCTCATCTCCTCCTGTAGTATGGCCAGAGTTTCAGGCTCTGCGTTGCGCGTGTGTATAATGACTGGCAGCTGTTGAAGCCGCGCAACAGCGATGTGCATGCGAAACAAATTGCGTTGCGTGTCGCGGTTCGAGCGATCGTAGTGGAAATCAAGACCCGTTTCGCCAATGCCGATGACGCAGGGCTCTTCCGCTTTGGCAATAAGCTTGCGAGCATCCAGATCATGATGTTCGTCCGCTTCATGCGGATGGACGCCGACGCTGGCCCAAACGCCGGCCTGCCGATTGGCAACGGCGATCACGTCATCCCATTCTGAAACCTTTGTCGAGATGTTGAGAAAACCTGTGACGCCTCTTGCCCGAGCGGCGTCCAGAACAGCATCCTGCCGGTCTACCAGACTACTATAATTCAGATGGCAGTGGGAATCGATGATGGTCATGTATTTTCTGCCAGCTGCAGCCGTGGAAACGCTGGTTTGGGGTCAGATACCTCTGCCATTTCCATCAACAGAGGTGCGCTGTTCAAGGCAGCAAAGGTGCGGCTATGTGCCGGCACGCACAAGCTGTCCAGGATTGCGGCAGCGGATCGCGGGATCACCGGCTGAATGGCAATCGTCAGATCGCGCAGGCAGCCGCACAAGGTGGTCAAGACCCGCTTCATCCGTTCAGGGTCAGTCTTGCGCAGCGCCCAAGGTGCTTGATCATCAACATATTGGTTGCAGGCAAATACCGCTTGCATCCATGCCTCGATCCCATTGGAGAACGCCAGCTTGTCAAAGCATCGGGGCAGCTCACCACCGGCAGCCACCCTGACCCTTGTGGCAAGGTCCCGATCATTCTGCAGTGGGGGTGCCGCTGCTGTTACTGCACCGTCGCAGTTTTTCTGAATGAATGAAGTTACGCGCTGAACCAGATTACCAAAGCTGTTCGCGAGTTCGGCATTGGCCCGGGTAACAATTGCCTCCGGGGAATAGCTGCCATCTTGTCCAAAGACGATTTCGCGCATCAGGAAATAACGCAGCACATCCACGCCAAATTGTTCGGCCAAGGCCACCGGGTCCGTGACATTGCCAAGCGATTTTGATTCCTTCTGTCCACGGTTCAGCAAAAACCCGTGGCCGAACACCTGCTTTGGCAAAGCCAGTCCGGCGCTCATCAGGAAAGCAGGCCAGTAAACTGCATGAAAGCGCACGATATCCTTGCCGATCAGGTGCATTGCCGCAGGCCAATATCTTGCCATGTGCTCTGTCTGTTCCGGAAAGCCGAGGCCGGTCAGATAATTGGTAAGCGCGTCCACCCACACATACATGACGTGCCCCTCGTCTCCTGGCACCTTCACTCCCCAGTCAAGGCTGCTGCGCGAGATCGACAGATCTCTCAATCCGCCTTCGACAAACCGCAAGACTTCGTTGCGACGCGCTTCGGGCTGGATAAAGCGAGGTTCGGACTTGTACAAAGCCAGCAATGGCTCCTGATACCGGGAAAGTTTGAAGAACCAGCTTTCCTCCACGGTCCATTCCACCGGGGTGTTATGCGGCGAAAGCTTTTCACCCTTTTCACCTTCGATCAGTTCTGCAGCTTCGTAGAAAGCTTCGTCCCTTACTGAATACCAGCCTTCATAACGACCCTTGTACAAATCTCCATTGGCCATCATGGCCTGCCATATTGCCTCACTGGCGCGATGGTGGACATCTTCCGTCGTGCGGATGAAGCGATCGTAACTGATATCAAGATGATCGAACAGGTCCTTGAAATGACCGGTCATCTGATCACTGAGCTCCTGCGCGGAAATGTTCATTTCCCGCGCTTTTTGAAGCATCTTCAAACCATGCTCATCCGTCCCGGTCTGAAACCGGACATCGCGCCCCTGCAATCGCTGATACCGCGCCATCACGTCAGCCGCGATGGTTTCGTAGGCATGACCGATATGCGGCTTGCCGTTGGGATAGTGGATTGCAGTGGTAATGTAATATGGCTCTGCCATCGGCGGCGTGTCTTTCCGTTATGCTATGATCAGGCAGCTGTTGCCAACGTCAGGCAGTCACGCTGCGTGATGGTTTTTCCTAGCGGCTGCCAATTGCGCCAGCAACCCGCCCATCTCCACCACGGCCAAGCCCCCGTCAAAGTTTGCATACGGGATATTCGCCGCAAGATCACCCAATGCGTGGTAGGCCGTGATCGCTGCACCTTGTAACGACCATTGCGATGACCGCATCTGCTCTGCACAGATGCTTTGCGCAACACCCACCAGCGCCAGCAGTTTCTCGCGATCAGGGCGTGATCCGCATGCCTTGATCAGCTTGCCTCGTGCCGCCAGATCCAGATCACCATCCACAGCTATCCGGGCAAGGATTGTGTGAGCAGACGCCAGATCATGATCGATGAACGCCCGGGCAGCTCCCGGCGCACCACCAGCCGCTATGAGTGCCGCCTGCTGCATGGCAGGATCGGCATCCAAGTCAAAGCCGGACAGCACCTGCTGCAGGTCTGCACGATCCAGCGGCGGGAACCGCAGCACCCGACAGCGGGAACGGATCGTGGGCAGCAGCCCGCCTGGCCGATGCGAAACAAGCAAAAAGAACGTGCCTGAAGGTGGCTCTTCAAGGCTTTTCAGCAATGCGTTTGCCGCAGATTTCTCCAGATCGTCGATGGAATCAATGATTATCACCCGGCGCGACCCAAGCGTCGGCCTCGTCACCAATCGACGCTGCATGGCGCGGACCTGCTCCACATTGATGTTGCGTCGGGTCGCAAATTGCTTTCCCTGCGCAGACAATTTCTCGTCGTCTGCCGATGCCGGCTGCCGGCTTAGCACCATGATGTCGGGATGCACTTCTGCTGGCATAATGGGCGCCCCGAGTTCGGCAACAAGTTCCTCGGCTGCGGATCGCGCGAAGGTCGCCTTGCCCATTCCTTTGGAGCCGGTCAGCAGCCAGGCATGATGCAGCCGAGTTCCGGCCATGGCGGACTGCCACTGCTTGCGCACCTCTTCATGGCCAATCATCTCGTTCATGGAAAAAGAATGCTGACGATGCGCCGGTGGACATCTTGCGGGGAGCCGTGCGCGGCAATGGCGGCGACCGCAGGATCATCGGCCTGCACGAACGACTGAAAAAAATCATTTACCTGTGCATGATAGATCTTGTGTCTGCCACCAATTCTATCATTGCCGCCGACATCGCGTGCAGCGGCACGAGCCAAAGCAACATCAGGATCAAGCTGCAGGACGAAGGTCATGTCGGGCAGCAGTCCTTCGCTGCCGAACTGGTGCAGCATGGTGAGATCTGCCTGTGAAATGCCTCCCGCTGCTCCTTGATAAGCCCTGCTAGAAGCCAGATAACGATCGCACAGGATCCATTGACCATGAGCCAATGCAGGCCGGATCAATCGGTCGACATGATCGGCTCTGGCAGCGGCAAACAGAAGCGCCTCAGCGCGTGCACCCCAACTCTTCGCAGGATCAAGCAAGAGCTCTCGAAGGGCTTCTGCATCCTTCGTGCCGCCAGGCTCGCGCGTGACAACATGATCGATACCACGCTCAGTCAAGGTTTGCGCAAGCAGGTGAAGCTGGGTGGATTTGCCGGTCCCCTCCCCCCCTTCAAAAGCGATGAACTTTCCTCGTGTCACCCGGCAAGTCCGGAAAGTCCGTTGCGCAGCCGTTGCCACCAATTCGCTTCAGCGACATCGTGCGCAGCAAGCAAAGGCACAGACCGCGCCTCCTCATCACCCGACTTCACCTCAAGACTGGCGATCATCTGTCCTTTTCTGATCGGTGCGTCGATTGGGCCCAGATAGCGGATCGACAGTTGCGGCGGCGGGGTTGCACCTCCAGGACCGGAGCGCGGCTCCGTCACTGCCAAGGCCTCTGCCATCATCAGCGGCACCATCTGCGTTGCGCCTCCTTGCACGCGGGCAGCGCCCATGATTGCACCTTCCTTCAACAAGGAGCGGCTCTTCCAGGCGTTGAACCCCCAAGTCATGAATGCTCGTGCAATATCCTTGCGATCACGCGAACTGTCGGTGTTGGCAATGATCATGACCAAGCGACGATTTTCCTGCTCCGCAGATCCGACAAAGCCAAATCCCGCTTCGTTGGTGAAGCCGGTTTTCAATCCATCCGCGCCTGGTACGTGATTGAGAATGGGATTGTGGTTCTTTTGTGTCCTGCCATTCCAGGTAAACTCGGGCATGCTGAAATAGCGCCGGTACTTCTCCGGATGCTTCTGGATCAGCGCCTTTGCCAGGGTGGCAAGATCCCTGCCGCTGGTATAGGTTCGCCCCTCATCCGGCCATCCGTTGGGTGTATTGAAATGACTGTCGCGCATGCCGAGTTCGTGCGCGTTTGCGTTCATGATGCGGGTAAACCCCTCCACGCTCCCAGCCAATCCCTTGGCCAGAGCAATGCAACCATCATTGGCAGAAACAGTGACGATGCCGGCCAGCAATTGATCCACGCTAACCTTGTCACCAGCACGCAGGTACATGGATGACCCACGGCCGCTCCAGCGCTTTGCCGTTTCAGCATCAACGGTAATCATCTGGTGAAGCGATACCTGCTGCTTATCGATGAGTTCAAAGACGGCATACGTCGTCATCAGTTTGGTGAGCGACGCCGGGATGAACTGACGATCAGCCTCTCGTGAAAACAAGGTCTGCCCGGAACTGAGATCTTGCAGCAGAGCAATCGGCGCGGCCTCGACAATGGCAGGAGGCGCGGGGGCGGCAGCCCTGCTTTGCGCAACCGGTGCCATCGGCACGACGAGCCCCGCAGCGGCAACAGCCATGATCACGCGACGGGGCAGATGTCCCGACATCTTGAAAAATTGCATCAGCAAGCCTTCACAAGCCGTTTTCCTCACCCGATCGCTTTTCAGCGAATAGCGTCTGCAAGCAGGCCAACGGACAAGGCGTAATAATTTGAGCAGTTGTAATCCAGGATCACACGATAATTGCCAGTCAGGAGAAAAGCTGTGTTACCGCGCCCATCAGGCTCGAAGAGGATGGCCGGAGTATCATCCGCAATCGTGCCTTGAGGGCGCACGCCAAGCGCTTTCCACTCTGCTACTGTTTGCCACCGGCTGTGTCGCGCAAAGACGCGCGGGCAACGCGGCGACACAAGTTGGGTGCGCCAGCTGCCTGCATCCAGACCGGTTGGCACACTTGCCGGTACTCCCCAGGGCTCTCCTGGGCGCCAACCGGCCTTGTGGAAGTAATTTGCTATTGAAAACAGGGTGTCGGCTCGGCTGTTCCAGATATCCCGTCGGCCGTCGCCATCGCCATCTATGGCAAGGCGCAACCAGACACTTGGCAAGAACTGCGGATTGCCAAATGCGCCTGCCCAGCTTCCTTTGAGCTGCGAACGCGCAATGCCAGCATCAATCATCTTGAGGCTTGCAATCAGCTCGGTTTCGAACAGATCGCGGCGGCGGCCTTCGTAAGCAAGCGTGGCAAGCGACCGGGGCAGGTCAAAGCCGCCCATGTAGGTTCCATAATTGGTTTCATGGCCCCAGATAGCGATCAGGATCTCTCCAGGAACTCCAAACGCGTTTTCTACCGCCGGAACGATCCCAGCGCTCGCTGCATAAGCGCGAATTCCACCATTGATCCTTGCAGCATCGACATGCTGGCGGCGGTAAGGAGCGAAAGGCGGCGGGATAGAATTGGGGTTTGCGGCCTGCGGACGGTCAAGTTCAATCACTCGCTGGTTGAGCGTCAGGCCAGCCAAGCCTTCGTCAATGGCTCGCTGGGAGACACCCTGCTGGCGCGCTCGCGCGGCGACCTGCTGAAGATAGTTCTGAAATTCCGCCTGACCGGGAGACTGCGCTACAGCTCCTGAAGGCAGCAACAGGCCTGCGATTGCAAGGAGAACAAGACGCGCACTAAGAAGCATCAGCTTTACCATGCCTGCTCCTTGGCACAGTTGCACTTCACTGTGAATTGCTGAAGGTGAAATTATGGCTGGGAATAGCGGCCATAGCGCGCACAATGGAACGGCCGTGCAGTTGACGGGCCCCGTACAGATGGTTAGCGGCTTTCGACAGGCAAGGAAGCGTGGCCGAGCGGTTGAAGGCACTAGTCTTGAAAACTAGCGACGGGGTGACCCGTTCGTGGGTTCGAATCCCACCGCTTCCGCCATTTTGCCGTCGTCAAGGCGCATAAATCAAAGCGATACCAGAGCACCAAATCGGGTGGCTATCGTTCTAACATAATCAGGGCCTTAAGCAGCGACACAAGGTTTTTAGAGCCCGGCGCCAGTGCTTGAAGCGGCAGAACATGCGCTTGGCGAGATCGCGCTGGCCATAAATCTGTCCGTCCGGATTGTGCGGGATGGACGTTGAGGGATGACAGGTGCAGTCCCTCGCTCGGTGAGCCACGTTTGCAAGGCGTTGCTGTCACAACCCTTGTCAGCGGTCAGAACCTTGAACGGCGGCGCGGCATCGATCGCCAGCATGGTGACACGGCATCATGCGTTTTGCCGGGCGTCAGGAGCAGGACGTGGGGCGACCTCCTGTCGTCGCAGATTGCATGAAGACTGATGTTCCTCCCGCCTTTGGTGATGCTGATGGCATGAGTCAGGCCCCTCCTTTTGCGCCTCCGGCAGTGCGGTGGACCTTGATGCAGGAGCTGTTGATGAACAGCCTGGCAGGCCCATAACGCCCCGCGCCACGTTCGCGGCGCGCTGTTCCACCCGCAGACCCGAGAAAGATCTTGCGCTGGCACCAAACTCTCGAGAACCGCGTCAGCCAGCAAAATGAGTTCCCATACAACGATCTGGAGCAGCATATCGAAGCGTGTGTCGAGCACTACGATCGCCAGCGATATTCCGAAAGCCTGAACTATGTGCACCCGCCGACGCCTGTTTCGGCCAGACAGCAGCCATCATCAGACAGAGAGAACGGGCAAGACGCAGAACTAGCGAACATCGCCGCCTTAAACGTAAACTCCCAAACAAGGTCCACACTCTGCTGATTTACGCCGCGAGTTGTGTCAAATGTTCTGAGGACGGACCGATGACCGGGAGAGAGCGATGGATTGGTCGTTCGTCCAGCCAAGGTAAAGATATTCTGCGGTCGCTCGGCTGTTGGGCAAACCTGTCGCCCAGTCGTCCTCGAGCTCACGTCTGACGTTCCCCGCTGATGGTCCTGCAAGAAGACAGGAGCGTGTAAGCTCAGCCAATCATCGTGAATAGAACTGTTGATCATGTTGCAGAAGGGCTCCCGTTTTTCACAACGGGCTTCTGTTCAAGATGATTAACACATCAGCCGCTTTTCTAACCGAACTGAAGCGAGACTTGTCTCTCCATCCGCTTTTCACGCGCCGTCCCGCTTGGCCAGACCGCATGCCGCGGTCAAAGCAGCTGGAACCTCAGCAGGTTCAATCCATGTGGCGCAAGCCGATGCGCAGGTAGTCCCAACCAGTAATCACCGTAAGAACCGCCGCACCCCACAGGCTGATGATCCCCACGAAATGGATCCACACCTGTTGCGGCAACCCGCCAGCAAGGATCAGCGCGCCCAAAGCAATGATCTGCAGTGTAGTCTTCCACTTCGCCAGGCGGGACACAGGAACCGACACCTGCACTCCTGCGAGAAATTCCCTTAAACCTGACACGGCAATCTCGCGGATAAGGATAATGAGGCCCGCTACCACGTGCAGATCGCCTAGAAACGGCCCGCGCAACGCCCCTTGTGCCGCCAGCACCAGAATGACAGCGGCAACCATGATCTTGTCGGCGATCGGATCAAGAAAGATGCCCAACCGGCTCACTCGGCCGCTTGCCCGTGCCAGATACCCATCAAAATAATCGGTCAGACCTGCAAGCGAGTAAATGACAAAGGCGATCAGATAGCCAGCCACCCAGCCCGGCCACCACAGCAGCACCGCCAGCAGCGGAACCGCGAGAATACGCGAAAGCGTGAGAAGGTTGGGCAACGTCAGCATGGTGGTGCAACGCCGCATAGCCGCATTGCAGCTCCCTGAGAAACAATTTGCACAGGGTTGTGCGCGGTGGCGCGTCCTCTATGGGTTCGGCAAGCTACGATCATGACAACATCAACCCACCTTCTCGCGCGGCGCCGCTTCCTGCCGTTGTTTGTCACCCAGTTGCTGGGGGCGTTCAACGATAATCTGTACAAGAATGCGATGGTGCTGTTCGTTGTGTATTCGGTGTATGATTCCGCTGCACAGGAGGCGCGGTTTTCGGCTATAGCGTCGGGTCTCTTCATCCTTCCTTTTTTTCTGTTCTCAGCATTGGCGGGGCAGCTTGCCGACATGCGTGACAAGGCGCGGATCATCCGCTGGATCAAGCTGATCGAAATTGGCATAATGACTATTGGCGCTGCTGGTCTGTTGATGGCTTGGCAGGGAGTTGAGCTGGAAAGCCTCGCCATCCCGCTCCTGCTGCTGGCCCTGTTTGCCATGGGGATCCACTCGACCTTTTTCGGCCCCATCAAATATGCCATCCTTCCTCAGCACCTCCATGAACAGGAGGTGCTGGCAGGGACCGGGCTGGTCGAAGCAGGAACATATCTTGCAATTCTTGCTGGCACCATCCTTGCCGGATGGATAGCGGTAGAATGGGCCGCACTTGCCGTAATCGTCCTTGCCATGGCAGGTTATATTGCAGGACGCCAGGTTCCCAAAGCACCGGCACAAGGCGCGGTGGAGCCGATTGATTACAATCTCCTGCGTTCATCACGCACGGTGATCCTCCAGACGATGCAGGATGCCCGCGTGTTCTACGCCATCATCGCGATCAGCTTCTTCTGGACCATCGGCGCAGTGCTGTTCATCCAGTTCCCTCCGCTGGCCAAGAACGTCCTGACGGCGAGCAAGGAAGTGGCCAGCCTGTTTCTGGTCATTTTCTCCATCGGCGTCGCCATCGGTTCGATGTCCATCAACAGTCTGCTGAAAGGACAGGTGTCGGCAAGATATGCTCCTGCTGCCGTGACCATCATGGGCCTGTTTGTGATTGCATTCCATTTCGCATGTCTTGAGTGGACCCCTTCGGCAGGCGCACTATTCGATGTCACCACCTTCATCGCGCAGCCTTTTGCAGTGCCATTGCTGCTGTGCCTGCTTGGCATTGCCATCAGCGGCGGCATGTTTGTCGTACCGCTTTATGCATTCCTCACGACAGTGGTGGACAAGACACAGACCGCGCGCACCATTGCGGCCAATAACATCGTGAATGCAGGTGCGATGACCATCGGATCACTACTTGCGGTGGGATTGACCATCATGCACGTCGCCATCGTCGACCAGCTTCTGCTGGCCGCTTTCATGTGTCTAGGTTCGGCTTATCTGGGATTTCTGCTCTACAAAGCAGAACAGCGGATGAACAGGGTAGCCACCATAAATCGGGAGCAGTCCGGCTGACGCGTGAATGCGGCATTGCACATGATGCGTCCTACGCGGGTTTGGCTTCTGCCATCTGCAAGATCAGGGACCATTCCTCTGGCCGGACTTCGCAAACTGACAATCGCGACATTCGCACAAGCTCCATTTCGGCAAGCAGAGGCTGCGCCTTCACCTGTTTCAAGGTCACGGCATGTGCCAGCGCATGATCGGGCTTTACGCGGACTGCCGCCCATCTGCCGCTGTCATCGGTAGGATCGGCCAACCCTCCCTCGACGATCGACATAACCCCGACAATCTCAAGGCCGATGTTGGAGTGATAGAAGAACGCGCTATCGCCTGCTGTCATGGCAGCAAGATTGTTCCGCGCGCGATAATTGCGCACTCCGTCCCAGATGCCTTCGCCGTCGCGGACCAGATCGCTCCAGGAATATGCATCGGGTTCCGATTTCATCAACCAGAAGCGTTTCATGGAGATACCCTGAAAGAAAACCGCATCACGACAGCAAGCCTGCGCTTCACCAGGATATCGCAGCCGAGGACAGCCATGACGAGGCCTTTTGGCAGGATCATGTCAGCGCCTTGAGCCTGCATGCAAAGGAGTTGGTGGAGCCGAGGGGGATCGAACCCCTGACCTCTACAATGCCATTGTAGCGCTCTCCCAGCTGAGCTACGGCCCCAAACTCGCATTCGCAACCCCTGGGAGGTGATGCCGAATATCGCGACACATAATGCCGGACGCCGGTCCTTTATGAGGAGCACCATCCCCATGCAAGGCTTATTTGCACCCGCTCAAGCAGCACCGGGTGAAGATATTCCTCGCTTTCAAACGAGCTGAGGCTCACATCAGTGCTCTTGGAAGCACACACCACATCATGCCGGAACGTGGCGTCGTGCCGCTTCCACGCTCTGGCTTGATGTCGACCGATCAGCTGTCGTCCTCGTCCTTTACCTGAGCAACTCCCAGATCGTCATCCCCGCCAAGGTCGACATCATTGTCTGGCGAATCATCATCTTCATCGACGTCGAGATCGTCGTCGCCAAGATCGCTGTCGTCAGGCTTTTCCTTCTGCTTCGCCTCTTCATACGGCATCGGCTGCTTGCTTTTCAGCACCGGCTCGGCCGTCCATTCGTTACCGCATTCAATGCAGCTAACCGGATCGTCCTTACCCAGATCGTAGAAGCGGGTGCCGCATTTCGGGCAGGAGTGCTTTGCACCCCATTCGGGATTGACCATGAAAATCCTCGTCTTGCGGGGCCGGGCACCATAACCCGGCGTGTTGGCAAAAAATCTGGCGTGCAAAAGCTGCAGGTTCAAGCGGTGCATGGCTCAAGACCATCATGGGTCTGAAGCCATGCAGGATGAACCCGTGCACCCCTGCTGCATCTGCGCGCGCCTTGCCATAGGCTAAAGCCCCTGTCAAAAGCCCGCGTCATGACGATGATGACAGTTTTTTCATGAACATGCCCGGAGCAACGCAGCCACGCCGCTTCTGCAGGTCGGGACCGCTGCACGGCCGCATTCTTGTTCCGGGCGACAAGTCGATCAGCCACCGGGCCATCATGCTCGCGTCGCTTGCGGTCGGCACCAGCACGATCACGGGCCTGCTTGAAAGTGCAGATGTCACGGCCACCGCTGCTGCAATGCGGGCAACAGGCGCCAGCATCGAGCAGGTGAAGCCTGGCGTCTGGCGGATCGATGGTGTTGGCGTGGGCAGTCTGCTGCAGCCGGCAGCAGCCCTGGATATGGGCAATTCCGGCACATCGACGCGGCTCCTGATGGGTCTGTTTGCCAGCCACGGCATCCAGACTGTGTTTACAGGCGACGCAAGCCTGTCGCGCCGGCCGATGGGACGCGTGATACAGCCGCTGGCTCTCATGGGCGCGCAGTTCACCGTAAATGCGGATGACACTCTGCCGCTGACAATGCGCGGTGCCGATCCGGCTGTCCCGATCCACTATCGCCTTCAGGTCGCTTCCGCTCAAGTGAAGAGCGCCATTCTGCTCGCGGCGCTAAACACTGCGGGTTCCACCATTGTTGTCGAACCCACCCCCACCCGTGATCACACCGAACGCATGCTGCGTGGGTTTGGCGCAAACCTCTCGATCGACATTGGTGACGATGGCGCTCGCATCATCACCATGCAGGGTCCACAAGACCTGCATCCTTGCGATATCGAGGTTCCGGGCGACCCTTCATCGGCTGCGTTCTTTGTCGTAGCCGCCCTGCTCGTCCCCGGCTCGGACCTGACAATCGCTAATGTCGGCATGAACCCTACGCGAGCGGCCTTGCTGGATGTGCTGCGTGCCATGGGCGGGAGCATAGAGGAAGAGGATCATCGCGTTATCGGCGGAGAGCCCGTCGCTGATCTGCGCGTCCGCCATTCCGAGCTGAAGGGCATCGAAATCGATCCTGCCTCTACGGCAGCCATGATTGACGAGTTTCCCATCCTGTTTGTCGCCGCCGCACTCGCGAGCGGCAGGACAGTCACGCAGGGGCTTGAGGAATTGCGCGTCAAGGAATCGGATCGGCTGGCGGTGATGTCTGCTGCGCTTACATTTGCCGGCGCATCGGTCGAGGAGCACGCGGATGGTTTGACGATCGAAGGAACGGGCGGCGCCATGCTGCGGGGGACCTTGCCAGGCCAATCCATTGCCACCATGCTCGATCATCGCATCGCAATGAGCATGGCGATTGCTGGTCTGGTGAGCGAAGCTGGCGTGACAGTCGATGATATGAGGCCGGTTGCGACAAGCTTCCCGCAGTTTGAACGTCTGCTTGGCGATGTACAATGCCGATAGGACAAATTGCCACCATCGTGGGTTTTGCCGGGATGTTGTGTGTCGTGACTGCCTACGCCTATCTGACAGCCAGCAAGGATCCTGATCCGCTGTTGCTTCATGGAGGCAATCTGATCGGTGCGGCGATGCTGGCTTTTTCGCTGGTGATCAACCCCAATCTGCCGTCACTTGTCCTGGAGGGTATCTGGGCCTGCGTCGCGTGCTGGGGCCTGTACAAGGCGTTGCGAAAGCGGAGCCAAGATAGAGCCGCATCATGATTATCGCTGTCGACGGACCCACAGCATCTGGCAAGGGCACCATTGCCAGAGGATTGGCAAAACATTTCAGCTTGCCGCATCTTGATACAGGATTGCTTTACCGGGCGGTAGGTTATCAGGTCCGGCTGACAGGAGGCGATCCCGACAACCCGCTTGATGCCGCAAGTGCGGTGAATTTTCCCGACAGCCTGCTGAACGAGCCGCTCCTGCGTACAGAAGCTGTCGGAGCCTTGGCCAGCCGCGTCTCTGTCCATAAACGTGTGCGCGCCGCTTTGTTGGCACGCCAGCGCATCTTTGCCGCGCAACAAGGTGGCGCGGTGCTGGACGGGCGGGATATCGGCACGGTTGTTGCCCCGGACGCCGACATCAAGCTGTTCGTGACCGCAAGCCTTGCTGCGCGCGCGGCACGCCGGTTGCATGAGTGCCGCACACGTGGTGAGGACGCAGCCTTGCCGGACATTACCGCAGACGTAGCCCGGCGGGATGAACGTGATCGACATCGAAGCGAAGCGCCCTTGATACAAGCTGCCGATGCCGTGCTGCTCGATACGACCCACGTTACTGCTGAAGAAGCGCTAGCGCAGGCCATCCATATTGTTGGACAGCGTGCCTGACGCACGCATGAGCGCATCTCGCTGTTCTCGTATGGCGCTGATTTTGCGCGTTCTGCTTGCAGTGAGGCGCGAAACCGCGTAATCGCGCGCCTGTTCCAGGTGCCGTTCAAAGGCTGCCGAAGACTGGTCAGTTTGCGTTACAGCTTCAAAAGCTCGACGCCGGGCAAGCCACACAAGCTTGTCGTGCAGCGCTAATCCCGCTTTTCCTGATCTGCCTTTGCATCCGGCAACAGCGCCGCGGAACGCCTGCATCGGCAATCGGCCGTGCGGGCAGTTCGGCCACAAGACCGGCGGAAAAACCGCCCGGCCGGAAACAGCGACTGAGACAGGAACACACTTACATGGCCACTTCGCCAAACCCGACGCGGGATGATTTTGCCGCGATGCTCGACGAAACGCTTGGCAGCGAGGCCGATGGTGGCTTCGAAGGCCGCGTCGTCATGGGCACCGTGACCGCCATTGAAAACGACAAGGCCGTCATCGACGTTGGCCTTAAAAGCGAAGGCCGCGTGCGGCTTTCCGAATTTGCTGCTCACGGACAACCGCATGGCCTGAAGGTCGGCGATGAGGTCGAAGTTTATGTCGATCGGGTCGAGAATGCAGATGGCGAAGCCATGCTCAGCCGTGATCGTGCCCGCCGCGAAGCCGCCTGGGACCGGCTTGAAAGCGAATTTGGTGAAGGCAAGCGAGTCGAAGGCGAGATCTTCGGCCGCGTAAAAGGTGGCTTTACCGTTGATCTTGACGGCGCGGTCGCCTTCCTGCCCGGATCGCAGGTCGACATTCGTCCGGTGCGTGACATTGCGCCGCTCATGGGTATTCCGCAGCCGTTCCAGGTGCTCAAGATGGATCGTCGCCGCGGCAACATTGTCGTGTCGCGTCGCGCCGTCCTTGAAGAGACCCGCGCGGAACAGCGCCAGGAGCTGATCGAAAAGCTGGCTGAAGGTCAGGTCATCGACGGCGTGGTCAAGAACATCACCGATTACGGTGCCTTTGTCGATCTTGGTGGTATCGACGGGCTGCTGCATGTCACCGACATGAGCTACAAGCGGGTCAATCATCCGGGTGAAGTAATCAACATCGGCGACACGGTCACTGTGCAGATCATCCGGATCAATGCCGAGACACAGCGCATCTCGCTGGGCATGAAGCAGCTGGAAAGCGATCCTTGGGACGGCGTGGGCGCTAAATATCCGGTTGGCATGAAGCTTGCCGGCACGGTGACCAACATCACCGAATATGGCGCCTTTGTCGAACTGGAGGCCGGTATCGAAGGTCTGGTCCATGTCTCGGAAATGAGCTGGACCAAGAAGAACGTCCATCCTGGCAAGATCGTCTCGACCAGTCAGGAGGTCGAGGTCATGGTGCTGGAGGTGGACTCTGAAAAGCGCCGCATTTCACTCGGCCTGAAGCAAGCGCAATCGAACCCTTGGGGCGATTTTGCGGATCGTCATCCGGTTGGCTCGACCGTCAGCGGCGAAGTCAAGAATGCAACCGAATTCGGTCTGTTCATCGGACTTGATGGCGATGTGGATGGCATGGTCCACATGTCCGATATTGCCTGGGGAATCTCGGGCGAGGACGCGCTGGCGCTTCACCGCAAGGGCGAAGAGGTTGAAGCCGTAGTGCTCGATGTCGATGTTGAGAAGGAGCGGATTTCGCTTGGCATGAAGCAGCTTGAAAAGGGTGCTCCTGCTGTTGGTGGTGCAGTTACAGATGGACTGCGACGCGGCGAAGTTGTCACCGTAACGGTTCTTGAAGTGCGCGATGGCGGGCTTGAAGTTCAGGTTGGTGAAGATGGTGCCACAGGCTTCGTGAAACGTTCGGATCTGGGACGTGACCGTGATGAGCAGCGTTCGGACCGGTTCCAGACCGGTCAGAAGGTGGACGCAATGGTCATCGGCTTTGATCGCACAAAGAAGCCTAACTTTTCGGTCAAGGCACGCCAGCTTGCCGAAGAGAAGGAAGCCGTGGCGCAGTATGGCTCCTCTGACTCGGGTGCATCGCTTGGTGACATTCTCGGCGAGGCTCTGAAGGGCAAGAACTGACATAAGCCACTGATTGCCTACTTAAAGACCGTCCGCTGCACTGGCAGCGGGCGGTTTTTTGTGCGCGCAATGCCCTTTGCCGATGCTATGCAGGCAATAATCCAGTCCAGATAAAGAGCGCAGACATGTTACACGTCCACCAATTTCCGTGTTTGATCGACAATTATGGTTTTCTGCTGCACGATCCCGACAGCGGCGAATGCGTATGCATCGATACACCGGATGCGACGGCTTACCTTGCGGAAGCAGAGCAGCTTGGCTGGGCCATAACGCAGATCTGGAACACGCATTGGCATCCCGATCATGCCGGCGGGAATGGGCACATAAAGGCAGCAACAGGCTGCACGATTGCTGCGCCGGCTGTAGAAATTGACAGAATTGAAGAAGTCGATCGTTTGCTGACAGGCGGCGACCGCCTGGCGATCGGTGACAACATAGCCGAAGTCATTGATGTCGGTGGCCATACGAGCGGCCATCTTGCGTTCTATCTGCCGGCAGCGGAAATTGCTTTCGTCGGAGACGCACTGTTTGCGCTGGGCTGCGGCCGTATGTTCGAAGGCACGCCTGCACAGTTTTGGTCAAGCCTGTTGCGTTTGCGGGCGCTGCCGCCGCAAACCACCATATATTGCGCGCACGAATATACAGCCAATAATGCAAAATTCGCATTGCATGCCGATCCCGGCAACGAAGAATTGCGTATCTATGCTGAAGAGGTCACCGCACTGCGCGCGCGTGATGAACCGACTGTTCCGTTCACCCTCAAACGGGAAATCGCGGCAAACCCTTTTCTGCGCGCTGATGATCGTGCCTTGCAGACGCAATGGAAGCAGCAGAATGCCATCGACACCTTTGCCGCATTGCGCAAGGCAAAGGACAACTTCTCCTGATAGGCCGAAAGAGGCGAAACCGTTTGGCCGTTGGTGTGAGACAGCTGACGAGTTCAAGGTGCGGTTCCCGCACGTAACGGTCTGGAAGCACTCCTTTTGCTCGCTTATGTAATCTCACAATCTGCAGGCTTCACGAAGGCATCTTGGCTGGCATAAAGCTTATGCCAAAGTGCCGCAAAACGATGCTTTCCGCCCTTGACAGGAGCGTAAGCGGCGGTGCAGCTGCTGCGCTGCATCTAAGTCGAGCACGCAGAACCCAAGTCGCTTGCGGCGATGTGCGTTTGCCCATCATCTGACAGTGCCAGACCTCGCGGCAGCGACAAGCTTTCAGGTCCGGTCGAGGCACATGTCCGCTTCGTTCAACCATTCGCAAACTGGCAGATGAAATGCCCCGCAGGGACCAAGCCGATGAACAGCGAAAAAAATAGCAACGTTCTATGGCTGGGAATGACGCGCCGCTTTTTTCAAACGCCACGCTGACGCGCGCAAAGAACATCAAACTGCCATACACCCGACATTGTCGCCACAGTTCGGATCAGCTTGGTCCGCTATCCACCGGATAGCCCGATGCACACCGAACCAAACAAGTATCTTGTAAAAAAGATTCATAGCAAAGTGCGTGTGGGTGCTTCTTGGGCAAGAACTCAGACCCACTTACAATGTCGTATTCAGGCGAGCCGCTAACCGTTCGACTCAGAGGCTCTAGTTCCCGGCAGATCAGGCGGGTCCCGATCCGGGCCGAGCCGAGGTCAGGCCCTGCCCATTCCGACTGCTAATCGATTACCGCCGCCGGACTCATGATTCAGCATAAGCCGATGCCTAAATGGCTGCAATTGCATGATCAACCCCGGCCCGATCAGCACGGGCATCATAGCGTTCGGCGATGAGGTTGCCCGCGGCCGCTGCAGAAGCTTTTGCTGCTTGTGCTCGCAAGGCGTCAACCGCATTGCGTTCTGCTGAAGCAATTTTTTCATGCGCCATCCGCTCCCTGCGCACGATCATCGCTGCGGTGTCGGCCTGCGCCCGTTCCATGATTTCACCCGCTTCGCGCCGGGCGTGGTCCAGCATTGCCGCTGCATCGCGTTCAGCGTTGGCGATCTTGGCAGCGTACTCACCGCGCAAAGCTTCCGCCTCAGCCCGCAGGGTGCGTGCATCATCAAGTTGTTCACGAATTGCATTTATCCGGCTGTCGAGGCTGCCAGCAACAAGTTTGGGCACGCCCTTCCAGATCAGGATCGCGATGAACGCCAGCATGGCGAGCGAAACCCATGCGCCCGGGCCGATAAAACCAAAGGCAACGGGTGCTACATGCGTATCGACCGGATGCTCAGTCATGCCTTGCAGTTCAGCCGCGTTGTCCAATCGCGTGTCCACCGCTTCAGAAGCAGGGTTGGACAACGTCATGCCTATATTTTCAACCGACATGAACCATCGCCTCCTTCACTGCCTGCCGAGCATCTTGCGGAGTGACCGCAATGGCTGCTATCCGCGCTACGATCTGTTGTGTCGCTTCTGCAGCAACCATGTCAATTTCAGCAGCGGCAGCCTGGCGCGATGCCATGATCCGCGCTTCCGCTTGATCGAGTTTGGCATCGATGCCTGCTTGCGCGGATTGCAATTCTCCTTGTGCCTGCAAAGCCGCTTCTGCTTTTGCCTCTGCAATCAGGGCCTGCGCCTGCGCCCGATTGTCATTCTCGCGCTTGCGCCAGACTTCCTCTTCTTCATCGGCTTTCGTTCTTGCAGCTTGGGCAGCGGTGAGATCCTGCGAAATCTGCCGATCCCGCATATCCACCGTGCTCATGACCTTGGGAATCATTCCCTTGCCAATGACAAAGAAAACCAGTCCGAAGATCACCAACAGCCAGAAAATCTGGCTCGCATAAGTCGACGCAATCTGTTCAATCTGAGGCATGGGTCAGCGTCCGCATTATGGCATGCAGCCCGGCCGCGCCAGATCGGCCAGCCGGGCAGCAGGATCAGGCAACGAAAACCAGGATCATCGCAACGACGAACGCCAGCAGGCCGAGAAGCTCGGCAGCGGCAAAGCCGATGAACAAACGGCCTTGCTGACCATCGGCCGCGCCTGGATTGCGCAAAGCACCTTCAAGAAACTTGGCAAACACATTGCCAACGCCAAGGGATGCCAAACCGGCTCCGATAGCGGCAAGGCCGGCTCCGATCATGCGTGCGCTTTCTGCGTCCATGATAATACTTCCTTTCGTAAAAACCAGTTAATCAGGCTTAGTGGAGGTTTTCCGCGTCATTGATGTAAAGTGCGGTCAACAGGGCGAAAACATAGGCCTGCACGGCAGCAACAAGCAGTTCGAGCGCGCAAATGCCGATCATCAGCAGGAAGGTGGGTATGCCGACCAGGAGGCCAGTGCCGATGCCTGCTTTAGAGCTGCTGATCACAAAGCCGGACAACACCTCGAGCAGAAGATGCCCTGCCATCATTGCAACGAACAACCGCAAGGCGAGGCTGAACGGGCGCACCATGAAGCTGACCAGTTCCACCACGAAAATAAACGGCGCCATCAACACAGGAGTGCCGTGCGGAATGAACAGCGAGAAGAAATGAAAACCGTGCTTTGCAAAGCCGACGATCAGGACGATCGAGAAAGACAGGATGGCAAGAATGCCGGTCACGGTAAAATGGCTGGTGAAAGTAAACGCATGCAGGCCGACCACGCCCAGCGGAAGCAGGCCAAGAACGTTGGCAAACAGGATGAACATGAACAAGGAGAAGACGTAAGGCACGTATTTACGCCCTGCCCGACCAATATTGGCCTCCAGCAGATCGTCGACAAAGCCGGTGAAGCTTTCCACCGCCATCTGCCAGCGTCCCGGCACCAGCTGTCCACGCATGCCCGCTGCCACGAACAGGCCAAGCACCACTGCCGAAATCAACATCCACAAAGCGGAGTTGGTAAAGGCAATATTATACCCGGCAACCTGCCACGCGTCCGAGCCGAACAGCGGCTCGATCGTGAACTGATGCATCGGATCGACCTTGGCTTCGGCTGCCACGCGATTGTTCCCGTCATTTGCAACCGCCGTCTGCAAAGACCGCGATCAAACCTGTTCATGACCCTGCATCCGCAAGGCCGGCTTTACCAAACATGCCGATCCCGCCGCAAAACCTGCGGTCAGTCAGGCGGCCTGTTCGACATGCGAATAATGTTCCTGAAGGCCACAACTGTTCCCATGAACAGCATCACCAGCAGACCCCAAGGCGACGTGCCCGCAAACCAGTCGATTACCCAACCGATCAGCGCGCCACCGACAAGTCCCCCTAGCAGTTCCGCCAGCACCCGGTTGCCCATGCGGTAATTCGCATCGGCCCCGTGCGCCTGCGTCCGGTTACGTGCTTCTTCACGCTCTTTCGCAGCCTTGAGCCGCGTGTCGAGCGCATCGATGCGCGCATCCTCTTCAACAGGGTCGTGCCTGGACGGCTCTTCGCTCATGCCGAAAACTCCTTGTCGAAGGGCCGCACGGCAAGCACGAAGGGCAGCCCGTCGAGGGCGCCGCTCCTTTAGGAAACAGGTACGGTCAAGTCAACACACCTGCGTCTGGATCACCATGCCTTTCGCGTCTGCAGCAACAGATTGACAGCAGGAGCCCTGGCGACACAGGACCCGCAGCCACTTGCCCGACCTGCTTAACGCGCGGTCGGGCAGCGCGGATCGAGCACTGCAGGTCCCGAGCCGCGGGTTTGCCAACTGCCGTCCGGAGATTGATACTTTTCGCCCGGCGCTGTCCGCGCAATCAGCAGACATCCTTGCGTAAAGCCAAATTCCTCAATCGTGACCCCCGCTGCCCGCGCCCTGTCGGCGTAGCTTGCCTTGCGCCGGATGTTGATATCATCGACGACGGCACGCAAGGCTGCCGCAGGTGCGCCGGTAAAGCCAAGATAACCGTCGATTTTCTCGCCAACAGCGCCAGTGGCGCGTGCCGAAGCATAGGCTGGCTCACGCTGCATTGCGGATGCAGGTGCAGACGCGATCATCAGCCCTGCCAGGCTGCAAATCAGCACGGAACGAATCGCTAAAGTCATGATCAGAAAATCTCCGGATTGGCCTCAATGTTTTCCTCAGCCGCTGCAACAAGTCTGTAGAGTACTTCCTGCTTGATGTTGACGTTGAGCTCGATAACGATGGGCTCGGATGGTGCGTTGACTGTCACGCAACCCGCCTGCGCCATTGCTGCTGTCGCGCAGGAGAGCGCCAGCGCTGCGCGTCTTGCATAAACAATCCAAGGATCTGGCCGCGACCCAGCTGGATCAAGCCGATCTTCGCGCGCGCTTTGCCAGCCGCTCCTTCGATCTGTCTGCCGGTCGTGGATCATCAGCCTGTCTAGGCTCATAGCTTAATATCACTTTCCAAAGGCTGAATGGACGTCGGCGACTGCTGGACTGCCGACGCCGGATCGAATTGCCCGGGCAGCGACGGAAGATCCTGATCAGCGCCGCCTGTGTTTGCATCCAACAGCCCCAGTTCACGCGGATCACGGATTGCCGACGGATCGTAGAGCGATTTCAGGCTGCCGATCAATCGGTAAAACGGCGCCCGGACATTGACCACGAAGCGCAAAGGCAAGCGGGCGATCTTTCGGGTCAGGAAGTTTGTGCGCGCGCCTTCGCCCTGGGACACACCATCAAAGCGAACCTGCGTCACCACATCGCCGGCCAAGGCCCCGTTCATCACCACGCGCATGTCCTTGTACGCCAGCGATTTCAGTGCACCGAAGGCGAAATTGGCGATAGGGCTGAGATCGCGATAGGTAAGTTCGCCCACGTAGGCGACTGTTCCGCCAGGCGGGCGTGCCTGGAGAAGTCCTTCTTCGACCCATCCGCCGCTCTTGTCGAAGCGCAATGGAATGACGCCATCGAAAGTGCCCGTCGCAGTGATGTTGCCAAGCTCCATCCGCTCGAGAAAACGCGCCGCATCAATCCCTGTGATCACAAGCACGAAGCTGCGCTGTGCATCTTCGGCAAAACCGATGCTGGTGGGACGCATTTCCAGCGTGCCGCCCAGAAACGGCCAGGTGCCACCGGCAATCGCCAGCACCGGGCCAGGCAACACGGCAAGGCTCAACCGGCCATTTTCCACCGCGATACCCGGATTGATCTCGGCTACCGCCAGCCGCTGATCGGGTAGCGTCACAAGGCCAAGAAGGTCGGAGAACACCAGCGTTCCTGACAATCCCCTGACCGGCCCAAATGCAGCAGCAAAGTCCAGCCCTGCTGTCGATATCTGCCCACGCGATGATACGCCACTTTCGTTCCAGTCAATCCGCCCTTGCCCGCCAACAACGCCGCGGGCATTGGCCACTACGCCCAGGGCAAGCGGCGTCAGCGTAACCGGCTGCAGAGCATTGTCGAACCGGATCGCCTCGGCCAGCAGATCGGCACGACCTGCACCTGTCGCGAGGTCATGCACGATGTTCGCCTGCATGATCTCCCGTCCCGTAGCGGGCTCCTTGAGCGGCACGATTGCACTGATCCGCCCATCGCGCAGGGCGAGCCTTGCCGCGTCGGCCAGCACCGGATTGAAGCGCGCTGACAGCTGCCGATCGGTAATGCGGACCTGCGCATCGTCGACGATCAGCGCGTTATCCTGCCATGACCAGCGTCCACCGCCTTGGCCGATATTCAGCGGAACTGCCGGCAGGAAGAGGCTGGCATCGGCGAATTGCCCTTCAACTTGTCCTGCGATGCGCGCGTCCAGATTGCCGATGGCAAGCCTTGTGACAGAAGTTCCAGCGCCGATGGCAAACTGAATGTCCTGCGCGCTTGCCTCACCTGAACTGTCGAAGCGCACCGGGCCTGTTACCAGTTTCAGCGGGGTACCGCCCAACGTGCCGGTCAGATCCAGCGACGGTGTCACGGCGGCAAAAGAGAGCCCCCCTGCCCCTGCCAGCAGAATAGGGCGGCCGTCATCCGGGCAGATCCTGATCTGCTCACGCTCCAGAGACAAAGTGCCGATCCGAAGGCGCTGAAATGATGGCGTGATACAATCGGACCAGAGCCGCAGCCTCGCCAACGCGCCGCGCCTGTCATCGTAACTGCCCGCAAGCGGCAGGCGCAGCCCCTCCACCACGCCACCTGGCACGCGCCCGCTGGCCAGGACACTCCCATTGAGGCTGATCCCACCATTGGTGCCCTGCCGCAGCGACAGCATCGGAACCGCCAATTTCGCGCTCCCAGCTGCATATTCCGCCATTTTCAAAGTCATCAGCGAAGCCTGCTGTCCACCATTTTCCATGCGGCCAACGATCCTTGGCAGACCGGGACCGCCAGTGGTGAAGTTCGCCGCAAACCGGGATGGTTCAGCCCCGCCGAGCGCAATCTGCGTACGTGAAACCGTGAGCAGTTCATCACCGCTGTTGCCTCTCCAGCCGGCGCGGGGCAGGACCATGGAAAAGCGGGACCCATCCCGTCGCACGAGAATATTGCCGAAGAGGGTGCTGTTGCGCGTTTGAACGGCAAGCGCGCGGCTCATCTGGTCCAGCAATGGCGCCGCGAGCGTTCCTTCGACCTGACGACGCAGCTTCGCCACAGCGCCCGCTGCCCCTGTTGCAAATTGCGGCTCACTGGCAAGAAAACTGCCGTCGAACTGGACGTTCTGAAAACCTGTGCCTGCCCGTGCAGCGCCTTCCAGGGTAATTGCCTTGAAAGACATTCCGGCAATCTGCGTCCTGCTGGAACTCAGATCCAGCTCGAGAGCCACGACATTGTCGCGAATGCTGAATGCCAGGTCGCCTTCGATGGCCGCAGCGCTGTTGCCAGCTATCCGGATGCGGCCGGTATCGACACCGCCCGCAACCCGGATGACGTCAAGGCCCTGCTCACCTGTTGCGTCAGCCGCAAAATTGATGTTGCGCGCACTGATCCCGTTTTCACAAGCAAGCGAGCCAAGCCGGATTGGTCCGGCAAAGCGGGGTCGTTCATCATGTATGGATAGTTCACCGTACATGCTGACACCGGCAGCGGTACATGGCGCAATTGCAAGGTCAGGAGCGGTGACACCCACCCGCCCTGCAAATCCGTCGCGCAGATTTCCACTTCCCACCAGTTTTGCTGCCACGGCTCCATAGCGGGAGCGCACCAACGCTCGGCCATCCTCGATGACGAGATCAAGATCGGGCAGGCGAGAAGGTGCGTCGCTGGTCTTATCGTAGATGATGCGGTCCAATGTGCCAAAGCTGATCCTGTCGCCGGCAAGCTTGCCGTAAAGGCGCGGCCGTATCAGACGCAGTTCGGCAATTTGCGGGGCGCCGAAAGTGTAACGCACAGTAAGGATAGCGCGGCTTACGGTAAGATCCGGGCGGGCGGGATCGCCAATGACGATGTCGCGAATGACCTGCCGGTCGGCTGCAAAGCTTTCGATCTCGTATTGCGCGGGCAGTTCAAGATCCGTCAATGCATCGTCGATAAGATCTCGTGCTAGACGTTCGCGCGCCAGCCATACGGTCGCAAGCCCGGCAACGCACAGGATCAGCACGACGCCCAGCATGCGGCTGAACAAGGTCTTTCGTGAGAGGCGTCCGGAAGGTGGTGACGCAGTCATGCTGGCCCGTTCGCCAAACTGGTCCCCGCCGCCTGCCTGGTTCACGTCGCCTGCCTGGTTCACGTCGCCTGCCTGGTTCACGTCGTCCGTCCGGTTCACCTTGCCTGTCTGCTCCCGGTCAGCCGTCAGGTCCCTGTCGCCCGTGCGGCTCACCTTGCAGGTCTGCTCGTGTTGCCGAACTGGTCCATTGGCATCCTTGTCCCCGCCCTACCGCGGTGAAGGCCGCTCCATGCCGATGAAGCCTGCGCCCGGCAACAGGCAAAGGCAATCGACGAGTTCGCACCTGCTTGCATTTTTCACCGGCAACAGGCGTGCGTCAGACAGGCCAGCGATACACCAGGGGTGCTGGCGCAGGTTTGCATCAGCAAAGGCTGCTGCCTCCTGCTCTTGCCAAACCCGCGCCTCCGCCCTAGCCGCGCTGGCAGCTTTCCAACCCCATTCGGAGTTTGCGCATGGTTCCTCGTTACGCCCGCCCTGCCATGACCAGCATCTGGGAGCCAGAGGCGCGCTACCGCATCTGGTTTGAAATCGAGGCGCATGCCACGCAGAAACTGGGCGAGCTGGGCGTGGTGCCGCAAAGCGCGGCCAAAGCCCTTTGGGACTGGTGGGCGACCGAACCTGTCATCGACGTAGAGGCGATTGACGCAATCGAGGCGGTCACCAGGCACGACGTGATCGCCTTTCTGACATGGGTGGCAGAACAGGTGGGCGACGAGGCGCGCTTCATGCACCAAGGCATGACCAGTTCCGACGTTCTGGATACCACCTTGAGCGTGCAGCTTGCCCGCGCGGCCGACCTGCTGCTGGAGGATCTCGACGCACTGCTCGCCGTTATCCGTCGCCGGGCAGAGGAGCACAAATATACGCCCACGATCGGGCGCAGTCACGGTATTCACGCCGAGCCTGTGACTTTCGGACTGAAGCTTGCATCTGCCTATGCGGAGTTTGACCGGTGCCGCAAGCGGTTGGAGCTTGCCCACGAGGAAATTGCTACTTGCGCTGTTTCAGGAGCAGTCGGCACTTTTGCCAATATCGATCCGCAAGTCGAAGCCTATGTCGCAGCCAAGCTCGGCCTGCGTGTCGAACCTGTCTCGACGCAGGTCATTCCGCGGGACCGGCACGCCATGTTCTTTTCCGTTCTTGGCGTGATCGCCAGCTGCGTGGAACGGCTTGCCATCGAGGTGCGCCATCTCCAACGCACCGAGGTGCTGGAGGCGGAGGAATATTTCTCTCCCGGCCAGAAAGGCTCGTCTGCAATGCCGCACAAGCGCAACCCGGTCCTGACCGAAAACCTCACCGGGCTGGCGCGCATGGTCCGTTCGGCTGTGATGCCGGCGATGGAAAACGTCGCCTTGTGGCACGAACGCGACATTTCGCACAGTTCGGTTGAGCGGTTCATCGGACCGGATGCGACGATCACGCTCGATTTCGCACTTGCCCGGCTGACAGGGGTGATCGACAAGCTGCTTGTCTATCCCGACCGCATGCAGAAAAATCTCGATCGCATGGGTGGGCTGGTCCATTCGCAACGGGTTCTGCTTGCGCTTACCCAGGCGGGTGTCAGCCGCGAGAATGCCTACCGGCTGGTGCAGCGCAATGCCATGAAGGTGTGGGATTCGGACGGCTCGCTTTCCCTGCGCGACCTGCTGCTGGCCGATGAAGATGTTCGTGCCGCCCTCTCGTCAGAACAGATCGAGGAAAAGTTCGACCTTGATTACCACTTTGCCCAGATCGAAGGGATCTTCGAGCGGGTATTTCGCTGAACCATGCTTTGTTGCCGGCACTGCTGGCGAAGCGGCTGGTTCCGGTCTAGGCTGCTGCCAACCGGCAGTTTTTGACGAGGGGAAATGATGCAGGTCCTGCGCACGATCATCTGGGTGCTGCTGGTGGCTGCACTGGCGTTTTTCGCGGCATTCAACTGGGTTCCGGTCGATGTGGCGATTTGGGATAACCTGGTTCTGGAAACCAAGCTTCCGGTCGTCATGCTGGTGGCATTTCTGATCGGGCTTGCGCCGATGTGGATGTATCACCGCACTGCCAGATGGCGCTTGCACAGGCGGATCGGTGCGCTTGAGGCATCCAACCAGTCGCTGTTGACAAACAGCCTGACCGATCAGCCGCCGATGACTGCCGGCCCGGATAATCTGGCATGAGCAGTCCTGTCTTTCTTGCACTCGACCTGCCGCGGCTCGATGCGGCCAAGGACCTGGCCACTCTCGTCAAGGGGCATGTGGGCGGGCTGAAACTGGGGCTGGAGTTTTTCTGCGCGCATGGACACCATGGCGTCCACGAACTCGCGCAGCTTGGCTTGCCCATCTTTCTCGACCTGAAACTGCACGACATCCCCAATACAGTTGCGGGAGCCATTCAGGCGATCAATGTCCTGCAGCCAGCGATCGTCACCGTGCACGCCAGCGGCGGCCGTGCGATGATGGAAGATGCCAAGGCAGCAGCGACGGGCAAGACAAAGATCATCGCCGTCACCATGCTCACCAGCCTCGATGACACAGATCTTGCCCGCACCGGAGTAGCGGGCAGCGCGCATGATCAGGTCATGCGGCTTGCTGAACTGGCTCAGACAGCCGGAATAGACGGCATCGTATGCTCCGGACAGGAAGTTGGCCACATCCATCGGCAATGGAAGACCGGTCTGCTGGTCGTGCCCGGGCTAAGGCTGCCGTCAGGCGCTCAGGGTGATCAAAAGCGGACCGTGACGCCTCGCCAGGCGCGTGATGCTGGCGCCAGCGTTCTGGTGATAGGGCGGCCTATTTCCCGCGCGGCGGACCCGCTTGCCGCTGCGCGGGCCATCGAAGCGACGCTGTAATTCGCTCATGTCCCGCACCATACCGGTATGAATGGCCAATCTGCCTCCGCAAAACTGGTGATCATTCAGGCCGGGCCACAGGATGCAGCACCGCTCAAGAAGCTTGTCGAGAGCGCATATCGTGGCGATCTGGCGCGGGCTGGCTGGACCCATGAGGCGGATCTTGTGCAACAGGAGCGGATAACGCATGCCGAACTTGCCGAACTGCTGCACAGTCCGGCGGCACATGTGCTGATCGCATGGCGCGGCGGCGTTATTTGCGGGTGTGTGGCCGTCACGCAGGGGGAAGCCGGCGCTGTGAGCATCGGGATGCTGTGCACCGACCCGCAGCTTCAGGCCAGCGGCATTGGTTCGGCCCTGCTTGCGGCGGCAGAGGAATGCGCGGTCCGACAGGGGGCACGGATTGCCCGCATGTGCGTCATCGACGTTCGAGAAAGCCTTATCGCATGGTACCTGCGCAAGGGCTATGCCGACACAGGCAGGCGTATCCCCTTTCCCCAGATGCAAACTCCGCCCCTGCAATTTGCCGTGCTCGCCAGAATTCTTGACCGCTGAGCTGCACTTTACCAAACCAGGCGGGACGCATATCGCGCGCAGATGGCTGACGTGCGAATCAAGATTTGCGGCATCAATGCGCATGACGCGATGCAGTGCGCGATTGCGGCGCGTGCCGATTTTGCAGGGCTGGTGTTCTTCGGCCCGTCGCCGCGCAATGTGACCCTGGCGCAGGCTGCGGCGCTTGCAGAGCTGTCCGGCGCATCGATCGGCCGGGTTGGCCTGTTTGTCGATGCCGATGATAGCACGATCATTGCAGCAGTGGACGCGGCAAGGCTGGATGCTGTCCAGTTCCACGGGAGCGAGACGCCCGAGCGGATCGGGCAATTGCGCGCGAGGCTGGGCCTGCCGGTCTGGAAAGCCATAGCAGTGCGAACTGCCGATGATATCGCCGCCTCGCGCAAATACGCCGGTGCGGCGGATCTTGTGCTGTTCGATGCAAAAACCCCGGCCGGATCGCTGCCGGGCGGTATGGGACTTGCCTTTGACTGGTCGCTGCTGCGTTCCTATCGCGGGGCAATGCCCTGGGGGCTGGCAGGCGGTCTGCGGCCCGGCAATGTGCAGGAGGCCCTCAAGATTACCGATGCACCGCTGGTGGATGTGTCTTCGGGAGTGGAAAGCGCGCCGGGTATCAAAGATCTTGCTGGTATTGCAGCCTTTGCAAAGGCAGTGCGCGCCGCGTGATGCGCCGGCAGATTTGCCGCACGACAGCATCGCCATCTGGACTTAGGAGCGTGGCTCTGCCAATCGCAGACCATGGACAACACCATAACGAACAGCTTTCGCAATCAGCCTGACGAGAGCGGCCATTTCGGGCAATTTGGCGGCCGTTATGTCGCCGAGACATTGATGCCGTTGATCCTTGAGCTTGATCGCGAATACCGGGCAGCGAAGATCGACCCGGCGTTCGACGCCCAGTTCCAGGATCTGCTCGCCCATTACGTAGGCCGCCCCAGCCCGCTCTATTTCGCAGAACGGCTCACCGAAGAGCTGCGCAAGGATGCCCCGTCCGGGAACGGGGCGCAGGTCTGGTTCAAGCGCGACGAACTGAACCACACCGGCGCACACAAGATCAACAATTGCGTGGGCCAGATCCTGCTGGCTTTGCGAATGGGGAAGACGCGCATCATTGCCGAAACTGGCGCCGGGCAGCACGGGGTCGCCACCGCAACTGTCGCCGCGCGCTTTGGTCTGCCTTGCGTGATCTACATGGGCGAAAAGGACGTGGAGCGTCAGCAGCCCAACGTGTTCAGGATGCGGCTGCTCGGTGCGCAGGTGGTGCCGGTGAGATCGGGCGCGGGAACCTTGAAGGATGCGATGAACGATGCCTTGCGCGACTGGGTCGCCAATGTGCATGACACGTTCTACATCATCGGAACGGCGGCGGGTCCGCATCCCTACCCCGAAATGGTGCGCGATTTTCAAAGCGTGATTGGAACAGAAGCACGCGCGCAGATGCTGGATCGCACTGGCCGGTTGCCCGACCTGCTGGTCGCTGCCATCGGTGGCGGATCAAATGCCATTGGTCTGTTTCACCCGTTCCTTGACGACAAGGACGTGAAGATGCTTGGCGTCGAAGCGGCAGGATACGGGCTGGACAAGCTGCATGCAGCTTCGCTGGCCGGCGGATCACCGGGCGTATTGCACGGTAACAGGACGTACCTGCTGCAGGATGATGACGGGCAGATCCTTGAAGGCCATTCGATCAGCGCCGGGCTCGATTATCCCGGCATAGGCCCCGAACATAGCTGGCTGAAGGAAAGCGGCCGGGTCGAATACAGCCACGCAACGGATCAGGACGCGCTTGATGCGTTCCAATTGCTGTGCCGTACCGAAGGCATCATTCCCGCGCTCGAACCCAGCCATGCCATTGCCGCGGTGGTGAACCGCGCCCGCGAAATGCCCGCAGACGGTATCGTGCTTGCCAATCTGTGCGGTCGCGGCGACAAGGATATCTTCACCGTCGCGCAAGCGCTTGGGGTTGAGCTTTGACACGTCTGGCCGAGGCGTTCGGCAAGGGGCGGCCGGTACTCATCTGTTTTCTGACCGCAGGCTATGGCGACACTGCGGCCAATCTCGATGCGGTGGTCGCCGGTGGCGCGGACATCGTCGAGTTGGGCATGCCGTTCACCGACCCCATGGCGGACGGACCGGTGATCGAAACTGCCAATCGGCATGCGCTGGCTAACGGGATTACCACAGCCGGCATCTTTGCCATGGCAGCCTCCTTTCGCAAGCGGCATCCGGGCGTTCCCCTGGTACTTATGGGTTATGCAAACCCCATGTTGCGCCGAGGGGCGGAGTGGTTTGCCAGCCAGGCCGCGCAGGCTGGTGTCGATGGTGTCATCTGTGTGGATGTTCCCCCTGAAGAGGATGAAGCGCTCGGTCCGGCGCTGCGCGAGGCCGGTGTGGCTCCCATCCGGCTGGCAACGCCGACCACCGACGACAAGCGCCTGTCAGTCGTCCTGTGCGGTGCAGAAGGGTTCTTGTACTACGTTTCTGTCGCTGGCGTGACAGGCAGGGAGCAGGCACAAGCCACCGCGATAGACGAAGCGGTGGAGCGCCTCAAGAAATCAACTGACCTGCCCGTCGCGGTCGGCTTCGGCGTGCGCACACCGGAACAGGCGGCCATGATCGCCCGGATTGCCGACGGGGTCATCGTGGGATCGGCACTTGTGGAGCTTATTGCACGCGATGAAGCGGGTGCACCTGCGGAAATCCGCCGTTTGGCAGGTGCCTTGGCAGATGCCGTGCATTCGGCACGAGAGGATCTTGCATGAGCTGGCTTACCGAAGTTCGCAATCGCCTGCCCTTTGCCGCCCGGCGCGATTCGCCTGATAATCTGTGGCGCAAATGTCCCGAATGCCACGAAATGCTGTTTGTAAAAGAATATGAGGACAATCTGTTCGTCTGCCCAAGGTGCGATCACCACGGCCGGATCGGATCGGACATAAGGTTCTCGCAAATTCTCGATGAGGGGTTCAGGGTGCTGCCCTCGCCTGCGGTCAAGGAAGACCCGCTGCGATTTCGAGACAGCAAGCGTTATTCCGACCGCCTCAAGGCCGCCCGGAGCGCCAATGCACATCCCGACGCGCTGACTAATGCCAGCGGGGCCATTGATGGTCACCGCGTGGTGCTGGGAGTGCAGGATTTCGGCTTCATGGGTGGGTCGATGGGCATGGCGGTTGGCGCCGCTTTCCTCGCCGGGGTCGATCAGGCGATCGCAGACCATTGCCCTTACGTCATCTTTACCGCAGCAGGGGGCGCGCGTATGCAGGAAGGCATTCTGTCGCTCATGCAGATGCCCCGCACTACGGGCGCAATTCAGCGGTTGAAAGCTGCCGGATTGCCCTACCTGGTTGTGCTCACCGACCCGACAACCGGCGGCGTGACGGCAAGCTATGCCATGCTGGGTGACGTGCAGATCGCCGAACCAGGCGCGCTGATCGGTTTTGCCGGGCAACGCGTGATACAGGACACCATCCGGGAAAAGCTGCCCGAAGGCTTCCAGCGCGCTGAATATCTGCTCGAACACGGCATGATTGATATGGTTGTTCCGCGCGATCAGTTGAAGGAACGCTTGGCTACTATCATTGGCTATCTGTTGCCGGCAACACGGGCATAGATCTGCGCCCGATGCGCGACCTTGCCCGATCCGACGATGCGCGTGTTCAGGCACAACTGGACAGATTGGCAGGGCTGAGCGTGCCACAAGGCCGCTTGAGCCTGGCGCCAATCCGTGCATTGCTTGACCGGCTCGGCAATCCGCAGCGTGACCTGCCGCCGGTGTTTCACGTTGCCGGTACCAACGGCAAGGGTTCGACCTGCGCATTTCTGCGGGCCATCATCGAAGCCGATGACAAGACGGTCCATCAGTTTACCAGCCCTCATCTTGTCCGCTACAATGAGCGTATCCGCCTTGCCGGGTGCCTCATTGAAGATGATCTGCTTGCCGCCCTGCTTGAAGAAGTGCTCGACCGGTGCGGCGACATTCCTGCCAGCTTTTTCGAGGTCACCACTGCGACTGCTTTTCTCGCCTTTGCCCGCAGCCCCGCTGATGCCACCATTGTAGAGGTAGGGCTTGGCGGACGGTTCGATGCAACCAACGTGCTGGAACATCCCGCCTGCTGCGGCATCGCGGCGCTGGGGCTCGATCATGAAGCGTTTCTGCTTGTGCCGGAACCCGGTACCCCGCAACTGCCGATCGCCCGCATCGCCTTTGAAAAAGCCGGAATCATCAAGCCGGGCGTGCCGATCGTCACCGTCGCACACGATCGCGCCGAGGCAGTTCGGCAGATCGAGCACGCCTCTGCGTTGGCGGGTGCGCCGCTGCACGTGCAGGGAGCAGACTGGACGATAGCGGGCGCCACTCCGGTTGAATACGCTGATCGGCATGGGCAACTGACCCTGCCTCCGCCTGCCCTGCCGGGATCGCACCAGCTTGCGAACGCCGGTCTGGCCATTGCCATGCTGCGACACCAGGATTTTCTCACCGTCTCGCCGTCCGCCTTTGCCCAAGGATTGCGCAATGTTTCTTGGCCGGCGCGGCTGCAATGGCTGGCCCAGGGTCCATTGACGCAGCGCGCCGGGCCATTGCAGATCCTGCTGGATGGCGGACATAATCCCGCTGCGGCGGCAGCCTTGGCAAATTACCTCGCAACCATCAAAGTTCCTGTCCATGCAATCATCGGCATGTTGTCGAGCAAGGACGCTGTCGGGTTCATCACGACCATCGCATCGCATCTGTCCAGCCTGACCGCAGTGCCGATATCAGGTCATGATCATCATGTGCCACAAGATTTGTGCACCATTGCAGCGGAGCTTGCCTGCGAAGTGCAGGATGATATCCACAGCGCAATCGACAGCATTGCCGCACGTGCCGCTGCGAACGATGTGATCCTTGTCTGCGGTTCGCTTTACCTGGCAGGAGAAGTTCTGCATGCCAATCGCCAGTTGCCGAGCTGATCGCGCGTCGCTGGCAGAATACTTGCTAGGCCTGCGTTAACTCCTTTAACCTTCTGGCAACATTTGCAAGATCCGCTGCGAACAGATGCGTCTGCTTTTCCTTTGCCTCTCCGTCAAGGCGCAACAGATAGGATGGATGCGCGGTAATCCACAGCTCGCTGTTATCTTCCAAACGAAGCGGAGTGCCACGCGCCTTCGATATGCTGATTGTCTTGCCCAACATCCCACGCGCCGCGCTGGCGCCCAGCGCAAGCACCAACTTGGGCTGCACAATGGCGCGTTCGCTCTCCACCCACCAGCGACAGATATCAATCTCCTTTGCAGTGGGTGACTGATGCAGCCTGCGCTTGCCCCGATGCACAAACTTGAAATGCTTTACAGTGTTGGTGAGATAAGCAGCCTTGCGGTCTATGCCCGCGTCCCGAAGATGCAGATCGAGTAGCTGACCGGCTGGCCCGACAAATGGTCGCCCCTGCAAATCCTCGTTGTCGCCGGGCTGTTCACCGATAATCATGAGGGCCGCATTGCGCGGGCCCTCACCCATCACAGCAGTATTGTCCAACTCGCCGATCGGACAACGGGTGCAGGCGTTAAGAGCTTTTTCAATAGCAGCGAGCGTGTCTGGCCGCTCACCCATTTCCAGAGTTCCTGCCTTCACCATTGCTGCCTCCCTTGCCTGAGCCCCTGCGACCAGCGCTGGGATAAGTTGGGCCTCGGGCATGTTCTTCCAGTACTTTTTGGGCATTTCCTTCAACATGGCGCCCACTTTCAACCGTGCCGGATTGAAAATGGAAGCGTAATAGCCACGCCACAAAGCTTCCGCAGGATCGTCAGCGGGCGCGTCCGTACGATCTGCCGCAGGCCCTTCGCGAAGGATTTCGCCATCCCAATGCAGAGATCCGCCTGGAGTCAGGATCGACCATTGCATATTGGCAAACCGATCAACAAAGAAGCCGGCGTTGTGCCGCAGGATGTGATGAAAGGGTTCGAACCAGGCAATGTAATGTTCTGCGCCATCCTCAGTCTCGGTCATGCGAAAGCGCAGAAAGGCGCGCATCTTGTGCACGTCACGACGCACGGCACGCAGGTGACTGGCAAAGAGGCGGACATCGGCGTCCGCTGCGTCGTCAAGCAGATGCGGCTGTGACTGCAGTCTCCAGAGTAGCCGATACAGAAGAGAAAACCGTTCCGGGTCAGAGTGCAAAATCGCAATCTTTGCAAAGACGATGAACTGTCTTGGCACGCGCGGTGGTGGCGACTCACTTGTTGCGGCAGGTACGGTGACAGGCGTTACCGGCTCGGCAGATGCAAACAGATCGCCTGACCCTGTTCCTGCTTCTGTCCAGATAATCCGGTCAGGAGGAATGTTCTGGAGCAGCAGATTGCGAGCTTGGTCGCGCCAGGCATCAAAGTCATCCGGCGCCGGCATCGTGACCAGATGGGTGCGCTCCAGATCGACAGCACCCGTTTTCGTCATGACGCAAAAAGCTCGAGCTGATTGTGGACCGGCGGGGCCACCAGCGCCTTGAGATCAGCACGATCGGTGAGCAGCACCGGACGCCAGTCAGCCGTAACGATGAACGGCCGCACCTTGACCGCCGACACTGTCAGGCGGGCAATGTCCTCGAGGCGCAGCAGGCGATAACGACGAATTGACAGGATTTGCGCCACCGCCCGCGTCCCGAGACCCGGTACGCGCAGCAAGAATTCACGTGAGGCACGGTTTACATCCACTGGGAAATATTCACGAAATTTTAAAGCCCAGGCAAGTTTCGGATCGATGTCAAGCGGCAGCATGCCGTCTGCTCCCGCCGCTGCGCCCACCTCATGGGAAGAAAACCCGTAAAAACGCATCAGCCAGTCAGATTGATACAGGCGATGCTCACGGATGAGCGGCGGTCGCTTGAGCGGCAGCACGGCGCTGGCATCGGGAATAGGGCTGAACGCAGAATAATAAACCCGCCGCAAAGCATGGCGCTCGTAAAGCGAACTTGCCCGGCTCACGATGTCGGCATCACTGGCGGCATCCGCTCCCACAATCATCTGTGTCGATTGGCCGGCCGGCGCAAACCTCGGCGCGTGACGGAACCGTTTACGCGCGTCTTTTGCCTCCACAATATCGCCGCCCATGCGGCCCATCGCGCCGTCGATCTGCCCCGCGTCCTTGTCGGGCGCAAGTCTGTTCAGCCCCGCTACGGTCGGCAGTTCCACGTTTATCGACACCCGATCCGCATACAGCCCTGCGCGATGTGTGATCTCCGGATCGGCTTCAGGAATGGTTTTGAGGTGAATATATCCCCTGAAATCATGCTCCTCACGCAGGATACGCGCACATTCGACCAACTGCTCCATTGTATGGTCGGACGATTTGACGATGCCGGAGGAAAGGAACAGACCTTCGATGTAATTGCGCTTGTAGAAGCTGATCGTAAGATCGGCTACTTCCTGCGGCGTAAACCGCGCCCGTTCAACATTCGAACTCTTGCGGTTGATGCAATAATGACAATCGAAAATGCAGTGATTGGTCATTAGGACCTTGAGCAGAGATATGCACCGGCCATCAGGCGCATAGGCGTGGCAAATGCCCATGCCCTCTGTCGATCCGACCCCTTTGCCATTTTTGCTGCTGCGTTTCGACGTGCCGGAGGAAGCGCAGGACGCGTCGTATTTTGCCGCATCCGCAAGGATCTTCAGGCGGTCGAGAATTGACTTCCGGGTCATGGAGTCTCCAGATGTTCCCTGCTTGTTCTGCGCAGCTTTCGCTAAGGCTGTCAATATGGAGCGGGTTTATCCAATTGTAATGGTCCTACCGGAACCTTGGGCAGGACTGGTCCGTTCCATGTAAAACAGCGAAAGGACCACGTTTATGTACGATCAAGGTAATGCCGAAGAACTCCGCCACGCATTTTGGAAAGATCTTGCCGATTCTCCTTTTGTAATGCTCCAGCTCGATGATGATCCCGATACGGCCGCACCCATGACAGCGCAGCTCGACAAGGACGCGAACAGCGCGATCTGGTTCTTTACGTACAAGGACAATCGGTTTGCGGAAAAGGGCGCTGCGACGGCCACTTTTGCATCCAAGGGACATGATCTTTTCGCCCGCTTCCACGGTCGGCTGGTCGAGGAGACCAGCCGTGAACGTCTGGAAAAAGAGTGGAGCAATACGGTCGAGGCCTGGTTTCCCAATGGCAGGAATGATCCCAAGCTGCTGATGCTGCGCATGGATCTTGGCGAGGCTTCGATCTGGTCCGGCAAGCTTGGCCCGTTCACGACGGCCAAGATGCTGCTTGGGATGGACATTACCGATGATGTAAAGGGCGGCAAGGCTGACACCAGCCTGTAAACCGTCAAGCAAAGCCTGGGACGGGGCTGCCTGGAATGGCAGCCCCGTCTTGCTTCAGCCTAACCCCCGATGAGCGAAGGGAATATTCCGACCAGCAGGATCGCGGTAAGCGCAAGCGGACAGACCCAGCGGACCAGCACCCGATAAAAACGGTACAGCCCGCCTGTCAGACCCGCTTCGGCATCCACAATCCGCGGTGCCGCGATCCAGCCGACGAACACAGCTGTCAGAATAGCCGCAATCGGCATCAGTAGCTTGCTGGTCAAGGTGTCGAGAAGATCGAACCAGCCCTGCTCAGAGAACAACGGCAAGAACGTCAGCGGATAAGATCCCGCCAACGTGTTGAACGACAGCGCTGACAGAACGCCAAGCAACAGTGCCCCTGCCGCGAGCATGACAGAAGCGATTGTGCGTCGCAGGCCAAACCGCTCCATGAGCCACGCCGTGGGCACTTCCAGCAGCGCGACCGAGCTTGTGAGTGCGGCAAACCCGACCATGATGAAGAACAAGAACCCCACCAGCGAGCCGGCTGGCATGGTTTGAAATGCCAGCGGCAGAGATTGGAACATCAAGGTCGGACCGGCCTCTGGTGCCAACCCGGCAGTGAATACAATCGGAAAAATGCAGAGGCCAGCAAGCAGCGCTACCCCGGTGTCGGCGCTGGCAATGATCGTCGATGTGCCGGCAAGGTTTACGTCCTTGCTCACATAGGAGCCATAGGTGATCATCCCTGCCATGCCCAGAGACAGCGAGAAAAATGCCTGACCGAGCGCCGCGAGCATGACCGGTCCCGTCAGTTTCGACGGTTCAAAGGTAAACAGATAAGCCAGCGCTTCGATGAACGCGCCCGTGACGGCGCCATAAATCGTGATCGCGACGATCAGCACGAAAAAGGCAGGCATGATCCACGTGGCGACAAACTCGATACCCTTGGAAACTCCGCGCGCCACAAAGAACAGCGTTGCACCAAGGAACAGGGCATCGAGCGCGACCATCAGGAGACCATTGCCGAACAGTTCCGGCAGCAGCGTTTCAATCGTGGCGGGGCCGCGCCCTTGGAATGCACCACCTGCAACGCCGGTATGGACAAGATCGGCCGCAAAGATGCCGATGTAATACAGCACCCAACCGCCGACGACGCAGTAAAAGGACAGGACCAGAAAGGAGCTGACCACGCCAATAAGACCGACGATCTGCCAATTGCCGGATGCACTGGAATCACGCGCCATGCGCAACACGCTGTATGGTCCCGATGCCTGCCCATGCCGGCCGATCAGCGTTTCGGAAAGAAGGACAGGAAGCCCGATCAATATGACGCATACAATATAGAACAGGACGAAAGCGCCCCCGCCATTGGCACCTGCCTCTGCCGGAAAACGCCACATGTTGCCCAGACCAACGGCCGATCCGATCGCAGCAAGTATGAACGCGCTGCGGGATGACCATCCCTCGTGAGATCCCTCCTCGGGCCCTTCATGCGACCTCTCGTGCGGCTTTGCATCTGTGGCTGTTGCCATGCGCCTGATCCTGCTCCCATTCGTCGTGTTTATATCAAGAACCACTGCCGCAGTGCACTGGCCTCATGCTGCGGCTGTTCCAACGGGCGCTTTGCCATAATCGCCGGCATGTGCAAAAGCATTTGCATGTCCACTACTTTCCAGATCGATACGGCGACCAGCCGGGCCACGCCTACCCCTGCCCCGATGAAGCGGCTGACCGTGCCCAAGGTCATGCAGCGCAAGGAGGACGGCACCACGCAGGAGCCGCTGGTCATGCTGACCGCTTACACCGCTCGGCAGGCGCAATTACTCGATCCGCATTGCGACATGCTGCTGGTTGGCGATTCGCTGGGACAGGTGATTTACGGGCTGCCTTCCACGCTTCCCGTCACGCTCGACATGATGTGCGCGCATGGTGCCGCGGTCGTGCGCGGATCTTACCACGCGCTGGTCGTCGTCGACATGCCGTTCGGCAGTTATGAAGCATCACCGCAACAGGCTTTTACCAGCGCAAGCCGTGTCCTGGCACAGACCGGCGCTGCGGCGATAAAGATCGAGGGCGGCCATGCCATGGCCGAAACGGTTCGCTTCCTGTCGCAACGCGGTATACCTGTCATGGGCCATGTCGGACTGACGCCGCAGGCCGTCAATGCACTTGGCGGCTACATGGCGCGCGGCCGCAACGAAGCAGAGCATGCCCGCATCATTGCCGACGGCAACGCGATTGCGGACGCAGGCGCTTTTGCTGTCGTCGCAGAAGGCGTGGTGGAGGATATTGCGATCACTCTAACCCGAAGCTTGAGCGTGCCGGTCATCGGCATTGGCGCTTCGGCGCATTGCGATGGTCAGGTCCTTGTTACAGAAGACATGCTTGGCATGTTCGAGCGGGTGCCACGCTTTGTAAAAAAATACAGCGATATCGCCGGGATGATCGACGACACAGCAGCTCGCTATGCCAGCGAAGTCAGGGCCCGCACTTTTCCCGGCCCGGAGCAAGTCTATCGCGCAAAGTCGGACTGACGCAGCGCACAGGCTGCGCATCTCCTGTTCCAGCAACTCGCAATCCATAGGCTGATCGTTCTTGAAACTTCTTCTTACCCACTATCGCGGCTCTCTCGTCTTCACCCTCATCTGTCTAGCGCTGGGCGTGTGGCTTGGTTTTGAGCAAGGATCAGGCTGGGGCGGCATGCTGGAGATCCTGTGGATTGTCGTTGTTCTGTCGATCCTGGAAATTTCGCTTTCTTTCGACAATGCGGTGGTGAATGCCACCGTGCTGCGCGAGATGAGTGAGAAATGGCAGCGCCGGTTCCTGACCTGGGGCATCTTGATCGCGGTATTCGGCATGCGGATCGTCTTTCCGCTGGCGATCGTCGCTGTGGCAGCAGGCATCGGCCCGCTCGATGCCTTGCACCTGTCGCTGAACGAACCGGAGCGGTACGAAGCGATCGTGTCGGGCGCGCACATCGGGATCGCCGGTTTTGGCGGCGCGTTTCTCACCATGGTCGGGTTGCGCTTTTTCTTCGATGCCGAAAAGGACGTGCACTGGATCGGGAAGGTGGAGCGTTTCCTGAGCCGAATTTCCAACATACAGGCTGCCGAAATTGCCATTCTGGTACTGGCACTTTATTTCATCTCGCGTGCGCTGCCGGAAGCAGAGGCGCTGACATTTCTGGTATCCGGCCTGCTGGGTTTGGTCACCTACATCGTCGTTCAGGCCATCGGCACCCTGCTTGACATGTCCAACAGTGCCGCAGGCGCGGCGCGTTCGGGGCTTGGCGGGTTTCTCTACCTCGAAGTGCTGGACGCCAGCTTCAGCTTTGATGGCGTCATCGGCGCCTTTGCCCTTACCAACAACATGCTGATCATTGCGCTTGGTCTGTCCATCGGCGCGATGTTCGTGCGATCAATGACCATTCATCTGGTGCGTGCCGGTACATTGTCGCAATATCGCTATCTTGAAAATGGAGCGTTCTGGGCAATCATCGTCCTGGGCGCAATCATGCTGCTTTCGGCAATATTCCATATACCGGAAACGATTACCGGGTTGATCGGGGCAACATTGATTGGCTTGTCCTTGTGGTGGTCTATCCGACACAAGCGCCGTTATCCGGATGATCCGGCACAGGACCATGCCCACACCGCCTCTCCGCACTGACCAGGTCAGCACGCCGGCAGGGGTGGCGCCCGTCCTACGCAGCCTGACGTCAGTGCCACCCCTCCTGTTGGGGGGGAATGCGAACCAGCGTGCCGAATGGCTGCGCAGCGTCAAGGCGGCAGGAATAGATCGCTGGCCGCCTGATCTTGCCTGCATTTTCCTGAGCGGCGGCAATGCCATGGACCATATTTCCGCTTGCAAGGAACAGGGACGCACCGCGTTGGCGCTGGCGACCACAGCGCAGGTTACGGCCCGCGTGCAGGCCTTCAATGCAAAAACAGACGAGTTTCTGACGATCGGGCCGATCGACCCGGCTGAACTTGCTGCCCGCATAAAGCTGCTGGCAACAGGCGCTGCAGTTCCGGCGGAAGTTCGCCTCATCCACACAGGAGTGCCCCAGGACAATGCGACGCTTGTCCTCGACAGCAGGACATTTGCGTTACAGGGCCGTGAAATAAAGCTGATGCAGATGCTGCTCGATGCACAAGGCGGATTTGTCACCCACACCAGCCTGTTGACGAAGTTGTGGGGTGAACAGGCACGCAACAGACGGCACTATCTGCGTGTCGTTGTCAGCAAGCTGCGTGGCCGCATCGAACCTGAGCCGGAACTGCCGCGCTACATCCTGACCGAGCCGGCGATCGGTTACAGGCTGGGCGACGGCACTGCCCGGCTTCACATGCCATAGAAGAACACGAGCAGAATGGAGAGCGTGGTCGCCATCAACAGTACGAGCGGCACACCCGTTCGCAGATAATCGGCAAAAGTGTACTGACCCTCTTCCATGATGAGCATGTTCGTCTGATAAGCGATCGGCGTCGCGTAACACAGATTGCAGCCGAACAGCACAGCCAGCACCAGCGGTTCAAGCGGCAAACCAAGTGTGACAGCGATATTCATCGCAATAGGCGTGCCGACGGTCGCTGCCGCCGCATTGGAGGCAAAGTTTGTCAGAAGCGTGACAAACAGCATCACGCACGCCAGCACCGCAGCAGCCGGTAAATGCTGAAGCCCTGCTGACAGCAACAGGCCGAGCCACTCCGCAGCGCCACTTTCCAGAATTATCCGGCCAATGGCGATGCTGGCGGCGACCAGCACGATCACCTTTGCCGAGAGCGCGCGACCGACTCGGTCGAACTTCACACAGCCTGTCACAAACATGGCGATGGCGCCACCAAGCGCCGAGACGGCAATAGGCCACAGCCCGATGCTGGCGGACAGGACTGCGCCAAGCATGATCGCTGCTGCCAGCACTGCTTTGGAGCGGCGGGGCACTTCTTGGGCTCCTTTAAGCAGCAGCAGCCGTTCGGTGTTGGCAAATTCCTCGATTTCCACAAGCGAGCCCATGACCAGCAAGACGTCGCCAACGCGCAGCGTCAATTCGGAATATTCATGCCGGCCTGTATTCTCGCCCTTCTGCAACTGGTGCACGCCGAGCACGGCAACGCCATACTGCCCAGCTACACCGGAGGTGGGGATCGTCAGTCCGACGAGCCGCGAATCGGCAGTCACTGCCATCTCGACGACGACGACATCAGCGCCTTGCCGGCTGGCGGCGGTGCGGATCCGCTCCACCACCCAGGCCGGCGCAACCCGTGCCTTGAACATGCGCATGACCTCGTCGAGCGCGCGATGCGTTCCGCTTACCGGCAATCGCGCATTGGCGCTGATCGGCCTGTCCTGCGATCCTTCGAACGCAAACCCTTCCGGCAGGCGATCAGCCAGATCACGAGGAGAGAGCCCGATGAGTTCGTTGTCATTGTCGATCCGCAATGTCGCAGCAAACCGGCGATGCGTGCGCATGGCCGCGACGCCATTATCCGGCAGCAGGCGCGGCATCACCAGCCAGAGGTAGGGAATTGCCACCAGTGCAGCCAGCGCGACGATGTGGGTGAAGTCGAAAACCCGCATCGGCTCCATGCCCAGATCTTCTGCAATGGAGACCACAAGAAGATTGGTGGAGGTGCCGATGGTCGTCGCCATCCCGCCGATCAGCACCGCAGCATTGAGCGGGATGAGAGTCTGCGAAGCCGGCATCGCTCCACGTTCGGCCAGTTGTACAAACACCGGTAGCAGCAGGACCAGCACGGGCGTGTCGTTGATCATCATCGACATGCCCATTGCCAGCATGAGCGATACCAGCATGCCGAACTTGGCGTTGATCTTCCAGATCCGGCTGAGAAACAGCGTTGCAGGTTCGAGCGCTCCGGTCACAACCAGCCCACGGCCCATGATCATCAATGCGCAAATGGTAATCAGTGCCGGGTGCCCGAAGCCGGCAAATGCCAGCTCCAGTCCGCTCGTCGGTGCAGTACCGGCAAGCGGGTAGAAGTAGAGGCCAAGCGCAATGATCGCGATGGTGACAAGGCTGATGATCTCGGGCTTGATCGTTCCGCGCGCGAACGCGATGAACATTGCCACGGTCAATGCCATGGCAGCAGCAGCATGCAAAGATGGAGGCCCCGGCATAAGCCTATCGCCTTAACAGCAGGCGCAACGCAGCGCCACACGCCAAATGAGGGACTGACACCAGCGGAGTGCCAGCGCCCACTTCAGTGCTTGTCAATTACGGATGGTGCCCCTGGCCCGACTCGAACGGGCACGTCTTGCGACAAACGATTTTGAGTCGTTCGCGTCTACCATTCCGCCACAGGGGCTAAGTCGGACAGGACGCCGACCGGGTGAGGCACTGCCTTAGCCACGGCCGCGCCGCGCATCAAGCGGCCTTTGTCGCGCCCGCCAGAAGCTTGTGCAAACGCGAGTGGATTGCATCGTTCCCCGCAAGCACCGTTGCATCGCAGATCGGCGGGGAGCGCCCCCGCCAGTCGGACACGAAGCCGCCTGCCTCGCGGACCAGCAGGCAACCTGCCGCAGTGTCCCACGGGCTGAGACCGCTCTCCCAGAACCCTTCATATCGGCCCGCTGCGACCCAGGCGAGGTCCAGCGATGCGGCACCGAACCGGCGCAGACCGGCAACCCGGGGGCCGATCGCGTTGGCAATCCGGGACCATTGCGCAAAATCGCCATGGCCGCCGTAAGGAATACCCGTTGCAATGAGCGAATCGGCAAGATCGCGGCGGCTCGAAACCCGCAGGCGTGCATCCTGCAACCAGGCGCCACGGGTTTTCTCGGCCCAGAAGGTTTCGTCGGTGATGGGCTGATAGACCAGACCGGATGTAACCTCACCCCAGCCACTGCCATCAAGCGTCGGCTCCTGCACTGCGATCGAGATGGCAAAGTGCGGCATTCCGTGCAGGAAATTGGTGGTGCCATCGAGCGGGTCGATGATGAAGCGCGGCTTGCCGGGATCACCGGCAATGGAGCCGCCCTCCTCCATCAGGAATCCCCAGTCGGGTCGCGCTGACCGCAATTCGTCCCACAAGGTGCGTTCTGCCGTCTGATCGGCCTTGCTGACAAAATCGGCAGGCCCCTTGCGGCTGACCTGAAGGTGTTCAACCTCGCCGAAGTCGCGGCGCAGGCGCGATCCGGCCTTGCGCGCGGCGCGTTCCATGATGCGGATCAATCCGGAAAGGGCCATTTCATCTCGTTCCAGTGCTTGACTTGCCAGACGCGCGAACACCGCCCGGCCAGTAAGGTTCAGCCAGCCTTGCCGACGTAGCTGCGGTCGTAAACATCAACAATGATGCGCGTTCCGCTTTCGATATGCGGCGGCACCAGCACGCGCACGCCATTGTCAAGCACCGCCGGTTTGTAGCTGGATGAGGCGGTCTGCCCCTTCACCACGGCGTCCGCCTCGACGACCTGTGCCTCGACCTGTTCAGGGAGCGCGACGCTGATCGGCCGTTCGTCATAAAGTTCGAGCGTCACCTGCATGCCGTCCTGCAAAAAAGCCGCCGCATCACCAAGCAGGTCGGCAGGCAGCTGGATCTGCTCGAAACTGTCGGTGTCCATGAATACCAGCATGTCATCCTCGGCATAAAGGTACTGGAAGTCCTTGGTGTCGAGCCGCACCTTTTCGACGGTATCTGCGCTGCGGAAACGCACGTTGGTTTTGCGCCCGTCGATCAGGTTCTTCATTTCGACCTGCATGTAAGCGCCGCCCTTGCCAGGTTGCGTATGCTGGATCTTGGCAACCTTCCAGATACCCGTTTCATATTCCAGGATGTTGCCGGGACGAATATCGACGCCGCTGATCTTCATGCGATGAACCTTGCGTGTGATGAAAAATGATGGCCAGATGTCAGGCGACAAAGGTATGGCGGGTCCCTTAGCGGCTCACCCTCCTGGATACAAGCCGGCCCTCCCGTCCGGCCCGCCCGGCGCGGTTCTGACATCAGGCGAACGCGCGCGGTTGACGCATCTTGAAAAGCACCTTATCGGCCGCAGCGCTGCAGGGGCGGTTAGCTCAGCTGGTAGAGCATCTCGTTTACACCGAGAGGGTCAGCGGTTCGAACCCGTTACCGCCCACCAGCAGCCGGTACACACAGTGCGTCGGCGAGCCGAGGAAGCCTGGCTCCTGATCCTGTGGCTTTCAAATATCTGAACGGAATGGCGATGGCGGGTATCGTGTATGACGCTGCGTCCGCTTTTGTAAGCGGCAGGACAATGTTGCTTGAAGCGTCCGGCATGTCGCAGACCGTATTCTACATACATGCCGGCCTACTGATATTTACAGGCGCCTACATTCTTCTTCGAAGACGGCTTCGATCTTCCCTGCCCCTGATTGTCGTGATCGCGCTGGCGTTCCAGAACGAAATTGCCAACCATCTTGCAGGCCGCGGGCAAAGCAATCCAGAAGCCTTGTCCGACATTGCCACCGCAGCTTTCTGGCCCGCCGCCCTATTTCTGCTCATGCGCAGCAGAAAAGGCTGACCGCCGCCGCTGTTGTTCAATTTGCTACGGCGGCAGCAGTCAGAGTGCGTCAGGTGCGGTGGCTGCTTGCTGATCGCGCCTGCGGCTCACTACCGCGAGCCAGATCCTTGTTCTGAACATTGTCATCAGTCACCTGCTTCTTGGTGACAGAGCCTTTGCTCTCATCGGTCTGATGAGCCGGATCGTGATCCTGTTGCCGATCGGCCGGGTTTTTGGGGTTGTCCATAAGTGTTCCTTTCGGCTGTACAACGCATGCGAACGCGTTTCTATCCATCACCCTTTAATCCCATCGTCCTTTGATCGAACTTGGCGGCATGGTAAGCCCGCGCGCACGGCCAAAACCATGCAACTATCCTGATCAGACTTCAGGTCGTCCGGGATAGCTCCTGCATTTGCCCTCACCTTGGAACAGGCAGGGTCCACCGGCGCATCGTGGCCACACACAGCAGAATAGCTGGGCACAGAGCCTCATCGGGTCTGGTCCGGCCGGGCCTGCCTTGCCGTCTATGCTGCAGATCTTCAATTTGCGACGCGTCAAATCCAGCAATTGCTTCCCCATCGCTGTTCTCATCACCATATTTGGTCCGTGCGCGAACACCTGAGCGGGGACAAGGCTGGCACTGGACCCGGCAGGGCCTGTCCAAGATTTTCCCAGATCGGGCCCATCGCATCTTCGCAAGTGAACTCGTGCCGTTTCAAGGCGCAAGAGCACGGCGCACTCCGGCCGCCAAACCGATCAAGCTGCGCGACTTGCTCGTGCGTGAGGCGGCCAGCTGCTCGCGCGCCAGACGATGCGCTGCGCGAGGAACGTGACTGTCGCCGGGCCATGGTGCTCTATCGAGCCCAGAAACAGTGTCTGCTATCTTATAATGCTTGTTCCTCTGTTTTGGCTTTGCCGACCTGCGGGCTGACCTCGCCATCAGGTGGCGTTGAAGCAACAGACAAAAACCTGGCAGGATCTCAGAAGAGCGGAATGGGAACGTCACGCGAGCAGCGCGGTTGTGTGCATGACAAACTCTGCAGAAGCGGCCACCGCCGTTTTGTCTCGCATTGTGCGTGGAGAAGAAATCCGATGCAGGCCAAGGCTGGGCAGCAGGCGCACACATCGCCGGAACGCGTCTTCTACCGGAGATGAAAGTGGGCAAGCTTTTTGGTAATGTCGCGGACCCATTCACCGCTCTTCTGGGCGTTCGTGCGCATAATACCACCTCGCGCGCGCCACGGACGCAGACCTCGCGCGCGCCACGGACGCAGACTAGGGGCAGAAAGGCCATTGTGCCAGGCGCCGCCGCCGTTAGCGCCCGCCGAGTCGGCATTGCTGTTGTTGCAGATCGGCTTGCCACCTGCGCTTCCAAGGCGCTGCGAGACATGCCGGAGAGGGCAAGGGTGTCAGCTGCCACTGATATCAGCCGCGTAACTCCCGCTCTTCAGATCAGTGCTAATCTTCCGAACCGTTCCCTGCCCGAGGTTTTTGCCAAGCGATGAGTCCTCCACGAAAAGTTCAGGATTACGCCATTATCGGTGACGGAGAAACAGCAGCGCTCGTGCATCGCGACGGCGCGATGGAATGGCTGTGTCTTCCGCGCTTCGATTCCGAAGCCTGCTTTGCTGCAATTCTGGGTGATGCGGGCAATGGTTGCTGGCAGATGCAGCCCGATGATGCGATCGTTTTGCAAAGCCGCCGATATCGTGACGACACGCTGATCCTGGAGACAGAGTTCACGACTGCTCTTGGGCAGGTCGCCATCATCGACTTCATGCCGATGCGCGGCGAAGCGCCCGATGTGGTCCGAATCGTGGAAGGTCGGTCTGGCGAAGTTGCCATGACAAGCCGTCTGGCGCTGCGGTTCGATTACGGGCGCATCCACCCTCTGGTGCGCACAGGCCAGAGCAATGGCACCACGCTTGCCATATGCGGTCCCGATGGGGTCCGCCTCGATTTCGATGCCGATATAGCTTTTGAAAAACGCTGGTTCACCAGCCAATTCATGGTCAGGGCCGGAGAGCGCCGATCCTTCGTGCTGACCTGGTTTGCCTCGCATGATGCCGTGCCTGATCCTGTTGATCCTGAACTCGCGTTGCAGGAAACCTGTAGCTATTGGGAAAGCTGGATCAAGAAGGCGCGCGCTGGCGAACACCACCCTGCGCAGGTGCGTCGATCTCTGCTGACGATGAAGGCGCTGATCCACCGGCCTACCGGCGGCATTGTCGCGGCCCCTACGTCCAGCCTGCCGGAAACACCGGGTGGAACGCGCAATTGGGACTATCGCTATTGCTGGCTGCGCGATGCGACCTTTTCACTGCTTGCCTTGCTCCAGGCGGGTTTTGACGCAGAAGCGCGAGAATGGCTGGCCTGGCTGCGTCGCGCTGTTGCCGGTGAGCCGATCGACCTGCGACCTTTTTACCAGGTTGACGGTGGACAAAGGATTTTGGAGTGGGAAGCAGACTGGCTGGCCGGGTTCAATGGCACGAAACCCGTGCGGTTCGGCAATGCCGCAGTCGATCAATTGCAGCTCGATATCTATGGCGAGGTCATCGACACACTGCATACAGCGGCGCAGCATGGCATCGAGCCTGATGCAGATACGGACATGCTGATGAAGCTTGTCGCCGATCAGCTTGCCTGCACCTGGCAGCAACCTGACGCGGGTATCTGGGAGGCCCGCGGGGCTCCCACACATTATGTCTATTCCAAGGTCATGTGCTGGGTCGGTTTCGACAGAGCAGCAGACTGGTTCCGTCACAGCGACGCTGAACGTTCACACCGCTATGCCTCCTTGGCAGCTTTGGTGCGCGACGATGTCATGGCGCACGGACTTGCCGACGATCAGACCCGTTTTGGGGTCGCCTATGATAACGGAGCTCTGGATGCATCCCTGCTGCGCCTGCCCATGGTCGGTTTCATAGACGCCAACGACCCCATCATGCAGGCAACCACCCGCGCAATCGAGGACCGGCTGATGCGCGGGCATCTCGTGTGGCGCAACGACACAGAAAAGATAGACGACGGGGTTGGCGGGCTGGACAATGCTTTCCTGCCATGCTCGTTCTGGATGGCGGACGTGTGGCGCATGCAGGGCCGCCGAGACGAGGCAGTCGCGCTGTTTGCACAGCTTTGCGAACGCGCCAACGACGTTGGCCTGCTTTCCGAAGAAGCGAACGAACACGATCTGCTGGGTAATTTTCCACAAGCCTTGACTCACCTTGCGCTTGTGGTGACCGCGATCAATCTTGGCCGTGACAATGCACCGTGTGACCGACGTGCAGCGACTTCGCAGCGGGACAGGAGCGAAGCAGGTCTCGAGATTTCCTGACGGATCTGGAAAGAGCGGCTGTGAACGAAAAAATGCAAGCGAGGGGATTGATGCCATGAAAGAACGCCGTCCAGTGATTGTGGTTACCGGTGCGTCGGCCGGCGTTGGTCGGGCGGTCGTGCGCCGCTTTGCACAAGATGGCGCTGCAATTGGTCTTATCGCCCGCGGGCACGACGGGCTGCAAGGCGCTGCTGACGATGTGACTGCTGCAGGCGGCACGCCGTTGATCCTGCCGCTCGATGTTGCAGATGCCGCTGCGGTCGACGATGCAGCCGCGCAGGTGGAGCGTGAGTTCGGCCCCATCGACATCTGGGTCAATGCCGCTTTTGCAGGGGTGCTGTCGCGCTTTCTGGATATGGATCTGGAAGATTATCGCCGCGTCACGAACGTTACCTATCATGGCCAGGTGCATGGCACGATGGCTGCATTGAAGCGCATGGTTCCACGCAACAGTGGCAGTGTGGTGCTGGTCGGGTCGGCGCTGGCCTACCGCGGCGTTCCGCTGCAATCGGCCTACTGCGGAGCCAAGCATGCCATTCAGGGTTTTCATGATTCCATTCGTTGCGAATTGCTGTCGCAGCAAAGCCGCGTGCATGTTTCCATGGTGCAGTTGCCCGCTGTCAACACGCCACAGTTCGACTGGGTACGCACTAACCTGCCTCGCAAGCCAAAGCCGGCAAGTCCCCCTTATCAGCCGGAGCTGGCAGCAAAGGCAGTGCATTGGGCAGCCCATCACCGCCGCAAGGAGGTCGTTGTCGGCTTACCTGCGATTACATCCATCATCGGCGACAAGGTAGCATCCTCATTGCTGGACCATTACCTCGCCATGACCGGAATTTCAGGTCAGCAGGACAACGAAACGGCGGCGCCCGACCGTAAGGATAATCTCTATGAACCGGTGGCTGGTGATCATGGGGCCCATGGCAGGTTCGATGCGTCGGCCCGCACCGCAAGTCCGGCCTTGTCGCTGACGCTGCACCGGAAGATGGCCATGCTCGCAGGTGCAGCCGTCGCTGGAGCTGCCGGGCTCATCTGGCGTGCGCAGCAACGCGGATGATAATTCGGACGATGTTTCTCCATTGCTGCGACCGTGCCACGCCCGAGCAACACGTCACCGTCTCATCTGCGGCATGTCCTGTCTGATGGGCGATGCTGGACCGCCACCGCTGATCGATCCTGCGCGCGACGCGCTGTTTCTTGATTTTGACGGCACGCTGGTCGAACTGGCCGCTCGTCCCGACGCCATCGATGTGCCTGATCTCCTCATCGATCGCCTGCACCGGCTTGCCGAGCGGCTGGACAACCGGCTGGCGATCGTGAGCGGACGCGACATAGCCACCCTTGACAGCTTTGGCGTGGGAAAGCTGGCGCTGGCGGGCAGCCACGGCGCGCAATGGCGACTTGCCGACGGGAGCCAAGGCACCACAACCGCACCTGCAGGGCTGGACGACGCACGAGCACAATTCCGCCAGTTTGCCGCAAGCCATGAAGGCGTCATCTTCGAAGACAAGCCACTTGGCACAGCCCTTCATTATCGCCTGGCACCAGAGCAACAGGACGCTTGTCAGTCGTTGGCCGCTTGCCTGTCGCATCAATGGGGATTTCACATCCAGCATGGTCACGCCATGGTGGAACTGCGTCAGGGCGGCATCGACAAGGGCACAGCCATTCGCCAATTGCTTGAAAAGTCGCCATTTGCCGGCAGTCGGCCGATCTTCGCCGGCGATGACGTTACCGATGAAGCCGGATTTGACGCGGTCGAGTGGGCAGGCGGTCACGGTGTTCTGGTCGGAGCCAGCCGCCCCAGCGCAGCACGCTACCGGCTGCCTAGTGTTCATCAGGTGAACGAATGGCTGTCTGCCACGTTGAACCGGTGAACGGCGCCACTAGCAGGGACCAAACCATGAGCCGACTGATTGTAGTTTCAAACCGGGTGTCGATGCCGACCCCCGACAGTGCGCAAGGCGGACTGGCTGTCGCATTGCAGGCCGCCCTGCGCGAAAGTGGCGGGCTCTGGTTCGGCTGGTCCGGACGCGAAGTGGAAAAGTTTAACGGCAGCGTCAGCTTCGATGAGGTCGACGGCGTGCGTTCCGCCGTCGTGGATCTCGAACCGCAGGATGTGGAAGAGTATTATAACGGGTTTGCCAATCGCACCTTGTGGCCCCTGTTCCATTACCGGGTCGATATCGCCAAATACGATCGCACGTTCAATGCCGGTTATCAGCGGGTAAATCGCCGCTTCGTCGAACCGCTGCACGTGATGATAGAACCCGATGACATCATCTGGATCAACGATTATCATCTGATCCCCATGGGCATGTTGCTGCGGGAACGGGCAGTGAAGAACCGTATCGGTTTTTTTCTGCATACGCCCTGGCCGCCAACCCGGCTGCTGGTCTCACTTCCGCATCACGAACAGCTTATCCGCTCGATGTTCCATTATGACGTGATCGGCTTCCAGACGGCAGAATGGCTGGAAAGCTTCCATCATTATTGCGAACATGAGCTGGGCGCGTCCATCAAGGGTGATTACATCCATCTCGACGGCATGATGGTGCGTGCGGTAATCTGCCCGATCGGCATCGATTACCGTGATTTTGTCGACGGCATCGGCTCACCCGAAGCCCAGTCCATCGCTGACCGGGTGCGCAGGTCGCTACGGCAGCTGACAATGATTATCGGTGTCGATCGGCTGGATTATTCCAAGGGGCTGGAGGAACGGCTGAAAAGCTTTGAACATCTGCTGCACCAGCATGATGATCTGCACCGTGCCGTCGTGCTGATCCAGGTTGCTCCGCCGTCGCGCGGCGAGGTCGAACAATATCAGAAGGTGCGCGAGAAGCTTAACGAGCTTGCCGGGCGCATCAATGGCGAATTTGCCGAGGTGGACTGGACGCCGATCCGCTATGTCAATCGCGGCTATGCGCGGGCGGAGCTCACCGCACTTTACCGCGCCGCCCGGGTAGGACTGGTTACCCCTTTGCGGGACGGCATGAACCTTGTTGCAAAGGAATACATCGCGGCGCAAGACCCCGAAGATCCCGGTGTTCTGGTCCTGTCGCGTTTTGCCGGCGCTGCGGCACAGATGTCAGAAGCGTTGCTCGTGAACCCATATTCACCCGAAGAAGTGGCCGATGCCCTTCACATGGGGCTGAAGATGCCGCTGGGCGAACGCAAGCGCCGCTTCAACGCCTTGCTTCAGGGGATCAAGAAGCAAGACGTGCACTGGTGGCGCGCCAAATTCGTCGACCTGATCCAGAACAGCGAAGTCGTTCGGCCGTAAGCCTCGGGCGACCCTGAGCCTCGGGCGACCCTGAGCCTCGGACGGCCCTGAGCCTCGGGTCTGGACCCAAACACATCCGAACACGGGGTTGACGGGCCTAATCAGGCAGCAGGACTTTTTTCCAGCCTGCGCTTTTGAACCACCCCGAGCAGCCACATCAGGCCGGCGACATATGCCGCTCCCACCGCGATTGCCAGCGCCATGTCGACGTAAGGTGCATCGGCGGTGATTACCGGCACCGTCGTCACTGTCAGCAGCAGCATGAAGCTCATGTTGACAAAGCGTGGGAGCTGCTGCCGGATAAGCAGGTAAATCGCCAGGAGCACCAGCGCCAGCGAAACCACCAGACCGGCGGTGCCGTAATGTATCGGCATCAGATGCAAGGCAGCGGCAAGTGCCAGTCCGCCAAAAGCACCCAGCAGGCTGGGAATGAACTCTTCCCACGCAGAATGACGAATTCCGGTCCAGTAAAGAATGAACAGGAACCCTGCGTAAACCGCCTCGATCGCCAGCAGATGTGCCAGGGCAAGGAAGCCTGCAACTGCGATCACCACTGCCACAAGTACGATCAACGCCACGACCGGGCTTGGCGCCGGCTGCTCAACCTGTTCACTCATACCATCACCCTCATGCCCTGTGCCAAACGAACCGTTTGGCTCCCATTGCGTCAGTGATCACCAAAGGTGCTGCCAAGTCAATCGCGATTCCACTCAGAAAGGCAAAGCGGCCTTGAGCTTCTTGCGTCACCCGCCGCGCAGCAATTGCACGCCATAATCGCGTTCAAACAGGTAAAGCAACGTGCGGGCCGCCTCCCCGCGCGGCCCCTGAAGCCCGCCATCACGGTCGATCAGCAAGCGGGCATCATCGTGCGCTATGGCGATCATCGCACTGATCTGTTCCGGCGTCGCAACCCGGAACGGCGTATCGCCCGATTGGCGCGTGCCCAGCAATTCACCTGCGCCGCGCAGGCGCAGATCCTCCTCGGCCAGGCGGAAGCCATCCTGTGTCTCCCGCATCAGCGCGAGCCGGTCCCGCGCCGTCGCGGACAGGGTGTCACCGCGCAGCAGCAGGCACACCGATTGCTCCGCGCCGCGTCCGACCCGCCCACGCAGCTGGTGCAATTGGGCAAGCCCGAACCGTTCCGCCTGTTCGATGATCATCAAGGATGCGTTGGGCACGTTGACGCCGACTTCTATTACGGTGGTTGCCACCAGCACCTTTGCTTGGCCTGCGACAAAGCGCGCCATTGCCGCGTCCTTTGCTTCGGGTCGCAGCTGCCCATGAACCAGCGCTACGGCATCGCCCAGCATCTCGCGCAGTGTTGCAAACCTTGCTTCGGCCGCTGCAAGATCGGCGCTTTCGTTTTCATGCACCATCGGGCAGACCCAATAAGCCTGCCCGCCCGCTTCGACATGACGGACCAGTCCTGCGGCCACATCGTCGAGCCGGTCGAGCGCCACGACACGCGTATCGATTGCCTTGCGACCCGGTGGCAGTTCGTCCAGCCGGCTCACCTCCATTTCGCCGTATTGCGCCAGCGTCAACGTGCGCGGAATGGGCGTTGCCGTCATTGCCAGACAATGTGCTGTCTGCCGCGCCTTTCGCGTGAGCGACAGCCGTTGACCCACGCCGAAGCGGTGCTGTTCATCAACCACCACCAGCACGAGATTGCGGTAATTCACCGTGTCCTGGAAAATGGCATGGGTGCCCACGATGATGTCGATGCTGCCATCGAGCAGGCCCATCAATATGGCTTCGCGCGCCCGTCCCTTGTCCCGTCCGGTCAGGATGGCAATTTCCACTCCGGTACCCTGCGCCAGTTCGCAAAGGGTTTGATGATGCTGTCTTGCCAGGATCTCGGTCGGAGCCAGAAGAGCGGCCTGCCCGCCTGCTTCCACCGCGATCAGCATGGCGTTGAGCGCCACCACCGTCTTGCCCGATCCGACATCGCCTTGCAGCAACCGCAGCATCGGGTGCTGCTGCGCAAGATCGCCTTCTATTTCGCGGATGGACCGCTGCTGTGCGCCAGTCAGTGAAAAGGGCAACTGCAGCCGGCCTCGCAATGTGCCTGTGCCGATCAACGCCGGTCCGCGCCGGCGGCGATTGTCTGCTCTTACCAGCATCAGCGCGAGCGCAGAAGCAAGCAACTCGTCATAGGCGAGCCTGTTCCGCGCCTCTTTCCGGCCGCTGCGATGCGCTTCTTCCAGCGCATCGCGCCAGCTGGACCAGCCCTGTTTCTGCATCAAACCGGGCTCGATCCACTCGGGCAATGGCGGCGCAGGTTGCATGGCTTGAGCAACAAGGGACTGCATGCGATGGTTCGTCAACCCGTCTGTCAGCGGATAGACTGGCTCGCACAGCAAATCCGCACCCTGCAGCACGTTTGCAGCTTCGGAACCGTCGGTCGCACACGCGGCAACAGGCACAGGTGCGATGGGCGAGACATGATCGGGATGCACGATCTGCAGCGACTGGCCATATTCCTCCAGCCTGCCTGCAACTTCGCGCCTTTCCCCTACCGGCAATGCCTTTCTCGCGCCATGGGATGCGCGCCCGAAGTAGGTGAGGCTCACCATATCTCCTGCTTCATCACGCGCAACCACCCGGAATGGCGCGCGTCCGGCACTGGCGCGATGCTCGACCACGGTAAGCTGCACAATGATGTGATCGCCTGCTTTTGCATCGCGCAGCACCTTTACCCGCCGCCGTTCGACAAAGCGGTCAGGCAGATGATAGGCGACGTCCTTCACGCGCTTCAGGCCAAGCCGGGCCAGCGGCTTTTCCAGCCGCGGTCCCACGCCCCGGAGCGTGTCGGCCATTGCAAACAGTGGGTTGAGCCGTTCGGGACGCATGAACGGCGGCTATAGCCGGTTCCATCGCCGCTTGCACCGAGCCTTTGCGCCCGCTAACTCCTTTTTCCACAATGGCAGCAGAAACAGACGTTACTACCGACGCTTCGCCAGACCGGCCGGCACGGATCAACCGGGCGCGCTTTCGGGCATGGCACCGCGGCACCCGCGAGGCCGATTTCATGATCGGCGGCTTCTTCGACCGACATCATGACGGCTGGAACGAAGCCGATCTTGCCTGGTTCGAAGCCTTGCTGGACGAAGATGACGTCGATGTGATGGCATGGGCACTCAACGTCCAGACGCCGCCCGATCGTCTTGAGGGCGCCCAGATGGAAGCGATGCGTCGTCTCGATTACGTGCACATCCACAGATAGGCGTTTGGGATACGCCGCGGTCGCCGCCGGTTGTTTGCCCATGGAGCGAAACCGGCGGGATTATCATTGCGCAAGAGAGACATGACTGAAATTTCCCGCATCATCAATTCCAAACGGCCGCTGACACTGTCCTCGTTGGCACGCGGCGCGTTGCCGCTGGTCCTTGCCGATATCGCCCGCGCGACCAAGGGCCGGACATTGTTCATTGCTCCCGACGAACAGGCAATGACCGCCATTGCCGATGCCGCGCCGTTCTTTGCGCCGGAGCTTCAGGTAATCGAGTTTCCCGCCTGGGATTGCCTCCCCTACGACAGGGCCAGCCCTGCCCTGTCGACAAGTGCCCGGCGGCTGGCCGCATTGCAGGCCCTGCAAACACCGCGAACAGGCGCGCAGCTTGTCGTCACGACCGTAAATGCGCTGTTGCAGCGCGTGCTCACCCCGTTCCGCATTCGCGAGGCGACGCGCCTGCTCACCCCGGGGATGATGCTCCCGCATGAAAGCCTGATCTCGCTGCTGCAGCGGCAGGGCTACATGCGCAGCGATACTGCAATTGATGCCGGTGAGTTCGCGGTGCGCGGGTCGATCTTCGACATTGTGCCTTCAGGTCTTGGCCCGGTGGACAGGCGTATGGGGCTGCGGCTCGATTTCTTCGGAGACGAGCTAGAAACACTGCGCCTGTTCGATCCGGGCGACCAGCGCAGCACCGGGTCGGTGGACAGCCATCTGCTGCTCCCCGCCAGCGAGGCGCTGCTTGACGATGCGACCATCAAGCGGTTCCGCACGCGCTATCGGGAAATGTTCGGCGCCGGTGCCGTTTCCGATCCGCTGTACGAAGCTGTCTCGCAAGGGCGGCGCCAGGCCGGCATGGAGCATTGGCTGCCCTTGTTCGAGGAACGCCTCGTCACCCTGTTCGATCATCTGCAAGCAAGTGACGATGTCGCCATCATCGACGGCAGCGCGCTGCGTGCAGGAGAGCAGCGGCTGGAGGAAATCGCCGACTACCAGCGTGCACGGCGGGAGGCCGCCGGACAGTCGCCGGGCAGCTACCGTCCGCTTGCGCCCGATGCGCTTTACCTGAACGAAGCGGAGTTCAGGCAGCAGCTTGGTGAGTGGCCGGTCCACCGCACATCGATCTTTGCCGAGCCCGACAATGAAGGCAGCATCGATCTTGGCTTCTCCTCGTCGCGCGATTTTGCACCGGAGCGGCTGCAGGGCGAAAACGCCTACGCGGTTGCCGCAGCCCATCTTGCAGACAAGGCCCGCGCCGGCATAAAGCCCATCGTTGCTGCGTTCACGCAAGGATCGCGCGCGCGCATCGTCTCGCAACTGGCCGAAGCGGGACTGGTTGCCCCGGCTGTCGCAGAAAGCTGGCAAGAGGCACTCGGCCTTGCCGCCAAGGGTATTCCGGTTGCCGTTGTCCTGCCGCTGGAAAGCGGGTTTGCCGCGAGCAACCTTGAAGTCATTACCGAACGAGACCTGCTTGGCGACCGGTTGGTCCGGCGCAAGAAGCGCAAGAAGGATGCCGACGCATTCCTTGCCGAGCTCGCCGCGTTGACGCCGGGCGATCTGGTGGTTCACCTTGACCATGGCATCGGACGTTATCTGGGGCTTGAATCGATCAAGGTCGGCAAAAGCCCGCATGATTGTGTCACTCTGGAATACCACGGCGGGGACAAGCTTTACATCCCGGTAGAGAACCTCGACGTCCTGTCTCGCTATGGCAGCGACACCGCTGGCGAAAACGGCTCTGTCACGCTTGACCGCCTGGGCGGAGAGGCATGGCAGAAGCGCAAGAGCCGTCTCAAGGAACGCATCCGCGAAATTGCGCACGAGCTGCTGCGCACAGCAGCCTTGCGCGCTTTGCGCAGCGCGCCCGAAATCGAAGCCGATGCAGACAGCTATGGCAGTTTCGTCGACCGTTTTCCCTGGTCTGAGACAGAGGATCAGGAGCGCGCAATCGACGATGTGCTGGCTGACCTTGGCGCCGGTCGTGCCATGGACCGCCTGGTGTGCGGCGACGTCGGCTTTGGCAAAACAGAAGTTGCTCTGCGGGCGGCGTTCGTAGCCGCGATGAGTGGCCGGCAAGTGGTGATGATCGCGCCCACCACCCTGCTTGCGCGGCAGCATTATACGAATTTCTCGGAACGTTTCAAAGGCTTCCCGCTCAACATTGGCCGTCTTTCCAGGCTTGTTCCGGCAAGCGAGGCGACAGCGACACGCGCGGACCTTGCCGACGGCACCATGGACATTGTGATCGGCACCCATGCAATTCTGGCGAAGTCGGTCGAGTTCAAGCGGCTTGGCCTGGTGATTGTCGACGAGGAGCAGCGCTTCGGCGTTACCCACAAGGAGAAGCTGAAGGCGCTGCGCAATAACGTGCATGTCCTCACCTTGACCGCAACGCCGATCCCGCGCACCTTGCAGATGGCGATGAGCGGCCTGCGCGAGCTGTCCGTCATCCAGACACCGCCGGTGGATCGCCTCGCTGTGCGCACGTATGTCATGGAGTGGGACGATGTCGTCATGCGCGAAGCGTTGCTGCGCGAGCATCATCGCGGCGGGCAAAGCTTCATTGTGGTGCCTCGCATTGCCGACATGCCGGATATGGAAGCCTGGCTGGCGCGTTACGTGCCCGAGGTAAAGGCGGTGTTCGCGCATGGCCAGATGGGCGCAGGTGCGGTCGAAGAACGGATGAGCGCCTTTTACGAACGCAAGTATGATGTATTGCTGTCCACCACGATTGTGGAAAGCGGGCTCGACATCCCGTCGGCCAACACCATCATCATTCACCGCGCGGATCGCTTCGGTCTTGCCCAGCTTTACCAGCTGCGCGGGCGGGTCGGGCGATCGAAAGTGCGCGCCTATGCTTACCTCACGCACGCCAAGGGCGAAACACTGTCGCCGGTTGCTGAAAAACGCCTGAAGGTGCTGGGCGATCTGGATTCGCTGGGCGCGGGTTTCCAGCTCGCCAGTCACGACCTTGATATCCGTGGCGCAGGCAATCTGCTGGGCGACGAACAATCGGGACAGATCCGTGAAGTCGGCTTTGAACTCTATCAGTCCATGCTGGAGGATGCGATCCTTGCGGCCAAGGCGGGGGATGCCGGCATTGACGAGGACCGGTCACGCTTCAGTCCGCAGATCACTGTCGATGCGCCAATCCTCATTTCCGAGGATTACGTTCCGGACCTTGCCGTGCGGATGGCGCTTTACCGCCGCCTGAACGATGCCGCCGACACCGAAGCGGTGGAGGCGCTGGCGGCCGAAATGATCGACCGGTTCGGTGCCCTGCCCGATGCTGCGGAAAACCTGATCAGCCTGATCGGGATCAAGGCGCAGGCACTGGAGGCAAACATCGCCAAGATCGACGTCGGTGCTCGCGGCACACTTGTCAGCTTCCGCAACGACCAGTTCCCCGATCCTGCTGGCCTCCTTGCCTATGTCGATCGTCTGAAAGGCACCGCGAAACTGCGGCCCGACATGAAGCTGGTGATCAACCGGCAGTGGAATGACCCCAAGGCGCGTCTGAACGGCCTGCAGCAATTGACAAAGGGTCTTGCGGCGATCGTCCGGCGTGCTGCAAGGGTAAGCGAACCTGCCTGAGCGCGCCGGACGAGCATCCGGCCTGATAAAGCGCTGCGGCAACGGAGGCTTGCATGCAAAGATCACTCACAGGCTACGACCGCCTTGCGCTCGCCGTTTCTCCCACGCCGCGTGCGCAGGAAGCAGCGGCGGTCTTGCGGCACGCGCATGACTGGGTGCCCTGCGCACAGGCACAGGCAATCGTGGTCGTGGGAGGCGACGGGTTCATGCTTCAGACGCTGCACGGCATGCTGGATTCCGGGCACATAGTTCCGGCTTACGGGATCAATCTGGGCACGGTCGGATTTCTGATGAACCGGAACCGCAATTCCCGACCGCTTGCAGAGCGGCTTGCCCGCGCCCGTTCCCTTACGGTATCGCCGCTCTGGATGACGGCTGTGCGGCAGGATGGCACGCAGTTCAGCAGCTGCGCCATCAACGAGGTGTCCCTGCTCAGGGAAACACGACAGACAGCCAAGCTGCGCGTCACGGTGGGCGGCAAGGTGAGGATAGCGGAGCTTGCCTGTGATGGCGTGCTGGTGGCGACTCCCGCCGGATCTACCGCTTACAACCTTTCCGCCAATGGCCCGATCCTGCCACTTGCCTGTGGCCTTCTTGCGCTCACGCCGATCAGCGCCTTTCGCCCCCGCAGGTGGCGTGGCGCGATCCTGCCCGATCGACTGGCTATCGAGTTCTCGGTTCTGGAGGCGGAGAAGCGTCCGGTTTCTGCAGTGGCCGATCAGAAAGAGGTGCGCGACATCGCCTCCATCAGGATCGAGGTTGCCCACGAGCGGGATCTGACGTTGCTGTTCGATCCAGGCCACAGCCTTGATGAGCGGATCGTGACCGAACAGTTCGTGATCTGACGTCGGAGCCTCAAAAGAACGATTTGCCCGCTTGCCAAATATCGCGGCCCTGTTATATGCGCCTCTGCCCGCAAATGGCTGCTCCCCGATAGCTCAGCGGTAGAGCATTCGACTGTTAATCGAATGGCCGTAGGTTCGAATCCTACTCGGGGAGCCAGGCTTCCGGCATTATGGCGCAAAAGAACCTAGACCTTAGGTTGCGCTAATGCCGGGCTGTCTTAGGATGGTTCAGGCTCGAAGAGAGTGGCGTTCTTCTTCGTATATTCCTCATCGAATATCTTTATGGCGTTTGGATTGAAAAAGGACTTTTTGCTACTTTGCTTTTTTGACGGGTCCAGATATCGTTCGTAGCAAAGCTTGCGGTCACTCTTGACGGAACTCATGATCGTATGAAACTTTTTGTTCTGCTTGAAATTGCTGTAGCGCTCTTTCAATATCTTGATCAAATGGTGGTATCTCAAAGTGAAGCCTGGCGGCACGTTATCCTGCTCGACTACAACCGTCAGATCGGCGTCATTGCTTCCAACCATTGAAGCTTTGACCGCGTTCTCGTCTTTCTTCTTGATCAGGTCAAAATCAACCCTGACTGAGAAAGCGAAATTGGATTCATCCTTCGGAAGAGCACCTTCGACCTTCTGCATGTGAGAAAGGAACTTCGAAACCATCGTCGATGATTTTTTCGCGACAGCCTCGACTTCCTTCTGATCTAGATCGAACGACAACGGAATCGAGGCGATATTTAGGTCCGAGAACGTGACCCCAAACCATTGCTGTGTTGCAATAACGTAGTTGCGGACTGCCGCTAGCGAAATTTCGGACAACTTCTTTCGCAACAATGCGTCCGTTACAACAAAGTGGGTCGCATTATCACGGATTTCCATCAGAGCTTCGATGTTAGCGATGCCTAGCGTATCTATGCTGTCATTGGGGTAGCCGGCCACAAGCTTCCAGCATTTGTCGATCCCAATCGTCATGGGTGAACCAGAACGGGTTCGGATAATCTCCTTACGCTTGCTTGGTGTGCCATCTTTCTTTTTGCGGACGCGCTTCGCGTAGAGCGCGCTTGGCTTGCCTCCGGCTTCCTTCATCACTCGAGCTTTCAGAAGAAGCTCCCATGCGTTTAGCATGAGGATTGCGAAGGTTTCTTCCCGATACATCGCCGATGCCCGATTGTAGGTTTCAACCGCTGAAAGGCAGGCTGCTCGGGATTTGTGTACCAACTGCATGTATTTGGAGAGTGGCATTATCAGTTGGTGCTCGCTTCGGATAAAAAGGACAAATTTTAAAGGATGCGAGTGTTCACTTACCTAGCACCTCGCTCATTAAAATCTGTCATGGCAACTCCAAAGGGAATAGATCAGCCTTTTTCGGATTGCACATTCCGCCTTCCACAAGTTTTCAGGATACGCTTCTCCCCGAACATTGATCCTTCCTGACCGTCCAGCTTAATCAGATGCAATGTCGCATTTCAACCTCAGGTTCTCGCTCGAGACAGCATACAAGAACTGGCTTGGTGAGAAGTTCATTCTGGACGCAGAGATCGCTAAGATCCGCAAGGCGCTGCAGGGTCTAGCAGCGAAAGACGAGCGGCTTATGAGGGTTGAGCATCTGATCGA